>JACOWY010000071.1 GCA_016176555.1 Candidatus Chisholmbacteria bacterium | reverse complement strand
ATTTGGCGGGCGGCGGATGAGGGGAGCGTGGCGTGGCTTAAGGTGTATCGCTTCGGGGAGCTAACGGAGTCGCAATGGAACGATGCGGTGCGGACGATTCTCTTGCGGCAGGGAGCAGCGGATTTTGAAGGGATAGTGTTGGATCTAAGAAATAACCCAGGAGGATTTTTAACGGGCAGTGTGTTTTTGGCGAGTGAATTTTTGGAAGATGGGGTGGTGGTCCAACAGCAAGGGAAATATCAGACGCAAACTTTTTCGGTGGAGAGAAACGGGCGACTCATTGGCACGCCGTTGGTGGTGTTAGTCAATAAAGGCAGTGCGTCGGCCTCGGAGATTGTGGCGGGGGCGCTGCGGGATCGACTTGGAGTGAAACTGGTGGGAGAGACGACGTTTGGTAAAGGTACGGTGCAAGATGCCGAGGATTTACGGGATGGCGCGGGGATTCACATTACCACCGGCCGGTGGCTACTGCCTTCGGGCGAGTGGATTTCTGAGGAGGGCATTAAGCCTGATGTAGAAGTGGCGCTGGAGGCGACTGGGGCGGCTCAAACAGAGAGCGATGTGCCGGTGGAAGAAGAGCTCTCAGAGGAAGACGGGCGGAAGGATGCGCAACTGGAAAAAGCGATTGAGGTGTTGAAGGCACGGTAGTCATTCGGTTGTCATTCAGCGTCATTAGTGGTCATGCGTGGTAGGAAGTTTCATTTAATGACTATGTGTGACGATAAATGACAATTAGTGACAGCGAAGTGACCAAGAAAGACTAACATTGAATAAGTTCACCTCAGGTGTTAGGATGATATTGATCCTATGAAACGGTTTTGGTTAGGGTTTGCGGTGGCTTTGGTGTTAGTCACCTCCGCGTTGTCGGGGGCGATTGCCGATCGGCTGTTTATCATCAAGCCCTTGGATCGGTTTTTCCCTAGAGAAGGTTTTCGCACCAGCCCGGGCATTTTTGAGCAGCAAGTCTTAAAAGAAGAATCGGTGGTGATTTCGGTAGCGGAAGCCGCCAGCCCCTCAGTGGTGACGGTGTCGATTACCCAAGAGCGGCAAGTGCTGGAGCCGTTTTTCTTAGACCCCTTTGGCTTTTTCAGCGTACCGCGGCAAGGCAGGCAAGAAACAGTGCAACAAGACATTGGCTCAGGATTTATCGTTGACGGGGGCTTAGTCATCACCAACAAGCACGTGGTGGCGGATGCCAACGCGAGCTACAAAGTGATTACCAAAGATGACCAAGAACACGGGGTGCAAAAGATCTACCGAGATCCGGTCAATGACATCGCCATTTTGCAAGTGGAGGGGGGCGACACGTTGCAAGCTTTGGCTTTGGGGAATTCTGATGATTTGAAGGTGGGTCAGTTTGTGATTGCCATTGGCACAGCTTTGGGAGAATTCCGGCACACGGTGACCACGGGAGTGGTGTCGGGTTTGGGGCGAGGCGTGTCGGCCGGTGATCCGTTTGGAGGGTTTGTGGAGCAATTGGATAACGTGATTCAGACGGACGCGGCGATTAACCCAGGGAATTCGGGGGGGCCATTACTCAATAGCGCGGGACAAGTGATTGGGGTAAACGTAGCGGTAGCCGGGGGAGCGGAGAATATTGGCTTTGCCATCCCCATCAATGTGCTTAAAGAATCACTCACAAATTTTGAGGAAACGGGGCGATTTGACCGAGCATTTTTGGGGGTACGGTATCGGATGATTCCTAAAGAAACGGCCCTTCTCAATGACGTGCCCGAGGGAGCCTACATTGTGGAAGTGGTCGAGGGCTCGGCAGCGGATACAGCCGGGGTAGAGGAAGGCGACATTATCACTAAGCTTGATGGCAAGCAACTGGCTGAAGAAGGAGAGAGTTTGGCGGAGGTGATTTCCCGCAAAAAAGCCGGGGATGAGATCGAGATAGAGTATTTCAGGGATGGGGAGACGAAGACGGGGAAGACGAGGCTCGAGAGTAGTGGAGAATAGTGAGTTAGATCAAATATCAAATATTAGATATAAAATATAAAAACAAAAGTTAACGGCTTTCTTTTAAGAAGATAAAAATTTGATTTAGATTTCCTTCCAGAATTGAGTCCAGGTTATGCCGAGATTTTTTGAAGCGGGAGACAGGGGGCGGTTTTTTCTGTGATAAAATGGGGATATATGGGAATAACGCAAGTGTCAATGAAAGTGAAAAATCCTAGTCGACCGCGAAAGGTATTTGAAGGTAAGTTTCTGGTGGATTCTGGAGCAACTTATACCGTGGTACCGGCTGCAGAGCTTAAGCGAATGGGGATTAAACCGGTACGGGAGGAAGATTTCGTTCTGGCTGATGGGAAAATAATCTCGAGACAGGTTGGCAATGCTCTCTACGAATATGGAGGTGTTGAAGCGGCGGCGCCAGTTTTGTTTGGCGAAAAAGGTGACTCGCTGCTTTTGGGAATATTTACGCTGGAGTCTTTGGGTTTTTCACTCGATCCACTGAAGCGAGAGCTGTATAAGGCGACGCTGCGAGTCTAAGATGCCAGAGAAGGATTTAAGCAGGGAAGAATTTTTAGCTTATCTGGTAGAAGCTTTTGGCGATGACCCTGATGGAATGGGGACAGTGGTGTCGGCTAGAATTGCCTATGATGAAGCTGTTGAACTTCTTGGTATGTTGCAGCGGGATTGGACGCGCCTACCCATAAGTACGGATAATAGAGTCTATTGGAGAATCGATGTGGGTGGAGGGAAATATAGAATATTTCGTGAAGACTTAGGTGATGAAGGAGAGAGGGTTCGGTTTACTCTTTACGAAACTGGGTATGAGCCCGTAGAGTCGTAATCCTAACGGTTAGTTAAGTAGTAAGAGATTGTTGTAAGGCGGCGATTACTTTTTCCATTTTTCCATTGATGACGTCATTGAGATTCCCCCATGACTTTTGAATTCTATGGTCAGTAATACGATTCTGCGGAAAGTTATAGGTGCGGATTTTTTCAGCGCGCATGCCCCGGCCGATGGCTGATTTCCTGGTCGATTCGAGGGTTTGGAGGCGTTTTTCCTCTTCGATTTCCCAAAGGGGCTGATTTCCTGGTCGATTCGAGGGTTTGGAGGCGTTTTTCCTCTTCGATTTCCCAAAGGGAATTGCGGAGCATCTGCAGGGCAATTTCTTTATTTTGCTGCTGAAATCGCTCTTGGCGAACTGAGATGACTAAGCCGGTGGGTTTGTGGGTGAGCCTGACGGCGGTGTTTAATTTATTGACGTTTTGGCCCCCCGGGCCGCCGGAGCGGGTGAATTGCCAGTCAAGATCTTCATTTTTAATGGCCACTTCTTTTTCGGAAATTTCGGGAAGGACAGCCACCGTGGCGGTGGAAGTGTGGATACGACCAGAAGCTTCGGTGGTGGGGACCCTTTGGACGCGGTGAACGCCGGATTCGTATTTAAACGTGCCGTAGGGGTTTTGGTTGCCCGCGACTTTGATAACGCCGTCATCGATTTTTTGATATTTGAAGCCCCCGAGGTCGCAGTAGCGGGTGTACATGCGCAGGAGATCGCTCGCCCAGATTTTGGCTTCTTCACCACCGGCAGCGGCGCGAATTTCGATGATGGCGGGGCGGGAGTCGAGATCGTCGTCGGTTGTTAGTTGTCCCCGTAAAGCTTCGCCACGGGGCGAGTGGTTGTTAGTTGTCGGAGAACTTAATGAATCTTGGAGATCTTGTTTTTGAGCCTCCAGTTTAGTGATTTCTTCTAGGGCGAGTTCTTTGAGCTCGGGATCACCGAGTGAAACACGGGCCTCGGAGATTTTCCGATCGAGTTCGGCGAGTTGCTGGTGGAGGTAGGGGGGAATGGAAGACATATCAGATATCATAAATCATATATAAGATATTTACGTCATGCTGAATTAATTTCAGCATCAAAGAAAGATCCTGAAACAGGTTCAGGATGACGATAAACAATTAGTTTTTTGGGGGTTGATCGGACTTTTCGAGCTTTCGTTGCTCACGGAGCATCATTTCCCGCAGCGTCTCGGGGCGGGTTTCGCGCTTCTTTAAGACCTTCTTGGCTTTGCGAGAAGCTTTGATTTGGGCAGCCTGGGCTTGGCGAGCTTGGAATTTTTCTACCCGACCCATGGTGTCGACGTATTTCATTTCGCCAGTGAAAAAGGGATGGCAGGCGCTGCAAAGCTCCACGTGGATGTCTTTTTTGGTGGAGCCGGTGGTAAACGAGTTGCCGCACGAGCAGGTAACGACGGCGTCGTGATAGTAGGTAGGATGGAGAGTGGCTTTCATGGTTATATGCAGTCATTAATGGTCATTTATAGTCACTAGTTGTCATTTGTCGATCTTAACTTAATGACCTAATGACTACTTATGACTATGAGTGACGGCTTCACCTATTTTACCTCAGGAACGAGTGTTTTTCTAGTGGTATTGACTTTCACCTGAGGTGGTGTAAAGATAGCGACACTAAAAGCTAGTAAGGAGTAAAGATATGAGTGATCGAGCACCACAACATTTAGATCCAGAGAAAGTAGGAGCTGAACAGAAACCGGAGCCACCAGTTTTGGCAGAAGGTGCCCCAATTTCGGTTCATGGTATAGCTAGATTGCGGACACGTTTTCCTGGAGAATCCGATGTATACTTTGCGGAAAAACTGGCTTTGGCAGATCGTCTTCTCGAAACGGCCAGGAATAACGGTTTTCTTACTGAGCCGGAGCAGCCTACTGGGCAATAGTTTTTCTTTTTTTGGGCCGAATGCTGACAAGGTAGACGCCGAGAGCGATGATAGCGGCGCCTAAGATTTCTAAAGGACCGATTGATTCGCGCAAGAGAAACATGGCAGCAGGAATGGAGATGACGGGCTCAAGGTAGGTAAAGACGGCGGCTTCGGAGGCTTCGATTTTGTCTTGACCAATGAGGTAGAGGGTGAGGCCTAAGATAGAGCCGCCGATAGCCATGTAGACGATGGCCAAAAGCGGCCAGGGGGAGGGGTTGGCGACGACCTTATCCAGAGAGGAGATGGGATTTCCGCCTTGGAAAATTTCTAAGGAGGCAAAACCTCCGAGACCCACCCAGAAGCTCAGGTGGGTGACGGCCCATTTGTTGAGAGGAGCGTAGATTTTTTTGGCCGAGAGGTAATAGATGGCGATAGAGATGTTTTGGCCGACGATCAAGAGATTGCCCACGAGATTGCCGGATAAAGAGGTACCGTTGACGAGGGGCTTGACGACGAGAATAGTGGTGCCGGCGATGGCTAAGATGAGACCCAGGAGTTCATGAAATTCTTCTTTTTCCTTGAGCCAGAGGACCCCGCCGATGGTGACAAAAATGGGCCAGGTAATGGCAATTAAAGAGGCTTCGACGGCGGTAGTGCGATTGACCCCTTCATAAAGCAGCAGCAGGGCGATGACCGTGCCGAGGAGTTCGAGAAGGATAATTTTGAGGAGAGTTTTGGGGACAAAAGCAGCGCGGACAGAAGATTTTTTGTATAACGAAAAGATGATGGGAAGCGAGAGTGGTATGGCGAGGAGGTAGCGGCCGAGGAGAAAGGTGGTGGGGGTGAGGCCATCAGCAAAACCCCGCTTGGCGATGGGGATAGCTAAGGCCCAAAGGACCATGTTGCCGATGAGGGCGAGGTAGGCGAGGCGACGAGATTTAGTCATTAGAGGGACGTCATTCAGTTGTCATTAATAGTCATTTGTGGTCATTTACTTTGTGATTTGCCGATAGCGTTGATGAAATTGTTTAGCTTGATACCCAGAATATCGATTTGACTCAGGATCGGGTTAACCGCAGTTGGTTTTAGTTTGAATAGCTTAGCCGAGAGAAGGAGGTGACTTTTTGTTTCTTGAAGCGAGCCACGGGCGTTAAAAAGGAATTTTCTTTTATCGTTGTAGTGGAATCTGCCAAAGGCTTCGGCAATATTGGCCGAAATTGAAGTAACTGCTCTTTTAATTTGGTCTATAAGAGCAAATTGTTCTGTTTTGGGAAAGCTTCTGGTTAGATCGTAGATATCTTCAGCTAACTTTATTGCCCGTTGCCAGATTTCTAAATCTGCAAAAGTTTTAGCCATGAGTTCATTCTACGTGGTAGCTATGAATGACTCAATGACAATTTATGACTTAATGACGTCAGCTAGTTTGTCTAGCGGGAGAGTTTGTTGGTCGCCACTTGCCATATTTTTGAGGGTGGCGGTTTTGGTTTGGGCTTCTTTGGCGCCAATGATGAGGACAAAGGGAATACCTTTTTTGTCGGCAAACTTGAGTTGCTTGTCGAGCTTGGTGGAAAGCGACGGATAGAGCTCCACTTTAAGTCCGTTGTCGCGGAGGGTGGTGGCTAGAGCTAGAGAGGCGTCGGCGAGTTCGCTATCAAATATAGTGACGAGCACTTGGGCAGCCGTTTTTGATTCTGGTAGAAGTTTGAGGGAGTCGAGGGCGGCGACGGTGCGGTCGATGCCGATAGAGACACCCACGGCGGGAAGATCGACTTTTCCCCCCGAAAGTTGGCCAATGAGCTGGTCAAAGCGACCGCCGCCGAAAACCGAACCACCTTCGTAGCCATCGATGACGCCTTCCATAATGAGACCAGTATAATAGTCGAGGCCACGAGCCAGATACGGAGAAAAGGTGAGACAGTCTTCGGGCACACCGAGCTTGAAGGCTTTTCCACTTATGGCTTCGAGTTCGGGGGAAGGAGTGGGATTGTTACTTAAAAGCTTTAGGACGCTACTGGCGACATCCGGGTTGGTGGCTTGAGAGAGCATGGCGCGGACTTTCTCGTCGCCTGCTTTATCGAGTTTGTCGATAATTTGGGTGGCCCGAAGCTCCTTGTCTTTCGGAACGCCGGCTTTGGCCAGGAGAGCGAAGAGATCTTTGCGGTCGTTGATTTTTATCTTAAAGTTTTTAACGCCAAGATTTTGGTAGACATTAAATAGCACGGCGAGGATTTCGGCGTCGGGGAGAGGCGGATTAGCGCCGACGATGTCGATGTCACATTGCAAAAATTCGCGGAATCTGCCCTTTTGGGGTTTTTCGGCGCGAAAAGCTGATTGGATTTGGTAGCGCTTAAAGGGCATTGGCAGCTCTTGGCCGTACTGCGCCAGGACGCGGGCGACGGGGACGGTTTGGTCATAGCGCAGCGCCACTTTGCGGCCACCTTCGTCTTCGAATTTAAAGACTAACTTGTCGGCCTCGGCACCGTATTTACCCAGGAGGACTCCCTGATATTCGAGAGTGGGTGTCTCTAAAGGATCAAAGCCATAATATTCAAACACTTCGACTATTTTGGCGATGGCGTACTGGCGCTTCCTAGCTTCTTGGGGCAAAAAGTCTCGAAAGCCCTTTAGTGTCTGTAATTTAGTTTGGTCCATGTGGTTCATTGTAGCAAGTTAGGATTTAGTAATAAATCTTTGTTGTGGGCAGGTTCTTGTCGGGCGGACGTCCCGACAAGGCTATTTAAACGACCAAATTTCTCCCGAATTCATGTCTATGACATTAAGATTGCTTTGCTGCCATCTGCCAAGTGCGCCTGGTCTGATGACTGCGAATGTAGTTGAAGTCAATTTCACGAGTAAATCTTTCCATTCAGGTAGGGCAATTCCAACTTGGATAGCAGCATCGACGTCTGCTTCATCCCAGAGAACACTTGCACCAGCTGCTAGGTCCTGGGCTAGAAATTCCTGGAAGTCCTGATAGGGTGAGATATTTTTTCCTCGCCTCTGAGTTTCCTCCAAGAGTTCATTTATGGACCAGTTGTTTCTGATGGTTTCTGACATGCATATCACCCCCTTACTTTAATTTCCCAATAGTTTTTTCGGCGGCGTCTAATACTTTGTATTTGCGGATCAGCGGGACGACTTTTTCGATGTCTTTATAGAAGGCGCGATCCTCGGTGATAGTGGGGCTGACAGAGCGGACGAGTTTATAGACTGCTTGGAAAGCGGGTGAGGGTTTAAGGGGTTTTCTAAACTCATACGCTTGGCAGACGGCCAAAAGCTGGATGGCGAGGACGGCTTCGGTATTGCGGATGATTTCTCTGGCTTGGCGGGCGGCGATGTTGCCGAAGGAAACGTGGTCTTCTTGATTAGCCGAAACGGGAATTGAATCGACGCTGGCTGGGGAAGCGAGGATTTTGTTTTCAGAGACTAAAGCAGCTTGGGTGTATTGAGAGATCATCAAGCCCGAATCGAGGCCGGCACTTTTGACGAGGAAAGCAGGCAGGTCCCCAGAGCAAGCTGGATCCATGAGGTTGTTGGTCTGGCGTTCGCAGAGGTTGCCCAAATCGGTGACGATGGTTTTGAGCAAATCTTGGGTGTAGCCAATGGGCGCGCCGTGGAAGTTGGCGCCGGTGAGGCAGATTTTTTCTTTGGTAAAGAAGAGGGGATTGTCACCGACGGAATTCATCTCTTGTTCGGTGATTTTTCTAATGAAGTTGAGGCAGTCGCGGGTGGCGCCTATGACTTGGGGAACGGAGCGAAGAGAGTAGGCGTTCTGGACGTTTTTCTTGGGTTGTTTAAGAATTTGGCTGCCTTGGAGAAGTTTTCTAAGATTTGTGGCCGTGACGTTCTGACCTTCATAAAGCTTGGCGCGGTTGTATTTGGCACTATAGGCGGACTCGACGCAATTTAAGACATCGATGACCATGGAACAGACGATCTCGGCTTGTTTGATGAGGCGCTCGGTGTCGAAAATATTGAGGGCGGCGATGGCAGTCATAAACTGAGAACCATTCATGATGGCTAAGCCTTCGCGGTAGGCAAGTGGGACGGGTTTGATGCCAGCGAGTTTGAGCGCTTCTTTGCCTGGCATGGTCTTTCCTTGATACCAGGCAGTACCTTCGCCGATGACGACTAAACCCATTTGAGAGATGGGAGCGAGATCTCCCGAGGTGCCGACAGAGCCTTTATCGTAGAAAAGGGGGACTACGCCTTTGTTGAGAATGTCGACAAAGGTTTGAAAGAGAAACGGACGAACGCCAGAGTAACCCTTGGCAAGGACGTTGAGACGCAAAAGTAAGGTGGCTTTGGCGATATCGAGGTCGACAAAATTGCCGTAGCCGGAGGCGTGAGCGCGGAGCATTCTGGTGGAGAGTTCGCCGGCCTTGTTTTTAGAAATGCGGACATTGCCGAAGCCGCCGATGCCGGTGTTGAGGCCGTACATGACGTCGCCCCGGTCGAGCATTTGGGCGATAGCTTGCCAGTTGGCCCCGATTTTTTTGATGACGCTGTCAGGGATGGTAATGGGTTGATTGTTTCTGGCTATGGCGACGACGTCCTCGACTTTTAGGTTGTTTCCGGTAATAGCTATGCTGTTTTTCATAATGACTCCTTTCTTTCTATCCGCCGTATTTTTTGATCCTCGACTGACTGCTTTTTAAGCCGTATTCTCGGTCAGAAAATACTGGCGGATGGTGTGCTTTTCCTTTACTCACCCACCATTAGTTTCGCGATTTTCGGCAGACTGCTTATTCAGCCGTTTCCGAAATCGGAAACTTCGGTGGGTTGCGCACTATTAATAATTTGTGAAATGTGCGCAAAAAAACCTAAGCTCGCTCCCCAGAGTAGGGGAGCTCTCCATCGCTTAAAGCTATGGAGGATTGCTTAGGTTTTAACGATGATGATTGATGACAGCAAAAATGACCGCTGGTTTATAGCGGATAGGTAGGGAAGTTGGTATTGCAAAAGTTCTTACCGTCATGCTTATCATTATGTTACTATGCTAACATGATAGTATACAAACAAAAATACTTTTGTCAAGTATTAGTTTGAGTGTCAGTGCATTCTCATAAAAATGAAATGAGTTGACTTTACTTTTGTGCACCGAAAAGACGCTCGAGGATGAGGCGATAGCCGCCGCGCCCATGGTTGAGCCAGTGGGCGACACGGGTGACGGTGGTAGTAGAGACCTTGAGCTTTTTAGCGATAGTTTCGTATGAGCCAGCGTTTTGCCAAAGTAATTTAGCAATTTGGAAGCGTTTGGAGAATTCACCTATTTCTGGAAGAGTTAATAGGTCGCGAAAGAATTTTTCCGCTTCTTGGAGAGATTTGAGTTTAAGAATGGCGGTGTAAAGTTTTTTGGTTTCTCTGCTGACTTCTCCCATATTGTTATTTTAGCGCAAACGAAGCACTCAGTGAGAAGAAGTGGAGTGGTTTTCCGGAAGATGATTCTAGTTCGATGCGGGGAGGGACTCTGTGCCTGGCGGAGGACTAGGAGGGTTTACGGGGCTGCGCCTTACTGGCCCGCCTCGATTTTCTGGGGTGGTCGGGGTCTGGGTAGGAGTTTCACTGCCCGGGGTAGTTTTGAATGGCTTTTCAGTGGTGCTTGTGACCGTTTCTTCTTGAGAACAATTGCTCAGCTGGCCGCATTTTTCTCGGGCGAGCTTGGTTAAATCATTGGCGCTTAGGCAGGCACTTTGAGCGCTGCCAACGGTGCCAGTGCTGCCGTCCCAACAGCGGTATTGGGCGCTACGAGCTTTTTTGCGTCCGCAGTTATTTTCCCATTTGGTGATTTTTTGTAACCCAACTCGGCATCGCTCTTTGGCGGCTTGGCTACTTAACTGGGTGGGAAGTTGGACCACGCCGCTCGCCACGAGCAGACCAACAACAAGAAACGCTAGGACTATCAGGGCAGGGAGGAGTTTAAGGATCTGGTGGCGAGAGGAGCGGGCCATGATGAGTTAATACAATCAATTAATTCATATCTTTTGAAAGGTGTCAAGCTGCGGATGGATTTTTTAAGTTAAGAGAGAATTGGAGTTCGTCTTGGTAGGTTACGCCATGTGTCGGGACAGGGAGTTTTGGATCAGCCAAAGGTTAACGGCGACGGGGTCGGCGGCAGTGAGCTCAGCCAGGGAGTGGCCTTCAAATTGGCGGCTGCAATCTTTGACTACCTGTTGTAATTCGGCTGCTAGCTCAAAGGGGAACCAGTTCTTGACTCGGCTCGTGAGATTGGTGACGCCAATGGTGCTTCTGTCCCTGTCGATGATAGGGATGGCGAGGACAGAGCGGTCTCGGGCAAAATACGGATCACCTTGGTGGCTGTATTGAGGATCGTTTTGGACGTTGCCCTCTGAGACGTAGCCGTCTCCTGTTTCAAAAACGAAACCGGGAATGCCTTGGCCGCGCTGATATGAGGGTGGGGTTTCTCTGCTTTGCCACGGACCTTGCCAGGAAAGAGGTATTATTAAGTCATCTGGATCAGAGTATTCATAGATAATCACCGAACTTGGCCGGGCGGTGTGGATGATTTCTGTCATGAGGAGAGCAGCATTAGCTTGAGGAAAGGACTCTGCCTGAATGACGGCTCTTTGGGCTCGTTGCAGCGCTACCTCTGAGGGTATAGAGACGTGTGATGCTATCAGATACCTTTCGAGATCTGCTGCTTGAGAAAGGACGGAGATCTGCCGGGCGCCTCTGCCGCGGGCGATATAGCCGCGTGTCTCGAGTTCAGTCAGGTGCTCATGGACGGTTGCCATGGAATTGATGCCTAGATGGGCGCCAATGTCTGCTAAAGTTGGTGGGTAGCCATGGAAAGAGAGGTACTGCTGAATAAAGTCAAGTACCTCGTGTTGCCTGCGGGTCAAGGGTCGAGTGGGTCTTTCTGGAGCTGAAGTCATGACGTGTGGATTTTTGTTGCTGATGTTGTCTTTTGGGCTATTTTAGCGCAATTGGGACCTGCCGACGAAAACAAAGTCTGACTTT
>JACOWY010000070.1 GCA_016176555.1 Candidatus Chisholmbacteria bacterium | reverse complement strand
TCCCCTGATATGAAGCTAATACATCACCCATATTGGGCATCGCACTTTCAGTAAACGTGCTTCCAAAGTCAACTAGGTGTTGCCCCGTAAAACGTAAGTCGGGTACCGTCACTCCATCAACTACCGTGAAGCCAACCTCTAGTCGATTTACCCGGCAAAATTCCTGAGCCTCCCGCGGCAGAGACTCAAGGGGAATATCTCCCTCAGCTGTACCAAAGCCTGGTTCTAAAAAACGTAAATCCGGAGAAATCATATTTAGTTAGTCAGTAATATACCAAATATTTACCGAAATTCAAATTTTGATTGCCTTAGTTGCGATCTTCGTCATGCTGAATTCGTCATCCTGAATTTAGTTCAGGATCAACATCTACAATGATTCTGAATCAAGTTCAGAATGACGTTCTTGAACCTTGTCTAAAAATCTTAATTCCTAATTCTTAAGTAGTTTTACCACTTCCTCATCACTCACCTGCTCAAAATTCCGATAAAACTGCCCTACCGACCCCAAATACTCCGATCGCTCCAAGCACGCAAATTGATCTGCCTCCTTTTCTACTTCACTCGCCGTATCCACCGCGCACACCGGCACGGCCGCTATCACCCTTTTTGCTTTTTGCTTCTTTGCCCAGCGCACCGCCGCCAGCATCGTCGCTCCCGTCGCCATCCCATCATCCACAATGATCACCACTTTATGAATCACCGCCACCTCAAACTCCAGAAATTTCTCCCGATACGCCCTCACTTTTTCCTCCGCTACGACCACCTGTCGCTCTTTCTCTTCTTCTGTCAAATCAAGCGAGTGTAATACCCGCTCATTCCACACCACTTCCCCATCTGGCCCCATGGCTCCAATCGCCAACTCCTCTTGCATTGGCGCTCCCACTTTTTTGGTCACCACCACCGATAACTTCCACCCCAGTCCCTTATCTACTGCCTGAGCTGTCACGACTCCACCCCGCGGAATTCCTAAAACCAGCCCTTCTCTTTGAGAAGTGCTCTTGATAACTTGATATCTCAGTAACTCAGTAACTAGTCTCTCCCCCGCCTCTCGCCGATCCGTAAACATCATCACACTCCCCAGTTTACGCTTTCTTCGCCAACTGTTCCGCGTATTGTCCCAACACCGGCAATTTAAACATCTCTCCTTGCCACGCTTTTACAATCGACACCAACCACAGTACAAACATCAAGAGTCCCCAAAAAGGCAAGAGCACCCACCCGATCACCGGAATAATGGTCAACACAATCCATCCCCCGAGCCAGGCTACCGAAAGCACAACCGACTGAGTCGCATGAAACTTGACGTACGAATTACCATGCGCCAACACCAGAAACAATACGCCGGTAATTAATCCTAAGACATAGGATAGCGCCGCCGCCGTGTTTGCCGGCAAACCACTGACACTACTTTTTTCCATAGTCTCACCTCCCCTCGAGTTAAACTTGTTTAACCCGAGGTGTCCCGTACACGCGCTCTTGCGACGCGTGGACGTAGACCACGGGAGCAAGCAAGCGTTGTATCGGGACCCTCCACCATCATTCTTACGGACTTCCTGGCTACCTGTCAATCAGCACGTAACCGTATTTGCCATAATTGCCGGTCTCCGCTCCCACTGCTTATCCATAGCCACATCTAGAAATTTGTCCTGTGGTAGTCTAAAAGAATATGTCTCAAAAACAACTCGCCCTCCTCCTTACTTTCCTAATTCTTCTTACCCTCATCATCAAAACCCTCCATCCCGCCATCTCTTTTACCCAAGATTTGGGTCGCCACCTCAAGCTCGGAGAAATCATCCTCCAAGAGAGAACCGTCCCCAAAACCAATCTCTTCACCTATACCAACCGAGATTTTCCCTTTATCAACCACCACTGGCTCTCCGAAATTATTTTCTTCCTCCTCTACTCTGCCTCCGGCATCAACACCCTCATCATCCTCAAAGTCATCCTTCTCACTTTAAGTTTTGCCCTCGCTCTTCTTGTCGCCAAACGCCTCGCCTCGCCGGAGGAGGCGGGCCAGTCGTCTTGGGCTACCACTGCCATCACCGCAGTCTTCTTCCTCCCCATCTTTCTCGAGCGCACCCACATCCGCCCCGAAATCTTCTCCTTCCTCCTCTTCTCCCTCTTTCTCCATCTTCTCCTACCCAGAGAAAAAAAATCGCCATCAAAAGACCAGGGCGACAAATTTTCGCAGTCACCTCCGGCCAGGCTCACAGCCTGGCTTGCCTCACAATTAAGCATCTTCCGATCAAATCAAACCGTTGGTGACAAGAAAATTTCTGTTGCCCTGGTCTTAATTCCTTTTCTCCTCCTCCTTTGGGTCAACCTCCACATCTACTTTGCCACTGGTCTCGCCCTCGTTACTTTTTTCGTCTTAGAAAAAATTATCAGAAAAGAGCACATCAAGCAGCATCTTTTGTTGCTCGTTGCTTGTTACGCAATTATCATTTTCAACCCCAACGGCCTCGCTGGCGCTCTCGAGCCGCTACAAATTTTTAAAACCTACGGCTACTCCATCGTCGAAAATCAAACCCCTTTTTTTCTGGAAAAAACTCTCGGCACCCCCAGTGTCCTGCCTTTTAAAATCTCTCTGTTGTTGACAGCCGTTGCTCTTGTCTCAAGCTTCCGTCAAAAACAAATCTTCGCCTTCTTGAGTCTCTCTTTCTTCACCTTTCTTGCCCTCAAACAAATCCGCAACTTCCCCCTCTACGCCCTCACCGCCATTCCCTTCGTCTCCCAATCTCTCCATCCTTACTTGACAAAGTCGCTAAACTTTTTAGAGCGACTTCGTCATCTCGAAGATCCTGAGCGCGGTCGAGGGGCTGAGCGCGGTCGACGAGGTGCTAGCCCTGAGTTCAATCGAAGGGTGGCGAGTCGGGCAGTCGAAGGATCTCCTCTCTCTCTATTCATTATTCTCCTCGCCCTCCTCTATCAAAGCTACACCGTCGTCACCGCACTCACCCGCACCCCGCCCGCCTTAGGCCTTCCCCCCCACCTCAACGAATCATTTGAGTTTTTTAAAAACCAAAAGCTCACTGGCCCCATCTTCAACAACTTCAACCTTGCCGGCCTCGCCATCTATCATTTATATCCGGATGAACTTCTCTTCGTCGACAACCGCCCCGAAGCCTTCCCGCCCGAGTTTTTCCAAGAAGTCTATATTCCCATGCAACAAGACCCCAGCGTTTTTGCCTTAGTAGACACTCAGTACCACTTTAACACCATCATCTTCCAACACATCGACATCACTCCCTGGGCAGAAAAGTTCGTGAGCTCTATTACCCAAAATCCCGACTGGGCCGTCATCTACCTCGATGAGCGCACCATGATTCTGGTCAAAAAAACCACTGCGCCCGTTGACCAAATGATCACCGCCCAAAACGCTCTTACCAAACTCTCGCCACTTTTAAACACCAATGACCGAGGCACATTAAGAAATCTACTCCACTTCTTCGTCAAGGCCAATTGGCCCGAAGCCGCATCATACACGGAACAGCGTCTTCGCTTTGTTAACCCCTAACCATCCATTTTCTCCCCCACTTGACAAGCTCGCTAAACTCTTCAAAGCGAGCTTGTCACCCTGAGCGTTTCTGGCGCTATGCCTGCCCTGAGCCATGTCGAAGGGTGAAGCGCCAGAAAGTCGAAGGGCCGCTACATCTAAAACAGTCCCATCTGTTTCCCTTCACCCTCCGAAGCTTTAGCCTCAACAGGCCAAATCGCCACTTTTCCAAACTCGCCGTCATACCCCGGTTCAACCGCGATATCTTGCTCTCTCACTTTTTTAATCGCCTCTGCCAACCGCTTGCCAAAGGTCCCTGCTATCTTTTCGATTGGCGTTCGCAGGAGCACCTCAAACTCACTCCCAAACCGCTCCAGCAAATTTTCATACGCTCCCACCACTTGCTTACTCGCCACTCCCACTTCGAAAACTTCTGCCAGAATCTCATATAAAGGCACCAGCATCACATACGGTGGCCGCGTTGAATCTTTGGGATGATAATTAAACACCACTCCATTTTTATTGGTCTTCTTTTCTGAATTTAAACCGATTAACTGGTCATTAGTTAACTGCTCAACTCGGTGCTCCACCCCTACCGTCAAACCTCTCCCGCACACCGGACACGTCGTCCCCAGTTTGCGCGTTTCTTCGGGAGACTGCTTTACGTGACAGGCTCTGTGTCCAGTCCAGTGATATTTGCCTTCTTCAGGATAAAATTCAATCGTGTAGCCAATTTTCAACTTCCCTTCGTTCTTGCCCGTAAACCTTTCTGTAATCGCCCCATAAATATCATCGTAGGTAAACTTTCGTTGTCCCGTTTCATTTGACTCGCTGGCTAAACTCTTAAGAGCCAGCGAGTCATCCTGAGCAGATCTGGCGCTATGTGAAGCGCCAGACTGTCGAAGGATCTCATCCTTAAACACAAAGACAGTCGCCTCTCTCCCAAGCTTCACCGGACTATGCGCATCACTAAAAGACACAATCGCCCGCCGTTTGAGATCCGCCACTTTCCAATTCATCCCAGGATCCGACGACAACCCTGTTTCAATCGCGTATATCCTCTTACTCAAATCCCCAAAACATTCCTCCACACTGTCAAAGCCACTCTTGCTCCCATACAGAGCAAACCACGGCGTCCACGCGTGCGCCGGAATCACCAAAGCCCGCTCTTCCACTGAAAAAACAATCTCGGCAATCTCTTTACATGACAAGCCTACGATCGGCCGCCCATCAGACAAAAGATTGCACCCCCGCGCCAAAAGCTTTTCGTTTATCTTCTCTGCCGCCGCAAAACTTGGCACAAACACCAACGTGTGCACCCGCCGCCCCTTCCCTCCTTCAGAGTAAATCGAGCTTATTTCTGCCGACAGTAAAAATTTTGTCTTCTCCTCAGCGTTCTCAGTCCCCTTCTGTGTTTTAGTGTTGTCAATCTTCCCATCCAATATAGAGTCCTTCAATTCAAAAATCCCCTCACTAACTTCAATCAGCTGACTTTGAAGTTCCCGCAGCCACAGGGTGTGCATCCAATCCCCCGTCGCCAAAAGATCAATCCCTTTTTTCTTGCCCCATCGCGCCATCACCGGCACCACCATGTCCTTGCTCACCGCCCGGCTATACTTTGAATGTAATTGCAAATCAGCCACTATTTGAGTCATATTCAGTCAAGTTTTCCTGACAGCTGCTTGCCCCGTTTATTTCCTGAATCCGAAAGCGCCGGCCGAGAAAGTCAGGAAATATTTACGGGGTAAGTCCGCAATTACATTCATAGCTACGTTTACAAAGCCATTAGAAATTAGGTTAATTAGAAATTAGAAATTTCCTCTTTTACCTCTTGTACCTTTTGTACCTCTTGCCTTGCCCTTCCGAAGCCCGGCAGTCGCCGGGCGAAGGAGGGTACTTCTCGTACCTCTGTCATAATGCCGCTATCCTATCATAAGCCTGCACTGAGCGAAGTCGAACGTGGTTGTCACCAATCTCCCTTCTTCGCTACAATAGCGGCCATGAACCCTAATCCCTACTTTTCCATCATCATCCCTACCCTCAACGAACAAGACTACCTGCCCAAACTCCTCAATGACCTGAGCCACCAAACGCTAGACAATTTCGAAGTCATTATCGTCGATGCCAAATCTAAAGATAACACCCTCAAAGTCGCCGAGAAATTCCAAGACCAGCTTCCCCAACTAACAATTCTCGTCAGTCCCAAACGCCACGTCTCTTACCAACGCAACCTAGGCAGCAAAAAAGCCCATGCCCCAGTTTTAGTCTTCATCGACGCCGACAGTCGTCTCCCCCGCTTCTTTTTGGAAGGCCTAAAATATGATCTCACCAAAACTCCCGCTGACCTTTTCGTCACTTGGCTCAAAGCCGACTCCACTAATTCCCAGGATGCCGCCCTCGCCACCATCGCCAATTTAGCTTACGAAACCCTGCGCATCCTCGACGCCCCCACTGGCGTTGGCGCCATGCTCGGCTTCAAAAAATCTGTCTTCCAAAAACTCGGCGGCTTCGACGAAACCATTTCATATTCTGAAGACCAAGAACTCATTCGCCGCGCTGTTGCTCGAAAGTATAACTTCGTCATCTACAAAGACCCCCGCTACACCTATTCTTTCCGTCGCTTTCGTCAAGAGGGCAAACTAAAGTTCCTCCGCAAATTCGCCCGCCTCCAAACCAACATCCTCACCCATGGCTACCACACTAACTCCGAAAAAGACTACCCCATGGGGGGGCATGTCTTTAAAGGCCCGTCCAAAGAGACCACCCTCACCGGCATTCTCAAACGCCTCCTCCGCTCGCCCGCCAAAACTCCAAAAGAATAAATCCCAAATATACCAATAAGAGCACCAACCCTTCCCCCCGTGTCAGCTTTTTTTTACTATACGCCAGCACCCAAAACAGTGAAAATACCACCACAAAGGCCATCGTCGCCAAAAGATACTCCGAAAAACCTTTCTGCAGTTTAATCGGCGAGATTAACGCCGCCAACCCAATCACCAGCGTCGCATTGGCCACAACCGACCCTAACACATTCCCATAGACCATCCCCACTTCCTTCCTCCGTATCGCCGCAATCCCAAACGACAATTCTGGTAACGTCGTCCCCACCGACACAAAAAACAACCCCACTAAAAATTCTGGCACATGAATGACTGCTGCCAGTTTAATTGCGGTCGAAACCAACATCTGAGCGGCAAAAAGTACCACCCCACTGCCAACAATTATCCACACCACCTCTTTATCAGTATCCCAATTTGCGAGCTTGCTGAAAAACCTATAGCTCGGGATTATTCGCCGTCGTTGTCTATAAGCAGGCTCTTTCCACAGTGTCGCCACATTAAAAATGACATATATCGTCAGTAGCACCACCGCATCTATCCTTCCCAAAGTGCCATCAAGCAACAAAAGCATCGGCAAGCTCGCCGCCAAAAAAGCCGTAAAAAAGTCTTGGCGCAAAAACTCTCCCACCACTCCCACACTTCCTCCCACTAGTGCCGCCAGTCCAATCACCAGCGACAAATTAGCAATATTCGCTCCCATCACATTGCCCAGCGATAACTCCGGCACTCCCTCTAATGCCGACGTCACCGCCACAAATATTTCTGGCAAACCCGTCGCCAATGCCACCAAAAATGCCGCCAAACCAAAAGTCCCCAAGCGTGTCCGCTCCGCCAATCGGTGCAGCGACCGCACAATCACCTGCGTCCCCTTTGCCAGAAGAAGCGAGAAAAAGATGATCAATCCTAAGTCAATAAAAAACATCATCTTTGCTTGGGCAAGCTACCTTCAGCCTTCCCCTTCCTTCGCCAAAATATCCACTTCATTATTTCTATGATAACAATAACCACCCCCCCCACGCTCAACACCACCAGCCACTCGGCGAAAGTTAATCCCTGAGTTTTAAGCACTCCCTGGAAGAACGGCACATACAAAGCCACAAGCTGCAACCCTACCCCAAACAAAACCGCTCCTAAAAGCCATCCGTTTTTTGTCAATCGCTCCCGCCATATCGGTTGGCGCAAACTGCGCGACGAAAATACATAGAGCAGTGAAGATATTGCCAGTGCCGTAAATGTCACCGTCCTCGCTGCCTCCACCGCATAGCCTCGCTCTCGCAGCCACCAAAATATCAAAAGACACATTCCTCCCGAAACTCCCGAAATCAAACCAATGAGCCACGTCATTTCCTTGTCCACAAATGTCGTCACCTTTCGCGGCCGCTGCCTGAGCAAATCATCATCCTTTGGCTCCACCGTCAACGCCAAGCTCGGCAACCCATCATCAACCAAATTCACCCACAAAATTTGCACCGCTGTCACCGGCAGCGGCAGTCGCCCGATAATCGACCCAGTCACCAAAATAATTTCCGCAAAAGCATCAGATAAAAGATACAAAATCACCTTGCGTAAATTATCAAAAATCCCTCTCCCTTCCTCTACCGCCGCTAAAATCGTTTTGAAATTGCTATCCAAAAGCACCATATCAGCCGTCTCCCGCGCCACATCCGACGCCTCCCCCACCACAATCCCGATATCCGCTTTCTTTATGGCCGGTGCGTCATTCACTCCATCGCCCGTCATTGCTACCACTTCTCCCCGCTGCTGGAGTGCCTGCACAATCTTTAGCTTCTGTTCAGGCTTTGTCCGCACAAACAGAATCACCTCCTGCACTCGTTTCTTAAGTTCCGCTTCAGACAACGCTGCGAGCTCATCACCACTCAGTACTTCCTTCTCCCCCACCTCTATCCCCAACTGCCCCAGCACCGCCATCGCCGTCTCTTTATAATCTCCAGTGATCACTTTTACCGCCATCCCCGCCCCTCTCGCCGCCTTGAGCGAATCAGCTACCTCGTCCCGCACCGGATCCTCATACACCACCAATCCCAACCAACTTAATTCATGATCAAAATCGTCTCGCTCCAATTTTTTCTCACCTGGCCGTGACCGCCGATGAGCCAAGCCCACCAGCCGATGTCCCCTCCTCCCCAGCTCCCGAAATTTTTTATGCCAAATTTTTAATTCCGAATCCTGAAGTTCACATTTATGTATCACCTCTTCTGGCGCCCCCACCACATACACTCGATCAACAGTCAACGCCGCTGCATACCGCCAGTCTGGAGAAAAAGACAACCGGTCAATTCTCTTGTGGTTTTCTCGTATTTGCTCTGGCTTCTTTCCTTCTTTCGTCAGCCACCCCCACATGCCTACTTCCAAAGGATCCTGCTGCTCACTAGTCACCGCCATCGCCTCCACCAACATCTCCTCGTCACCTGTACTACTTGTACTACCTGTTCTACTTGTACTACTTATTACCTTTGTCACCCTCATCC
>JACOWY010000069.1 GCA_016176555.1 Candidatus Chisholmbacteria bacterium | reverse complement strand
GAAGCTACCGGTGTTGGCGGATTTAAGGGAGAGTGGGGCGATTGAACAAGATGCGGATGTGGTGATGTTTTTGTATCGGGAGGATGACGAGGATATGGAAAATATGAAGCTCAATATTGCCAAGCACCGCAATGGGCCTTTGCGCACTATAGATCTACGGTTTAAAGGCGATCGGATTAAGTTTTTTAGTGTGGAGACGAAGCGGGGGAAGAGCTAGGTTCAATAATTTGACTCTTGCTTGGTTAACGGCTCAAAATGAGAGTTCTTTTTCCTCGTTGTGACTGCTCGAGCAAATATTCAATTTCTGTTTTCTTGATATCTGAGCCCAGCCTTTGACGGTTTAAGCGTAATGCACTTATAACCTGGTCTAACGAGAGTTGACCCAGGTTCTCACCAAAGTTTTCTGGACCGCTAGTTCCCCCCATAGACATACTCCAGACACCCCGTACAATTTCTTCCACCTGGGCAGAAAAGAAGTAATCACCTTCACCAATATTCGTGACGACATGGGTTTCATTGGTTAATCGTCCCCGATCAAGAGCCCGAAAAAGTGTTCCAAATGAAATTGTCGTTGTCTTCGGTCGCTCTTTGCCTCCCCCCCTCCAATCAACATTCCCTCTCATATCGGGTGCTCCGATTACTTTTTCGGCCATATATGTTTGAGATTAATAACAAAGTGTGCCGCGGGTGGGAGTTGAACCCACAAGAGCTTATGAGGCTCACAGGTTTTTGAGACCTGCGTGTTTGCCAATTTCACCACCGCGGCGCTTCGACTTTGCTCAGCGTAAACGTGCTTATTGTAGCACGTAGCATTGCTTCCCAGAGGTAGGGGGAGTACAATCAATTTTCTAGCTAAGGAGATCCTTCGCTCCGCGGCAGACGCGGGATTCAGGATGACATAGC
The DNA here is from genome assembly GCA_016176555.1 of Candidatus Chisholmbacteria bacterium. GTDB lineage: Bacteria > Patescibacteriota > Microgenomatia > UBA1400 > JACOWY01 > JACOWY01. The sequence continues at coordinate 8,776 of JACOWY010000069.1, read as the reverse complement.
ATATGATTTCGGTGACGAAGTTGAGAAAAGGGGTGACGTTTGAAGAAAATGGGCAGCCATATAGAGTGCAGGAGTATTTCCACGCTCATATGTCTCGGGGTGGGGGAACGATTCGGATTAAAGCCCGGAATCTTTTGGATGGGGGAGTTAAAAACTTCACCTTTAAATCTGGAGCGGAGGTGGAAGAAATTGAGGTGGAGCGGAAAAAAATGCAGTATCTCTATGCTGACGAAACGCAGGTGGTCTTGATGGATCCAATAAGCTTTGAGCAAGTGGAGGTGCCGAAAGCGGCGGTGGCTTCGGAATTGCCCTTTTTGAAGGAAGGCGAAGAAGTGCTGGTGTTTTTTTGGGAAGACCCTCCTTCGCGCAAGGCTGCGGAAGGGCACGGCCGCGTTTTGGGTTTTGATTTGCCGGCTAACATGGCGTTTGCGGTAACGCAGACTGATCCGGGAGAGAAGGGAGATAGCGTGTCGAACGTTTTTAAGCCGGCGACACTGGCGAATGGTTTAGTAGTAAAAGTGCCTCTGTTTATCAAAACTGGGGAGCGGGTGCGGGTGGATACGAGAACGCGCGAGTACGTGGAGCGAGTGAAAGGCTAGATAGGAGTTTCTGAGGAGAAAATGAGGATGAGAACGAAAGCCACTTGGGTGACGACACCCCAGGGAGAGGCGAGTTTGTAGTGGAAGGTGTGCTGGAATTGTTTGACCCAGGTAAACGGGGGAAAGTGCCAGTCGAAGATATGATAGGGGGCCTCGAGCCAGTCGGGGAGTTGGGCGACAAACATAGTAGCCAGAAGCAGTGGAGGGGAGACTTGCGAGCCAAAAAGGATAATACCGGCGGCAAAGCCCAAGGCGGCGTCTATGAGGGAGATGGCGATGATAGTCCCTTTAGGGCGATGGCCGTTGTTGCGAGTATTAAAGTCCCAGTGAGGGAAAAGATCGAGGAGAGGGTGTGACAGGAGAGCGAGGGTGAGAGCAGTGGCGGGGTTGGGGGCGGAGGCGGCGATGGCGGCTCCGGCGAGGGCGTGACTTAGTGCAAGCATAAGCGCGGACTTTAAGTGTAACAAGTGTGTAGAGAGAAGGCAAGTTAACCAGTAGACTCAGTTAATTAAGGTAATTGAGGTAATTAAGGTAATTAAGACACGTAGACTGGAAATTAGACGTATGGAAAATCGAAATTTGTAATCGAAATTTGAAAATGGATTATGGCTAATTTCTAGTTTCTATTTTCTATTACCACTTTCTAATTTCCTAAAGCTATTTTCTAACTATCTTGGCGCTTTGCTATACTGAAACTAGTATGTATCCCGTTCTCTTTTCATTAGGGCCGATTATTGTGTCTACTTACGGAGTGTTTTTGGTCATGGCCTTTTTGGTGGGGGCGTTTGTGGTGTGGAAAAAAGGGAGAGAAGAACATTTTGAGGAAGAAGATTTGTTTGACGCGACGTTGTTGGCTACATTTTGGGGCCTAGTGGGGGCGAGGTTGGTCTATGTGTTGTTGCACCTTTCAGAATTTGGGATTAATCCGGTGCGGATTTTAGGGTTGACGCGGTTTCCGGGCTTATCTTTTTTTGGGGCGCTTTTCGGTGGAGTGGTGGCAGTGGTACTTTACGGCAGAGCCAAAAAGTGGGATGTATTTGAGACGTTAGATCTGTTTACTCTGGGAATGGTAGCTGGCCAAGTAGTGGGGTTACTCGGAGCGTTTTTGAACGGTACGGGCTTCGGCATAAGGACTAATTTGCCTTGGGCAGTGAGTTTTCCTGGGGTTGAAGGCAGTAGGCACCCCACCCAGCTCTATGCGGCAGGATTACTGGTGGTAGTCTTTTTGTTTCTGAACAAAGTATTTGCCGAATACAGAACTTACGAGTGGTATAAGGGAAGTGCCAATACGGCGGCGAGCGGGTTGACGTTTTTTAGCTATCTGACCTTGTGGGGGTTAATATCTTTGGGGGCGGGGTTTTTAACACCCTCTTCTTTTTACTGGCTGGGCTTACCACTTTTGACTTTTGCCAGTGGGCCGATGATACTCTGGGGGATTTTTGGGGCGTATATTCGGTCTGGGAGAACGATCGAGGGGGACTTGGGAGCATTGGGTGGTAGTTTTAAAAGAAGATCTGGGCGAGGTTTGGGGCGGGATAAAAGAGTGGGAAAAGAGACATGACTTTTAGTCAGGTGTTGACGTCTGGAGGCGCAGAGGTTAAAAAGGAGCGTGGGAGAAAGGAACAGGCTGCATGAGACCCATTAGTTTTCCGGCTAACGTGCTGGAGCCAGTGAAGAAATTTTTGCTGAAGAAGCAAGAAAAACTTAAACAGCGCAAGCTGGAGCTGGAAGCAGAAGACCCTTTTGTGGGGGACAATCGGCTGCCGAATCACGCGGCTTCGGATTCGGGGGCGGTGGAAGAAGTTAGCCACGATCGAGTAGCAGCTTTAAAATGGGAAGTGGATAAGGGGCTCATTAATATTCGCAAAACCCTGACGCGGATAAAGCTCGGGAATTATGGGTTGTGTGAGAATTGTGGCAGGCTCATAGATACAGATAGATTGGCGATAGATCCGACGGCGACTTTGTGTGTTGAGTGTAGTGGTAAGAAAAAGTGAACAAGGCATGGCAAGAATACTTCAACCAGGCGTAATTGCGGAAGACGACGAAATTTTGGTGCTGAGTAAACCCGCGGGCATGACGGTGAATAGAGCCGAGACAGAAGTGGGGGAGACGGTGCAAGATTGGGTAGAAAGAAAATTAAAAATTATAAATGAAAAATTAAAAATTTATAGCTCAGATTTTCTCAAGAGGAGCGGCATTGTTCACCGGCTAGATAAAGATACGAGCGGAGTGTTGGTGATTGCCAAGACCCCAGAAACCTTTGCCGAATTGCAACGGCAGTTTAAAGCCCGAGAAGTAGAGAAGGAATATGTGGCGTTGGTGCACGGCGAGTTGACCCCAAAACAGGGAATAGTGAGGTTACCCATCGCCAGAAGCTTAAAAGACAGGCAGAGATTTCGGGTGGATACGAAGGGGAAGAAGGCAGAAACGCAGTGGCTGGTTGAGGGGTATTACCGGCGGGGAAACGAAGTGTTGACGAAAGTAAGGCTTAAACCTAAGACGGGTAGAACGCACCAACTCAGAGTACATCTGGCTCACTTGGGGTATCCTTTAGTTTCGGATAAGAGATATTTGAGTAAAAAACGGATGAGAAGCGACGCAAGGTTTTGCCCGAGACAGTTTTTACACGCAGAGAAACTGTGCGTTTGGCGTCGGGGCGAGAAGCAGTGTTTTGTAGCGAGTTTGGCTTCTGACTTGCAAACAGCAATGACACACTTAGTAAAGATAAGACAATGAAATACCTGTGGAAAAGGAAAAAACAAGTAAGACATAACTCGGTGGTGACTCGGGTGAAGAGAGCTTCAAGATTGGGGCAGTTTTTTAGAAGAGGACTGGGGGGATTTTTACTGCTGTTGGCAATTGGGGTAGCGGCTATAGGTGGGGTAGAGGCTTGGAGGAGCAAACTTAGTGGTGACGGTCGTTTTACCATAGTAATCACCTCGCCGTCGATGGCCATTTTTTCTTATCAACCTCAGACTGCTGAAGGGGTCTTACTTAAGATTCCTGATGCGTTTATGCTGGCTGCCTCTCATGGTTACGGCAAGTGGAGGGTGGTAGCAGTGGCTGGGTTGGATACGCAAGAAGGTTTTTCGGGAAAGTTAGTGCGAGACAGCGCGACAAGGACGTTTGGGGTAGTCGTTGATGGGCAGCTTAAGGCTACCAGAGCTTTGGAAATTGGGGAGAGGGAAGATTTGAGAAGTTTAGTTCTTTCAGCGTTGTGGCAGAAGTTTACGGGGGGAGTGGAAACTAATCTGTCGTTGTGGGATTTGGTGCGGCTGACTCGTATCCTCTCCACGACGCGGATTGATCGGATTAAGGCAGTAAGCTTGGATGAGGTAACGCGACTTTTAGCAGTAGCAGAGCCAGATGGAGGGGTGGTTTATACGTTAGATGAAGGAGCCTTAGCTGATTTATCTAGGCAATGGTTTACGGATGAGAATGTGGCTAAGGAAAACGTGACGGTGATAGTCGTGAACGAGGCGCAAGTGGCGGGATTGGGAACGACTATAGCCAGGGTGCTCTCGATCGCGGGGGTGAACGTCGTGGCGGTGGAGAATGGTGAGGGAGTCAGAGAAAAGAGTGGAGTGTATGCCCATGGGAAATTAAAAAAAAGTAAATCATTGGCAGTGATTAAGAAACTCATGCCGGAGATTGAGGCTTTAGATCTTGGTGAAGGAGAGAGGGGGGATATTATTTTGCGTTTAGGTAAAGACGTGGGGAAAAGATTTGGGGGGAATTAGGAGAGGTACAAAAAGTACAAAAGGTACCCCGAAAAGCGCAAGCGCCACGGGGCAGGCAAGAAGTACAAGAGGGTATTAGCTGTAGTCACCCTCTTCGCCAGTAGGGATGATATCGATAGGAGTTTCGTTGATAGGGCCGGTGTTTTCTAAAGGAATGAGAGGGGTCATTTTTGATCTGGGAAAAGAAGGGGTGTTGATGTAACGTTTGGCTTTCTTGGTTTCTTTGATAAAAACGTGGATGTTGTTTTTTTCAACTCGGCGAACCAGCACATCATACTTATTGCCGCCCCGGACGAGGCGAGTAAGATGAAGTGAAAGATCGTCGGGAAGAGCTCCCAAATATTGTCCCATGAGATTACTGACGGTAATGAGGCGTTTTTTTGGTTCGAGTTTGAGATGTTGGCCGGGCTCTAGGCTCATGAGTGTTTTGGCGTCAGCGAGGCGGACGAGTTGAGTGGTTTTGGTTTTTCCTGGTTCATCGAGAAATATTTCGCCGCTTTTAGGAGAATGAAACGGGGCAGTAGTACCCTTAAGATTGCTTTTTAGTTTTTGAATTTGAGACTGGGCGATAGGGTTATAGCGATCCAAAGACAAGACTTTATTCCAGGTACGTCTGGCATTTTTGGTTTGACCCAGCGAAGCGTAGGCACGAGCGAGGCGGTTTAAGGCCTCAGTATTTTGGGGTTCGTTTTTTAGGATTTGGAGATTATATTCGACAGCCTCATTCCACCTTCCGGCTAGGGCAGATTTGATGGCTCGTTGAGCAGCTTGCTGGTTCATGGATTCAGTTTTATTCCTGGAAACTGATAGTCAAGCCTAACCCCCCTCAATTGCGTTTGTCAAGACTCCGTAATACAATGAGCAGACAATGTCGGGTCATTCTAAATAGCTACGCCTCTCCGGCAGCTGCCGGATCGGCCGCTGTTTCTCGTGACCCTCAAAATGAAGAAGGAGAAATAATTATGTCGGGTCACTCAAAATGTCTAAGCCTCGCAGAAGCTCGGCCGACGTTTCTCACAAGTAAAAAAGCAATGAGGTACGATTAGTGGTTATCAATAGATAGATAAAGAAGAAAATGTCGGGACATTCGAAATGGGCAAAAATTAAACGAGCAAAAGGTAAAGAGGATCAGAGGCGAGGAGCAGAATTTAGTAAGCTGGCGCGAGGGATTAGTATTGCGGCAGCTAGGGGTAAGAGTGGGGATCCAGCGATGAACCCCATATTGCGCTTGGCGGTGGAGAAGGCTCGGGCGGCTAATATGCCGAAAGCAAACATTGAACGGGCGATTGAACGGGGTTTGGGTGGAGGTGAAGGTGGGGTATTTGAGACAGTGACGTATGAAGGTTATGGTCCTTCTGGGGTAGCGGTGATGGTGACGGCGAGTTCGGATAACCGGCAGCGGACGACAGCGAGCATAAAAAACATTTTTGAACGAAATGAGGGGACATTAGGTGGGCCAGGATCAGCCGCATTTTTATTCGAGCGAACGGATGGGGGAATGAAAGCTAAAATTCCGATTACTTTCATGGGGGAAGAAGCAACTAAAATCAGAAATTTATTGCAGAATTTAGAGGACAATGAAGATGTAGATGAGGTGGTGCACAACGCGGCTTTATGACAGTGTTGACTAAGAGAAGAAAGTTTGTGTTGGTGGCCGTCATCTTGGCTTTGGGAATTTTGGTGACGCAACTAGTGCAAGTTTCTCTTCGCTATCAAGCGTTGGCAGTGTTGACGTTTTTGACATTTGGTTTGTCAGCGTGGTCACTTTTTGATGATCTTAATGGGGTTGAATGGTTGACGGTATTGACTTTGCCTGTGTTGTATCCACTAGCTGTGGGCTTGTTTTATTTTCTTCTCCCAGAGCGATTTTTAAGTCGGGTGTTTATTCTGGGGTTGTTTGGGGTGGGGATGTATGCGCTACTTCTGACGGCGAATATTTTTTCGGTGGCGGCGGGGAAAACGATTCAGCTCTTGAGGACGGCGCATGCAGTCGGGTTTCTAATGACTTTGGTGGTGGCATTTTTCTTGTACGATACCATACTCTCGTTTCGTTTACCTTTCTGGGCTAACTTTCTATTGGTGTTTCTAGTCAGCTGGATGCTAGCCGCACAATTTTTATGGTCGGTGGAATTGACGGAGCGGAGCATCTCGAATAGGGTAATGGCTTTTGCTAGTCTTATCGCCATGACGATAGCTGAGTTTGTTTGGATGTTGTCATTTTGGCCCGTGACCATTGCTGTTGGATCGGTGTTTTTGGTCACCTCCCTCTACGTGGCTTTAGGGATAAGTCAGCAACATTTTGTGGGCAGGCTGTTTCGGCGGACTCTGTATGAATATATCGGTTTTGGCATGGTGGCTTTGGGGACAGTGGTGTTTTTAACTAAGTGGGGGTAGACTCACTTTTTTTGAGGCATTTGTTAGGGAGTAGGGGAGGCGGAGAGAAATTATAGCGGAGTATTGTGAAGGCCTATAACTAAAAAGCGAAGCTGATGAGATTATGCGAGCCCTTGGCTCGCGTAACGACGGGTCGCCAAAGGCGACCGCAGTCATTATCGGAAGTCCCGCTCAGCGGGACGACGCATAATCCTGTTTTCACAAAATTATAGGCTATTTTTCACACAAAACTTTCGTTCTTCTGGTGTGGTGGAGGAGCATGAGCCTGCTTCTGTTTCTGTGGTTTGAAGGATATTTCACCGGTGCAGGGGTCTTTTTGTACTCTGCCTCAGGGCAGTAGAGTTTTGCTACCAGATTGTTACCAGATGTTACCTCTGGTAATTAAAGATAAAAATTCCCTCAAGTTGCCAGAGGGGAGAGAGGGGTTTTGTGGAAAAGTGTTACTAGCTCTGGTTTTGATATAGTTTGATCATTATTTAGACATGCATCACTTGACGAAGTAAAAAACCCGAATTATGGTTTGATGTGGGAGTGTCCTCTAAGAAGAGGGTGGCTAGTCAATTAAGAGGAGATTACTCTAGGGGGTTTCATTGTTTTTTAGTCTCGCTGCGGAGAGCAGGTTGTGGCTTGCTACCCTAAATGGGGACCGGGAAATAGCTATTATGTCGTACAATAATACTTTTGCGACATTAATCTAATGTGGGGAGAGGAGAGTTGGATTACGGTATTTTTGCAATGTGGGCAGTGGATCGACTGCAATTCTTTTTATCGACTTCCTGCTTATTTTTATTTTCTTCCTTTTCGGCAGTAGCAGTCATTTTTTATCTTTTAAAATAAAACCCAAAGGGATTTTTGGAAAAGTTTACTTGGGAATGTTGATTGACGTAACTAGGATTATTTAAAGTAGTTCCTTAACCGATTTAATCCTGTTTTATTGACTAAAGACGATTACTTAGTGGGCTGATGTAACGAGCGTGTCTTAAAACGCATTAGAGCGCGTTTTCCTCTGGAAATTGTGTCCTTTTTAGGTCGAGAAAGTGACTAAAAAAGCTTAAGAATTTTGGTGAGGGCGCGAAAATTGGTCGTATGTTGGTGAGACGGTTCGTTGATGGCCCACACGTCATTCCTATTTTTAAAAAATTTTAGTAATTCAATTAATTTTTCTTTGGGAGGAAAAATTCCTGGAAGGTTAAAGTCATTGTCGGTGATGCCGTGGTGAGAATCAGTACCGTTGTATGGTGGAATGACGGAGTTAAGGTGTAAAAGTTTGGTGTAAGGAGCGAGAAGTTTTGATTTAGTGTAGAGGGTACGCCACAGGGCGTCTAGTGGCTGATCGTATTCATCGGCAAAAGTGTGACAAAAGTCGTTGGTGACAAAAAGATGGTGTTTTTGAGCTAACTTTAGAATTATTTTTACGGGAACGGCGAACTGACTGGTGGGTTTGAGGCGCGAGGTGGAAATAAGCATTGAGCCGGTGGCGGTGCGGGCTGGGACGGTTTCCACGAGCAGCAGAACATTTTGGCGGCGGGCATATTGATGCAGCAAAAGCCACGATTTCTCTAAGGTGTTTTCGCTATCATGAAGAGAGACTTCCCCGGCCCCAATGGGAGAGAATATTTGTTTTTTTAGATTAACTTTTATGAGTTGACGATTGCCACAGTGGATGTTGACGTAACGAAGTTTAAAGCTGGCGGCCACGTCGATGGTGTGGCGAATTAATTTGAGCGTTTGCCTGAGTGTGGGACCAGGATAAGCCACGTTGGGTTCGTAGCCCCCCTTGAGAATGCCCCAGAAATGAAGCCCGGCATTGATCCCCTGCTTTTTCAGATAGCTAAACATCTCTTGGTACAGGTGGCGCTGATCGATACGGAACCAGACTTCGCAGTAGCGAGCACCGCTTTTTTGCAGGCGCTCGCGCCAGTCGTCAGGGCCGACTTTGATGCCTGGTTTGATCATACCGATGATTGTACAGGATTAGTGAGGGTCTTAATGTCGTACAATGTTGACGTCTGATTGCTATTATTGTAGGCTTTAATTAGT
>JACOWY010000068.1 GCA_016176555.1 Candidatus Chisholmbacteria bacterium | reverse complement strand
TTGCCCTTCTTTACTAAAATCTACAAGCTCTCTCACTCGACTTTCCACTAAACCCACTACTGCCTCAATTGACAGCCCGGTTGTATCCACCACTATCGCATCGGGCAACTGTTGCAGCGGATCAACTTCCCTCAACATATCTCTCTCATCCCTCTCTCTCACATACCGCTCTACTTCTTCGTAGGTCACTTGCTGGCCTCTACCTAAAAGTTCTAGGTAGCGTCTCCTGGCCCGCTCTTCAAGAGCCGCAGTCAAAAAGAATTTAATATCTGCTTCCGGCAGTACGTTTCGTCCAATATCTCTCCCCTCCATCACCACCGACTGACCCTCAACGATTTGCCTCTGTTTTTCCACTAATACATCTCTCACTGGCCCATGCGCGCTCACAATAGACGATCCCCAACTTATCTCCTCTGTCCTGATGTCTTTCGACACATCCCCACCATTAGCTAGCACCGTCGTCAATCGCCCATCCTCTTCATCTCCTGATGGTCTCCTCAATTCAATTTCAGCTTTCTCTACTAAAGCAGCTACCGCCTCAGCGTCCTGCCAATCGACACCTTCTCTCCGCGCCAAAAGCGCCGCCGCTCGATACATCGCCCCCGTATCGACATAAAGAATCCCTAACCGCTCCGCCAAACTCCGAGCTACTGTCCCTTTCCCTGCCGCTACCGGCCCATCGATGGCAATCCTCAAAAATTTCATTCCTAATGAATATACTCATAGATTGCGTTATTGTCATCGCCCAAAGGACCCACAATATACTCTTGCCCATCTATGGCTACCACACCAACCACCATCATCCAGTCAAAAAGTCACAGTTCCAGCTATCTTGCAATGAAATCAATCTTCCACGACCATGGAGGACGTCATGACGAAACGTCGTTCAGAATCGCTAGGGATACACGCAAGTTACACCAGAAGCGCCAACGCTTCAATCGACCTATCCTCAACGAAATGTACAACAAAAAGTTCTTCGTCTAAAGACTCTATACGTTTATACCCCTTGATGGCATCACTAACTGTATCGCCGATGCCTTCAAACTCTTCTACCAATCCCTGGTCTCGCATGCACCAACCTAAACCGTAAATTGATAACCTCGTTAAACCTATCAGTCCTAACCGAAATTGGTTATTCCAATAACAAAGGTCAAGAAAGGAGTCACCATATCGCGTAGCGAGACCCCCTCTCCACTTTCTTCTTTCGTCATGATTACTTCCCCAATTATCGCCGACCGCTTCTCCTCCAAGATATCTCTGAATCTCTACAACATTTTCTCTAGCGACTTCAAGCTTTCCTGATTGTACCAGTTCAGCCAGACAACTCTCATCTATCTCTGGCACTATAAGCTGTCGTTTTGGAAAAAAAACTACATTATGCTCAGTTTCTAAAACACTGCGAAGTTGATCTAGCGAAAGTTGTTCACTCATACAGGCGCTAAACTAAAAAGGACAGGGATCTTACCCTTGGATGAATTCTTTGTCAAATCAATCGAACCAAACTAACTTGTCTTCACCAAATATCTCGGCGTCTTGCCCGAAAGCGCCAAAATAATATTTTCCACCGCCATCTGGGTCATCTCTTCCCGCGCCTCTACCGTCGCCGACGCAATATGGGGGGTCAAAATCACATTGTCAAAGCGATTAAGCATCCGCCAGTCCCGTGGGTCCAAATGTTTCCGTTCCTTCTCCACCTCTTGTTCAAATACATCCAAAGCCGCTCCCCAAATTTTCTTATTCTTCACTGCCTCCACCAACGCTTTCTCTCGCACCACCGGCCCGCGCGAAGTGTTGATGAGAATCGCCGTTTTTTTCATCAAACTAAATTCATCCCACGAAATCATGTGCCGCGTCTCCGCCGAAAGCGGCACATGCAGCGTCACTACATCTGCCAGCTGCAATAGCTCAGTCAAAGAAACTTTTCTTCCATTCGTCGCTCGTTCAAATGCCTCGTTCCGACTCCGGCTATGATAAATCACCCTCATCTCAAACACGGCTTGCATCCTCTTACCCACCACACTCCCAATCGTCCCCGCCCCCACCACGCCGAGCGTTTTGCCCGTCAAATCCAATCCCAAAAAAATAGAGGGATCCCATACTTTATATTTCCCTTCCCGCACAAAATGATCTGCCGGTAGAATGTTCCGCGACAAAGCCATGGCCAACGTCACCGTAAACTCCGCCACCGCGTCCCCCAAAGAGCTCGGCGTATTGGCCACCATGACGTTGCGTTCTTTCGCTGCCTCTAAATCCACATTGTCAAACCCCACCGCGTAGTTAGACACAATTTTCAATTGCTTTCCCGCCGCATCCATTACCTCGCCATCGATCTTTTCTGTCAAAATCGATAAAATCGCCTCTACTCCTTTCACCTCTTCCAACAACTTCTCTCGCGGGATCTTCCCCGGCCCAGGATACACTTCCACCTCATGAGCTTCTTCAAGTTTCTTAAATGCTCTTCCTGGAATAGGTCGTGTCACAAAAACTCTAGCCATAGTAACAAATTGAAAATTGCTCGCCCCGTGACGAAGCTTTACGGGGAAAATTGAAAATTGAAAATTTCATAACTATCTTTCCTCCACCTTGCACTCCGGGCAACTCCTCAGCCGCTCCTCTATCCCCTCCCTCGTCAAAAGCCCCTCCCGCGCCCCAATATGCTCCACTACACTAGAGGCATTGGCACTCCCCCAGCGCATCGCCTCACTCACACCTTCACCTAAAATTAACGCCGCCACAAACGCAGTGGAATACGCATCACCCGCCCCCGTCCGCTCCACTTCTTCTTTCTCTGGAATAATCCCCATCATCCGCATCACCGCTCCATCATAGGTCCACGATCCTTTTCTGCCATCAGTCACCACCGCTATCTTCGGCCCTAAGTTTGTCAGCCCTCTCGCCATCTCTGCTATCTCAGCTTTTCTTCCCAAAATCTCTGCCGCTTCTTCTTTATTTAAAAGCAGCACCTCAGTCGACTCCAAAATATTTTTAAGTCCTTCCCTGCCTTCCCGCAATTGATACGATCCCGGCTGAAACGCCAGCTTCGCTCCACTCTTTCTGGAATAAGCCGATATCTGCTCGTGTAAAATTTCATGCCCCTTCCCTACCGACGTGTAATACACCCATCTCGCCTCCCCTAGTTCAGGCAAATTATAGTTTCGCTTTTCGTGATATACCAAAATCGTCCGCTCAGTGCCTACATTCACCACCACACTAAAATTACTTTTGCTCCCTTTTTGCGTCACTACGTGATCTAAAGCCACCCCTTCCTTCTTAAACACTTCCACCGTGTCTTGGCTATCCCGATCATCCCCCACCACCGTGTAGATCGCGGTCTTAAGCCCCAACCTCGCCGAGCCAATCGCGTTGTTGGCCGCATTCCCCACCGCCGCGATTCGCGTTACTTTCTTCACCGGGATCTTCGCCCCAAAATCCATGATCAAATCTAAAACTTTATCCTTATTCTCATCCTTTATCCGCACCTCATCCCGATCAATTTCCAAAAACACGTCTATGGTATTATCTCCAACCGAAATCAGATCAAACATGACACCAGTATACTAAATGATTCACACCTAGGTGAATCAACTAACTCGCCCAAAAATTCAGTGATAGCGACTACATTTCTCCCGCCAGTACCTCAATCAACTGCTTGGGTGAGACAATCTGTATCCCCTTGATTTTATTGTGAAGCCCTAACACATGCTTCTTATCCAAACTCACCAAAAAAGTAGCTCTAATTTGCTCAGCCGAGGCCAGCAAATGCGCATCTCCATAATCAGCCACCATCGACTTGTACTTCTTCACCCTCGGTAAAGACGGCGCCGGTACCATCCATTTAAAAAGTTTTGTTGTTCGTTGTCGAGCTCTCTGTTGCGAGATACCAATTTTCTTCGCCCTTCTGACTATCTCATCCAACACGATTTCGCTGATCACCCCTCTAATCCGACGCTGGTTTTGCCACAAAAGCAGTTTGCCTGAACCCCCTGTCAAAGTATGCAGTCCAGCTAAAACCACCGACGCATTAAAAAAGACTAGAGCCTTTTTTCTTGAGCTCTTGCGTTTCTTTGGCATCGAGTTTGAGAAATCCCCTCAGCTCCTTGTCTGTATAACTCCTTACCGGATAAGGCAATGTGCGCAGTGGCTCGATGATCAGCCTACCCCGCTCTTTTTTAATCCTGGCTAAACCCTTTTCTTCAAACAGTCCTTGCCGCAGTTTTTTCGGGATGGTAATCAACCCTTTAGGTTGTAACTTGATGATTTCTTCAACAACTATGGAAGGCATAAAAGAAAGAATTTCCTACTTTCTATAATTCTATCTTATCGAAAGAGAACCAAACAGTCAATATCCCAACCAATAAACTTCCCCGGCCTAAAAGGCCGGGGTTTTCTCTATTCAGAGAAAACCAGTTTGTTACGCTTTGAATTCGCTTTGCTCATACCATTAAGATCGCCTTCATCTCTGGCCTAACAGGCCAGAGTTTTCGGCTGTCTTGTAATAAACTGCGCTGGGCCGTCTAAGTAATTACCTTTTGATTGTGTTAGACTCAAATTAATGGATTCTCCTCCCCTACCCAACCCTCCCATCCAATCAACTAACACACCCCAATCGACAGCTGCTCCAACACCATCGGCTCCCTCGCCCCAACCTCCTTCATCAAAAAGTCCTCTCCTATTCGTCGTCACTGTTCTCCTCCTCGCCGCCTTAGGCTACCTCGGCTACCAAAACTGGCAACTGCAACAGCAAGTCAAGCGTTTCGAAGCCATCATCCAAGTCGACAACGAACCCTACGACTTCTCCTCCCCCACTCCTGCATCAGACCAAACTGCCAACTGGCAAACATATACGACGGAGTCACTAGGATTCTCGTTTAAATACCCTCCTGAATGGACTCCAGAGCCTACAACTCTTCACAGCGTTTCTCTCAACACTGGTATCCCAAGCTGGGCAACAATGTCAAACGGAAATAACCAAGTATATGTTTTTGATGCATTTATCGAAGAACCAATTAATTATGAGAATTGGAGTCAGCAGTCAACTTACCTTGGAGAGGAAACAATCGCAAACAATCGCTTTGAGAAATATATTGTTGCTGACATGTACTACTCCTTAAACTACATCTACAAAGCAGCTAACGGCAAAATAATTAGATTTCTGCTCTTCCCATACGACGCCAATCAATACCCCGATACTCTTAAACAAGATATCCACCAAATCCTCTCCACTTTTAAATTCACAGACTAAGCCCTGCCTCACGGTTCCAGTCTCTTGAAACCTCTCCACTTACCCATTCCCTTGTCGTAAGAGTATCCTTTCGTTATTCCTTCAGCTTGAGCTAAAACCAGGTTCAACCTATCTATAAACTCACTGCCGTTGTCGATCACTTCAACTATATCTACCACCAAGCTTCTGTTTCTTACCTCCAAACCTTTAGAATTGAGTATTCCTGAAATAATTACCTCCCTGGTTTCATTCCAGGAATGTTTTTCCCGACATTTCTTCTTACCGCTATTTCGCCAGTCGCCTCGTGAATCAAATCATCCACAGTTTTCCCTTTAGGAATCGTAATTTTGGGCATTTTTCCTACTAAATCCAGAATCCCTCGTCCCACACTAAAATTTCTCACCGCTTCCACAATATTCTCCGCCTTCATTTTATATTTCTTCAACAGCTCCTCGGGATCACCACTCTCTCCAAAACTATCTTGCATTCCTACCCGCTTAATCGGTACCGCCACACCCGCATCAGTCAGAGCTTCCGCCACTGCTCCCCCCAATCCCCCATTAACTTGATGCTCCTCCGCCGTCACCACCCGCCCTGTTTTTTTGGCACTGGCCACCATCGCTTCCACATCCAAAGGCTTGATGGTGTGACAATTAATTACTTCCCCGTCCACTTCTTGAGCGGCAATCAAAGCTTCATAAACCATCGCCCCACAAGCCACGATCGTCACCCCTTTACCCTCGCGAAAAACCTCAGCTCTCCCAAGTTCAAACGGCGTTTTCTTCGTCGTAATCACCGGCAATTTCTCTCTGCCAAATCTGATATATGCCGGCCCGTCATGCACCGCCAAAGCCACCGTCGCCTTCTCCGCTTCAATTGAATCGCACGGCACCACCACCGTCATATTCGGCAACACTCGGGTGATGGCAATATCTTCCAAAGCTTGATGCGTTGCCCCATCCGGCCCCACCGAAATCCCCGCGTGCGCCCCCGCAATTTTTACATTGGCGTTGGTATAACACACACTCACTCTGATTTGATCCCAGTTTCGCCCCGGGTTAAACACCGCGTAACTTGAGCAAAAGGGAATCTTGCCCGAGAGCGCCATCCCCACCGCCATCCCCGCCATATTCTGCTCCGCTACGCCTACCTCAATAAACCTGTCAGGAAATGCTTCCTTAAACCACTGCGACCGCGTGCTCTCAGTCAGATCACAACACAAGACCACCACATTCTCATTCTTCCTCCCCGCCGCCACCAGCCCCTTGCCATACCCATCCCGTGGCGCCACTTTCTCCACCTTGTCCGAAAAAATATCTTTCGCTAATTGCATATTTCTACCAGCTAACAGCTAAAAGCTACAAGCTAGTTCACTCATGTTCACTCACAATCTTCCCTCCCAATGTTCTTAATGCATGAATATCAGTCAAAGCCTCCACCGCCTCCCCTGGTTCACTCGGCGGCTTGCCATGCCACTCATACTTATTCTCCATATACTTCACGCCCTTCCCCGGTGTCGTATTGGCCACAATCGCCACTGGCTTGCGGTGCACCGACGCGTCATGGTTAAACGCATCCAAAATCGCCTGCATATTATGCCCATCAACCTCAAACACCTGTAACCCAAAACTCTCTAACTTCTCCACGAGTGGCTCCAGCGGCATTATCTCTTCGGTATAGCCGTCGATCTGGATATGGTTGCGATCAATCACATACGTCAAATTATCCAAATGGTTTTTGGCCGCAAACATAAAGCTCTCCCACGTCTGCCCCTCCTGCATTTCCCCATCCGAATCCACGCAAATCACCCGCGGCAACCGCGGGAGCCTTCCTGCTTTAAAATCCATCTTTAACGCCAACGCCATCCCCACCGCCACACTCGTCCCCTGCCCTAAAGGCCCCGACGTATTTTCTATTCCCGGCACGCTCTTCGCATGCGGGTGCCCCTGTAGTCGCGAGTTAATTTTACGCAGCGTATAAATCTCCTCTATCGGGAAAAACCCCGCGTGAGCCAACACCGGATAAAGCACTGGCACAATATGCCCCGCCGACAACACCAATCTATCCCGCTCCCGCCACCACGGCTCATCCGCTCGATACTCCAAAACTCCCCCAAAATACAAAGCCGTAAAAATGTCCGCCATCCCCAACGGCCCCGCACTATGACCACTCCCCGCCGCCACGAGCATCTTAATGATGTCTTCCCGAATGAGATTGGCCTTGTCCTGTAACTCTCTTATGTTCATGGGAACCTTAGACGTTCGCCGGCGTTACTAACCCCTCACACACTTGGCAGTGTTTACCGTGGTCAAATCCCGTCAGCTCCTGGTCAAACCTCTTAATCGCCTCCAAAACCTCATGGGGTTCATTCACAATTTCAAACACCTTTTCCTCTGCCCCCCGCATCATCATGTGCTTTGTCAAAACTCCAATCACCTCATGCCAAAAATCTCCATACAAAATAAACGGTTTATGGTGCCCATAATAAAGCCGCGCCAACACCCACGCCGTCCCAAACTCAGAAATCGTCCCCGTTCCCCCTTTAAAAATCACAAACGTCTGCGAATGCTCCAAAAGCTTAAACATCCGCTCAATATAGTTGGCCGTTTTAATCTCCCGATCTACCACATTGAGGACATAGCGCCCCTCAAACCCGGGCGCATCTTTGGGTGAAAATGTCACCGCCAGTGTCTCGCCCCCAGCCGCCTCCGCCCCTTGTGTGGCCGCGTGCATCACTCCCGGCCCCCCGCCATTCACAATGGTGTAACCGTGTTGGGCTAATAACTTCGCCGTCGCAAAAGCCTGCTGATAAAGTTCCGTTTCAGGCTTGGCATCAGCGTAGCCAAAAAACGCCACATTCTTAATCATCTCTTTACTCAGTAACTTAATAACTTAATAACTCAGTAACTCAGTAACTCAGTAACTTAACTCTACCCAATACCCTTAAGTTCCTCAAGCTTTTGTTTGATGTCTTTGGCTTTCCACAGTTCACTCCCCACGGCAAAATGATTCGCTCCTTTTTCCAAACATATCCGTATCGTATCTTCATCGAGTCCCCCATCAATACAAATGTCCCCCTCAAATCCTTCTCCCCGAAGTTCTTCTATTTTTTCCAACACTCCTTCATCAAACTCCTGCCCCTGAAATCCCGCTGCCACAGCCATGAGGAGCACCCCATCCAGATGCCCCAGGAGTTTATCAATCGCCACCACCGGAGTCTGTAAATCTAAAGCTAGTCCCACTTGCATCCCCAAATCTCCTGCACTTTCTACAAACTCTTCCTGGTCTTTCATCTGTTCTACCTGAGCGTACACTCGAGTCACCCCCAAAGCGTCGCAGCGATTAAGATACCCTAGGGGGTTATCAACCATTAAGTGCACATCGATGAGCAGTTCTGTATGTGCCTGCTGCAGTACTTCCACCGACACTGTCTTATTATCAGCAAATACCCCATCCAAAATATCTATCTGTACTCTCTCGACCAAGCCCCGCACTAACGTGAGTTGCCTTTGCAGCTCTTCTTTTTCCTGTACCAAAATCGCCGGAATAATTTCAAAATGTTGTGTCATCGCTCCAAGGCCATAATTTTCTCTAGCCGCCGCACGTGTCGTTCATCCCCAGAAAATGGCGTCTCTAAAAAAGTCCGGACAATCTCCTTCGCCTCAGCCTCGCTCACATAATCTCCTCCGAGCGCTAACACATTCGCGTCATTGTGCTCTCGCGCTTTCCGCGCCATCTCTACATTCACACATACCGCCGCCCGTATGCTTTTCATCTTATTCGCCGCTATGGCTTCACCATTTCCTGATCTTCCTAACACTATTCCCAATGCCGCTTTATCTTGAGATACAGCTTTCGCCGCCGGCACCACAAAATCCGGATAGTCATCTGTAGCATCCAACCGAAAAGCCCCGTGATCTACCACCTCATGCCCCCACTCACCAAGCCACTGCTTTATCTTTTCCTTAAGCTCAAACCCACC
>JACOWY010000067.1 GCA_016176555.1 Candidatus Chisholmbacteria bacterium | reverse complement strand
CTTTCCAAACCCGCCAAAGACGACCGCAATCTCTACACCGTCTCATCTGGTGAAATTATCTGGAAAAATTTCCTCGCAGGGCTTTCCCGCGCCCTCGGCGGCATGATCATATATCTCATCCTCCTCGGCGTCATCGCCTATGCTGCCTCTCAATATCTTCTCCCCCAACTCGAACCCCTCCTTTCTAGTCTTCAAATGCTCACCAATCCTCAAACTCTACAACCAGGCACCCAAAACCCTCAACAACTCGAACAACTTCTCCGCCAACTCCAGCGCTAGTCACACCATGATAGAATGGTTCTATGGGCTTAACCAGTCTTTCCGCCACCATCATCAATCCGGCCAACACCCGCCTTCGTCAACAGGTCGATTTTCTAGTTGATTCAGGCGCCGTCTACTCAGTCGTCGACAAAAAAATCCTCAAAAAAATCGGCATCAAACCCCACGGCACCAAAAGATTTTTTCTCGCCAACGGCCAAGTGGTCGAACGCCAAATTGGCGGCTCGGTATATGAGTATGCCGACGAAAAAGGCTATGCTCCAGTTATATTTGGTGAAAAAAATGACAGCAATCTCCTCGGCACGGTTACCCTAGAAGCCCTCGGTCTGGTTCTTGACCCCCTGCAACGCAAACTGCTGAAGCTACCCCTGGTGCTAGGAGCACTAACCCGATAAAGTGAATTCACCCCAACTCAATTTGACAACCATGTTAAACTAATACTGTGAAACAACTAATCCTCTCAACCACCTGCACCACGTGCACCACTTCCTTAAAGTTGGGATGATTTAACGTAGCCTAATCAAAAAAGCAATTGTTAAAAGATACCTCCCAACTCGGGAGGTTTTTTTGTGCCTTAAAACACTATGCCAAAAGAACCATTCGATCCACAACAAGCAGCTGTCATTCACCAAGCCCGGGAAAATGACCCGAGTAAACAGGCGTGGCTCCAAGCTCTGGGTGCCTACAAATACCTAGTCAAAAGAGCCCGTAGTCGACATAACCCTGACAGTCTCTCCGAAAGATCACTCGCTGAGCGTATCTTAAGTGGTCAACCACTATCTTTTGCGGCCTTCTACGGAGTCGGCGGTAAAATCAATGTAGACCGCTATGACTACGCTCTACTTGAAGAGCTACGCCAGATCACCCAATCGGCAGCAGCAGTTATTTCGTATGCACCAAGCACCCAGACAACGCTACTGCTCGCTGATATACACGGTGAGTTCAATGGCTTTATTGACCCACAATCAGGCAAGTCAAGCGACGATAGCTATGACTATCTGAATCAAGTAGCAAACCTAGCAAAAGAAATGGGCATGCAGCCCTTATGGTTAAGCCAACTTTATCAACAGTATGGCCTCACGCTCCCAGATTTATCTCAACCAATACCGGAGGAAAGCCGGGCCCGTAGACTAGTGGAAGGACACCGAGCGAGAGGCGATCACCGAGCGGAGCAATTAATTGAGTCTGCGAGGAGGCACCATCAATCAGGCTTAGATCCCTACCACATTGCTAAACATTATGTCGCCATGAGATTGCAAGAAGCACCCATGCTTGAAGACTTGCTCCCAGCGTCTATACTACTCGTTCACGGCAGCAAAGACCTATCCCAAGCTGTATTGCCCAGAAACGTGCCAGCTCTATTTTTAGATACCAGACCCGCTTGGTTTCTAAACGAAAGGTAATAATCATATGAATAAATCAATTTGGCTCCACGACCTAACTTGGCAAGACGTTGAGCGTCACGTCAAAAAGGACGCCATCGTCATAGTTCCGGTCGGTAGTACCGAAGAACATGGTCTCGCAGCGCCCCTCGGGCTAGATACTTACGTAGCCATCGCTCTCGCCGAAGACGTGGCGAAAAAAATGAAAGTCCTTGTCAGTCCACCTCTCTGGTTTGGCGACTCGAGTCACCACCTGGGTTTCCCCGGCACTATTTCGCTGCGCACCGCCACTTTAACTTCAGTCATCGAAGACATTAGCCACAGTCTCGCTAAAGCGGGCTTTAGAAAAATCCTCTTTATCAATGGCCATAAAATCGCCAACCTTCCCGCTATCGTTACCGCCGTCAAAAACGTTCACGAAGCCTCCCTCAAACACGTCCTTTTTGCCATCATCGATCCTTCTAAAATCGCCAAAGGTGTGGCTAAGAAAATGAAGCGAGAACCAGAGCACCACGCGGGCGATCTCGAAACTTCTCACCTCATATACAAATACCCTCATCTCATCAATAAATCCCAGCTACCCAAAAAGAACATCAATTTCGTCAAAATATTCTCACCTTTCTCCCACTTCGACCTTCTCGGACCTGCAAACGAAGTCATCGACATCGCTTGGAATAGCGAGGAGCAGCGCCGTTTCGCCCCCACTGGCGCCTTTTCTGCCTCACATCGAGCTTCTGCAGAAAAAGGCAAGCAATACCATGATTATATGGTCGAGATCATTTCCCAATTTATTCGTTGGCTCCGCCGCTACCAAGGCCCCATTGGCGCCGCTGAATAAACTTGTCATAATAAGCAGTATGTCTCAAACCAATCAAGAATATCTCGATCATCTCCGCCACTCCGCTGCCCACCTTCTCGCCAAAGCCGTGCTCGAGCTCTGGCCTGGTTCCCACAACGCCATCGGGCCCTCGATCGACAACGGCTTTTATCAGGATTTCGACATGGGGGAAGTGAAAATTTCCGAAGCCGACTTACCCCAGATAGAAGCTAAGATGAGGCAACTCTTACCCCAGTGGCAGAAATTTACCTTCAAAGAAGTTTCTCTCCAAGCCGCCAAAAAACTTTTCCGGCATAATCCCTACAAACTCGCCATGGCCGAAGAGTTTGCCAAAGGCGGCAAAAAGCTCATGACCAACGATCCAGGAAACTTCTTGGATCTATGCAAAATGGGTCACGTCGCCAACCCAGCCGAAGAACTCAAACACTTTAAGCTCCTCTCCGTCGCCGGCGCCTATTGGCGGGGAGACGAAAAAAATAAAATGCTCACCCGCATTTACGGCACCGCTTGGCCCTCCCAAAAGGAGCTTGAACGTTATCTCTGGCAGCTTGAGGAAGCCAAAAAGCGCGACCACAAAGTCTTAGGCAAGAAACTCGATCTCTTTTGCTTTTCCAATCTCGTTGGTCCTGGCCTCCCTCTTTGGACCCCCAAAGGCACCATTCTCCGTAACCTCCTCGATGATTTCGTCTGGGAATTGAGAAAAGTCCGCGGCTACGAGAAAGTCGAAATTCCCCACCTGACCAAAAAAGACCTCTACGTCAAAAGCGGCCACTGGGATAAATTCAAAAACGAACTCTTTCACATCAAATCCCAAGAAGGCTATGAATCTGCCCTAAAACCCATGAACTGCCCTCACCACACCCAAATTTTCGCTCGTCGCCCTTTTAGTTACCGGGAGATGCCCCAACGCTACGCCACCACCACCATGGTCTACCGCGACGAACAATCGGGCGAGCTCTCGGGGCTTACTCGCGTTGAAAGCATCACCCAAGACGACTCCCACGTTTTTTGTCGAGAGAATCAAATCAAGGCAGAAGCCAATAGTGCCTGGGATATTGCCGATGCCTTCTATAAAGCATTTGGCTTTAAAGTCCAAGTCCGCCTATCACTGCACGACCCAAATAACCCAAAAGCCTACCTCGGTGAACCTCACACTTGGCATAAAGCAGAATCGTCTCTCCGCGAGCTCGCTCATGAGCGAGGCGTCAAAGTAAAAGAAGCCGTCGGCGAAGCCGCCTTCTATGGCCCCAAGATAGATTTTATGGCCAGCGATTCTCTGGGAAGGCAGTGGCAAGTGGCCACCATTCAGCTCGACTTCAACATGCCCGAGCGGTTTAACTTAAATTGCGTGAACGAAAAAGGGAGAAAAGAAAGCATCGTCATGATGCACATAGCTATCATGGGTTCTATCGAGCGCTTTTTGGCCATCATCATCGAACACTTCGGGGGCGCCTTTCCCACCTGGCTCTCACCTGTCCAAGCCAAAGTTCTCCCTATTAGCCAAAATCATCATACCTATGCCAATAAGGTAGCCAGCAAACTTAAGGCTTCGGGCCTGCGCGTCGAGATAGACGACACTAATCAAAGCCTGCCCAAACGTGTGAAGCTCTCCCAAGAGCAAAAAATTCCTTACGTCGTCGTTGTGGGCGATCGCGAAGCCAAGGAAAATACCGTTTCCGTTCGCCTTCGCGGCAAAAAAGATCAAACCACTCTCTCCTTATCTGACTTTACCCAAAAGCTCTCCACCCAAATCGCCTCTAAAGCCCTCTCTCCATCTCTAACCTGAGAGTGTCGAATAACTCGTCATTCTGGCTTGTCGAGTACCAGTCGGTACCCGACAGCCAGGTACCGTATGGTACTTGGCTCGTCCAGAATCAGATCCTGGATGCCTCCACGCTTCGCTCTGAGTTACCAGGATGACGTAGGAAAACTTATTCTCAACTCTCTCCTAATTTATTCGAGCCTGGCTGAATACCATGGCTTTAACCCATGGATGAATGCCAGGCAGAACGAACTCCGACAGTCCGGCAATAACCGGACTGAGGATACCACGGGCGTTAGCCCGTGGTTGTTCATTTTTGCTCCCCCCTCAAACTATGTGATAAAATTACCCCTTGTCAGAAAGGCATAATCAAACCAGGAGGTTCATATCGGCAAGCGTCACAAAAAGCCAAAGGTCCGGGTTTTCTACCAGGTAAATCAGTACATCCGCGCTGAGAAACTGAGGGTCGTCGACGAAAAAGGCGCCCAAATCGGCGTCATGACTAAAGAAGAAGCTCTCAAACGCGCCGAAGCCGATGGTATTGACCTAGTTGAGGTTTCACCGAAAGCCGTGCCCCCAGTGGCCAAACTCATTGACTTTGCCAAGTTCAAATACCAACAGAAACAAAAAAATGCTCAGAGCCTCAAAAAAGCCAGAGGGGGCGACATCAAAGAAATCCGCTTCACCCCCTTTATCGCTGAAAACGACTATAATTTGCGCATCAAGCGCGCCCAGCAATTTTTAGAAGAGGGCGACAAAGTGAGGCTAGTAGTAAAATTCGTCGGTCGCCAAATCACCCGCAAGGAATTTGGGGAAAGTATTCTCGAAAAAGCTCTCAAAGACCTAGCCGAAGACGCCACAGTTGAAAGAGAACCATCCTTTAAAGGCAAGCTCTTAATGGCTACCGTCAACCCACTCAAATAATAAAACTCATGGCAAAACGAAGCAAAAAATCGCGCACCCGCACCTCCGCTGCCCGTCGGTTCAAAATCACCGCTACAGGGAAAGTCATGCGCCGTACCCAAAATTTCCGCCATCTTCGCCGCAAGAAATCCAAACGCGCCATTCGCCGCGCTAAAGTCCCTAAACAAATTACCGGCAAATTTGCCAAAAAGATCAAGCGCATGCTTGGGGTAGCCTAAATCAAGTTAAAAATTAAAAATGAAAAGTGCATAATTACAATGTAAAGTTAAAAATTTTGAACTTTAAACTATAACTTTTAACTCTTAACTTTAAACTTTTAACTTATTTTATGCGAGTCAAAACCGGCACCACGAGACATGCCCGCCACAAAAAAATCCTCCGTTTCACTCGGGGATTTAGGATGACCAAAGGCCGGCTCTACAAAGTTTCTAAAGAAGCGGCCCTGCATAAAGGCCAGTACCAATTCGAAGGTCGTAAAAACAAAAAACGCGACCTGAGACGGCTGTGGATCAGCCGTATCAATGCTGGACTTAAAACCTACGCGGAAGAGCTTAGCTACTCCAGATTCGTCAACCTGCTCAAAAAATCCCAAATTGAGCTTGACCGCAAAATGCTCTCCGACCTCGCCACCAACGATCCGGCGGCCTTCAAAGCCGTAGTTGACACCGCCCACAAGGCGAAGTAAAATTCCCTCAAGATGAAGCAATTCAATCATTTCACTACCTTCTTTTACTTTTTTACCAACTCAAAAAGTAGGGGAGTGAATCGTGCTTAAATAAATAAAAACATACCAAAGTAGCAACTCCCCACCAAGGGGAGTTTTTTTATGGAAAGGGGGTGAACATTATGGAAAAGAATTTTAACACGGCCGTCGCTCAAGCTATTGCGGAAGCTGAAAGCCTACTGGCGCAGGGCATGGCAGTAAATGACATCTACGAAGCATTAGCGCCAGGACTAATTTCGACGTGCGAAGAACTCAATTTACAGTTAAAACCTGTCAGTCCTACAAGAGGTTTAGCAAATTGGGCGAGAAGTAATGGAGGTTCTCCTGACTCAGGGAGAAGTCCACTGGGCGGAGCGAATTGGGGCCCCTAAAGATAAGCTGGTAAAATGATCGAGCATGCAAAAAACCAAGCTCTTATACCTCACCGATAGTTACAAGCAAACCGCCACAGCCACGGTGGTTGACGTCGTCCACAAGAGCCACAGCACCGGCCTTGTTCTCGACCAAACCATCTTCTACCCTCAAGGTGGCGGCCAACCCTCCGATACCGGCACCATTCAAAGTAAAACTGCCACCCTCGAAGTTGCTCAAGTGGATTACCATGATGGCCAACCCATCCATTGGGGCAAAGCCGCAAACGCACTCAAAAAAGGCGACTCAGCCACCCTGACTATCAATTGGGATCGAAGGTTCCACAACATGCGCCTCCACTCTGCTGGCCACCTCTTGCACGAAGCGGTGATGCAAGTAGCCTATGGTATTGAGCCCGTTTCCGGTATTCATGGCATCGGCGGCAAAAACGAGCTCAAGTACAAAGGCATTATCGACCACACCCTCCTCGATAATATTCAGGAAAAGCTCAACACTCTCCTTACCCAAAACCTAGAGATTACTACTAAGATGGTATCTCTCAAAAAGCTCCAAGAGGATGCCTCGTGGGTCCCCGAGAATCTCCCTAAAAACAAGCCCCTGAGGATTGTCCAAATCCACGGCTTCGACCCTTTACCTGACGGCGGCACCCAAGTCAAATCCACCCAAGAAATTG
The DNA here is from genome assembly GCA_016176555.1 of Candidatus Chisholmbacteria bacterium. GTDB lineage: Bacteria > Patescibacteriota > Microgenomatia > UBA1400 > JACOWY01 > JACOWY01. The sequence continues at coordinate 2,490 of JACOWY010000067.1, read as the reverse complement.
GAGAGATACTCATCACCGACATCGACTATGAAGACCATCACTCTATCGTCAAATATCAAGTCGCAGGCGAGGCCAAAAAGCCAACCACCTCGGTAAGTCCAACCACTACTCTTCAAGCATTCCAAAATGAGCTCGATACCGTCGCAGCAGAACTCCAAAATGCTGCCGCTGCTAAAAAAGATGTCACCAACCTTCGCCTCATCTTCCTCGGCCGCCACGGCAAAATCAACCAGCTCACCAAACTCATTCGCGCTCTCCCTCAAAAGGACAAGGGGAAAGCCGGCCTCAAACTCAATCAACTCAAAGCTAAAATCCTAGATTTACTCAAACTCCAACCCCGGCGACAAAAACTCAAAACTTCTTGGTTCGATCCCACCATGCCTGCCATTTCTCCCCCAGTCGGCCGCCTTCACCCCATCACAAAAATTTTCAACGAAGTCGAAGATATTTTTGCCCGCTTCGGTTTCACCATCGCCACCGGGCCAGAAATCGAATGGGACGAAATCAATTTCCAAAAACTGCGCCTCGGCCCAGACCACCCGAGTCGCGACACCCAAGAGACGTACTACTTTGACCAAGAGCGCCTGCTCCGCGTCCACACCAGCAGCGTCCAAATTCGCTACATGCAAAGCCATAAACCCCCAATCAGAATCATTTCCCCTGGCCGTGTCTACCGCCGCGACCAAATCGACGCCACCCATCTGCCCTCATTCCATCAAATCGAGGGGCTTCTCGTCGACGATCGCACTTCACTCACCGATTTACTCGGCATGCTCGAGCACACCGTCAAACAACTTTTCGGGCCACAAAGAGCCGTTCGCTTCTACGGTCACAACTTTCCCTACACCGAACCCAGCCTGGAAGTAGAGGTGCAAACCAAAAGTGGCCAATGGTTAGAAGTGGTCGGCTGCGGCATGGTCCACCCCCAAGTGCTGGAAAACTGTCACATTCAAAGCTCAAAGTACATTGGTTGGGCTTTCGGTATGGGCGCCGACAGGTTAGCCATGCTCAAGTACGATATTTCCGATATCCGTAGTCTCTATTCAGGCGACCTCCGTTTTCTCAAACCATGAAAGCACCTAAATCTTGGCTGACTCAATTCATCAACCTCAATGGCGTCTCCAATTTAGACTTTGCTGAGCGGATGACCTTCGCCGGCAATAAAGTCGACTCTCTGCAAAAAATAAATCACGACACCATCTTTGACTTTGAAGTCACCTCTAATCGCCCCGACACCTTAAGCATCATCGGCCTAGCCAGAGAAGCGTCAGCCATCTTCACTCGCCCTCTCAAGCTCCCAAAAGCACCTAAGCTGTCCTCACTTAAAAATAATCCCATTTCCTTTAATGTCAGTGATCAGAAACTCTGTCCCACGTATTCTTTGGTCGAGGTCGCCAAGGTGAAAGTCAAACCTGCCTCAAAACTCATTCAATCCCGCCTCAAACTCTCTGGCGTCGAGACAGTAAACAACATCGTCGACGTGACCAACTACCTCATGCTCGAAACTGGTCAACCCATGCACGCCTTCAACGCTGACAAAATCCATGGCCCTCTCACCCTCAGGGCCGCTAAGCAGGGTGAGAAAATCATCCCTCTCGACCACAAACAACGCACCTTATTGGGCGGAGAAATTATTATTGAAGATAAAGAAAAATTGGTCGATCTCGCTGGATTGATGGGAGGCCTCAACACGGAAATTTCTTCCCAAACCACTCGCGTCCTTTTGCTCGTCCCCATCTACGATCCCGTGAGCATCCGCCGCGCTAGTAAAAATTTAGGTCTGCGCACTGAAGCCAGCCTGAGGTTTGAAAAAAAGCTTGATCTCACCCAAACCCCAGAAGTTGCCTTAAGAGCCGTGAAACTTTTAGAAAAGGAAGCCCGCGGTCGGCAAACTACCGCTATCCTGACTCATAAAGCCACTTTTAAATCTCCCTCCATCCGCCTGGATGCCCGAGACGCCAGCTTCCGCCTCGGCGTCACCCTCTCCCAAAATCAAATCGATGATTGCCTCAAACCCCTGGCTATCAAAAAAACTACTTCTGGCTACCAGCCCCCCCCATGGCGGCGTGATCTGGCAGAACCTGTAGACCTCATCGAAGAGGTGGCCCGCATTTTTGGCTACAATAAATTTCCCAAAACCATGCCCTCGGGAGTCATCCCTACGCACCCCGATGCCCTGGCTCCCAATTGGTTGCGTCTCATCCGTAATGCCGTCGCTGCTTTGGGCTTTACCGAAACATACCGAGATACCCTCATCGGCCAAGACACGATCACCTCACTTGGACTTAAACCCCAAACCCACCTCAAAGTCCTTCACCCCATGTCAAAAGATTATGAATATATGCGCTCTACTCTCATGGAAAATCTCATCCCCAGTCTCGTCTTTAACCTAGGTCATAGCCAAAACATAAAATTGTTCGAACTCGGCACTGTCTTTTACCCCACCCAGTCCTCTACAATCTTGCCTGACCAACCGACTGAGCTTGGCCT
>JACOWY010000066.1 GCA_016176555.1 Candidatus Chisholmbacteria bacterium | reverse complement strand
CTCTGGTTAAGTGTGTTGATGATTACGTTTATTGCTCCTACAAGTCTTCTTGCCACCAACGTCTCTATCGCCCGCCGCAACCTCATCTTACCAAGCGCTATATTCCTTGTGTTTATAGCCGGTAACTACGGTTTATGGCTAATTCGTCAAAAGAAACTCTTCAGAAGAGAGACATTCTTAATTCTTAATTCATTATTCTTAATTCTGCTAGTTTCCTTCGACCTTTTCCGCTTTTCAAAAACTATGCCGAACTTACGAGCGCCGTCCGTAGCGGAGAACCATCTCTTCCCGAGCGGCAATCCCTCCTCACTATCGGCAAAAACGAGCCGTTTACTATGCCGTTACTTAACCTGTTATCAGTTAAATATGTCATCCAACCCACTGTTCACGGTGCTCAACCCTGGGAATTGCATCTGTGGGAATATCCAGATCAATTCGAGTTGCTCTACGACGACGGCAATTATCAAATTTTCCATAACAAATATGCTCTACCAAGATTTTACGTCACCACCTTCCAGCAATTTGGCAGCAACTCCCAAGAGGTAATCGATTCCGTCTTAAGAAATCCTTTAAGTCTTACTTTTACTACTAACTTTCCTTCCGCAAACTACAATGTGGCACCGATAATCCTTCTTCAGGCAGCGAAAATTAACAGCTACACGCCCACAAAGATAGAGTTAGCCGTGGAATCAACCACAGCCGGATGGTTGTATGCCTCAGAAACGTGGTACCCAGGGTGGCAGGCGCAGATCGATGGTCGAGATACATCCATTCAAAGAGCCAACTTAACTTTCAGAGCCATACCCATCTCACCTGGAACACACATAGTTACCATGACATACCAACCACTTTCCTTCATTGTCGGGATCTTGACCACAGCCGCAACTGCTCTATTGATATTAATTTTTCACCGCAAAATTTATGTTTCTTAAAAATCTTTTTCTTCCTTACGACGTCTATTCTAGGCATAAAATCGTCGCCGAATTAATCGGCACCATGACTTTAGTTTTAGACGTCGGCGCTTCGCTCAAAGAATTAAGCCAGTTTTTACCTCCAGCCACTAAGTTCTTTTCAACCGATATCATCGGCGGCGATGTCATTTCTACTGGCACGGCGTTACCGTTCAAAAGTAAATCCGTCGACACAGTTGTTTCCATCGACACCCTCGAACACGTGCCCAAAAGCTTGCGCCAAAAATTCTTGAGCGAACTTTGCCGCGTCGCCAAAAAAGGAGTCATCCTCGCCGCCCCTTTGGGCACAGACAAACACATTCAGGCAGAAAAACAAGAAGTAGCCAGACAAAAAAAATTACCAGTTTCACCCGACCCATACCTCCTCGAGCACATTCGTGAAGGTTTGCCCACCTTGGCAGACTTAAAAATATTATTCAAACCCTACCCCAATCACGAGCTTTATTTCTCAGGCAATTTCGTCACCGCCCAAAAATTATTTCGCCTCCATCGCTCCGAAATTAGTTTACCCCTCGCTGGCAGGCTTCCTTGTCTATTCACCCTATCTCCATATCTTAGGTGGGGGAGAGCAATACATTTTTCAATTTGGCACTTGCCTCCAAAGGCACGGCTATCAAGTCACTTTTGTGAGCAAAAATAGCGACATTCTAGACAAAGCCCGAGCCAGATTTGGCATCGATACCCGCAGGTTCAAAGTCACCCCCTACTTTCCCGCTCGCCTGACGCTCCGCCGCTTTAACATCACCTTGGTGGTGAGCGACGGCAGCATTCCTTTCTTACCCTTCGGTAAATCAATCCTTTTATTCATGAGCCCATTTACCCATGTCGACGGCCAAAACTTTCTCACTCAAACTAAACTTAGGTTTATAAACCACATCCTGTGTTTTTCCAATTACACTAAAAAATACATTGACCAGGAATTTGGCACCAAGAGCCAAGTCATCTATCCGGCCGTGTCTCCCCCGAGTTCCACTCTACCCAAGCAAAACATCATCCTCTCGGTGGGCAGATTTACCCCCATGTTGCACCAAAAAAATCAACTTTTCCTGGTTAAAACTTTTATTAAATTCGAAAAAAAGTTGCCCGATTGGAAACTGGTGCTCGTGGGTGGCACAGAAAAAGGCAGTGACACTCTCTTAAAACAGATTAAAACTAAAGCCCAGGGTCACAGCATAGACATAAAAACCGATGTCACCGGCAAAACACTGCACCATCTCTATGCCCAAGCCAAGCTCTATTGGCACGCAGCTGGTTTCGGTCAAAATCTTGCTGCCAGTCCTGAGAAAGCAGAACACTTTGGCATTAGCATCGTCGAAGCCATGGGGAACGGCACCGTCCCATTAGTTTTTGCTGCTGGTGGCCCCACGGAAATTGTCACTCCCCAATCCGGTGTGCTGTGGCGTTCTCAAGCTGAGCTGATCAGGCATACCCTCACCCTCGTTGCCTCCGACTCCCGTCGTCTTCGCCTCGCCGCCGCCGCCAAAAAACGCGCCTCATTCTTTAACAGTGATAGATTTTGCCAGAGTGTTTATGCTCTCGTCAATAAAACAGGTAAGTAGAGTATGGGAGAAACTAGTCATCGGAGTAATTATTATTACTCTGGGCGTTTTTTTTGCTCCCGTTTTTAAAGGTAAAGTTCCCTTGCCCGCCGATGCTCTCGTCGGTCTCTATCATCCCTACCGCGACTTTTTTGCCCCAGAGTACCCCTTAGGTATTCCGTACAAAAACTTTTTAATCACCGATCCTATCAGGCAGCAATTCGTCTGGAAAAAGCTCGCCGTGGGCGAGCTCAAACAGGGCCGCATCCCGTGGTGGAACCCCTATACTTTTTCCGGCACTCCATTGCTTGCCACCATGCAAGCGGGGGTTTTTTATCCCCTTAACGTAGTTTTTTGGCTGCCAAATTTTATCACTGCTTGGACTTTATTTATTGTCATCCAACCCCTTTTAGGCGCCATCTTTTTTTACTGGTTTTTGCGCTCACACCAAATTCATCCCTTGGCCAGCGCTTTCGGCTCATTGAGCTTTATTTTTTCCGGCTTTTTCGTCGTCTGGCTTGAGTGGGGCAATATCGGCCACATCATCCTCTGGCTCCCACTCTTGTTTCTCTCGATAGATAAAATCGTCAGTCGGGGAAAGTGGTGGTGGCACGCGGTATTTGTGATGGCGTTAGTCAGCCAATTCTTCGCTGGCCACCTGCAAATCTCTTTTTACGTCATCGCTATCACCCTTGCTTACACCTTCTATAAAGTGTGGCATCTTCCCCTAGAGAGCAGGAAAAGAATGACAAAATTTTTCATTTTTCATTTTTCATTTTTCATTTTAGCCACTGCCATCCAGTGGCTCCCCACTGCTCAATTTATCTCCCTCTCCAATAGAGACGCTGACCAACAAAACCTTCTCACCCGGCCAGATTGGTTTCTTCCTTGGCAAAATCTGGCGCAACTAGTTGCTCCAGATTTTTTTGGCAACCCCTCGACTCTCAACTATTGGGGGGTATGGAATTACGCCGAATTTGTTGGGTACGTTGGTTTAGTACCCTTACTTTTTGCCCTCTATGCCATCCTTAAACCATCAAAAGGGCTCGGCTTCTTTGCGGCCTTAGTTGCCCTAGGTGCTCTTGCCTTGGCTCTTCCCACCCCAATCGCCAAATTGCCTTTCATTTTCAATCTCCCTCTTCTATCCCAAGCCCAGCCATCAAGACTTCTGGCCATCATCATCTTTTGCTTAAGTATTCTCGCCAGTCTTGGCCTCGATACGTTCATCAAAACTAAAACTGACCAACGCCTTTGGATCTCTGTCGCCGCGGTGGGAGTTACCATCACCCTACTGTGGGTCATCAGCTTCGGTTTCATCGCCACCCCGAGCCTTGATCCCCAGTCCATCGCTCAACGAAATCTGATTTTGCCGAGTGTCATTTTTGGCGCTGCTCTAAGTCTCATCGCGGCCCGTCAATTCTTGCCTCAATTAAGCCTGTTAAGAAAGTCTGTTGTTTTAGCTTTACTACTCGTCATCATTACCGCCTTCGACCTCTATCGTTTCGCCACCAAATTCACCCCCTTTTCACCCCAAGAATATATCTACCCTACCACTAAAACCCTCGCTTTCCTCAAAGATGACTCCGACATTTTTCGTCTCATGACTACCGATCGCCGGCTCCTACCTCCCAATGTCACTCTGGCCTACAACCTGCAAACTATCGAAGGCTACGATCCTCTCTATCTTAAAACCTACGCCCAGCTCATCACCGCCGCCGAAGCCGGTAAACCCCAAGCCACTCCTCATAGTTTTAATCGCATCATCACCCCAGGTAACATCGACTCGGGGGTGATTAATCAGCTCAATGTCAAATACATCCTTGCCCTCAATGACATTCAAAACGAAAACTTGGCGTTGGTATTTCAAGAAGGCGAAACGAGAATCTATGAAAACAAAGAAGTGCAGCCCCGGGCCCGGCTAGTTGAGGGAAAAGGACAAGTTGATATTCAAAGCTACACCCCAAATAAGGTGGTAATCCAAACAGACATCACTTCAAATGAAGCCATCCTTGAGCTGGCCGACATGATGTATCCCGGGTGGCGCTCCACCATAGACAGTACTACCGAAGTTACACCTCGATCCTCAGAAGAAGGCTTTAGACACGTTACCGTTCCCCAAGGTAGCCACACTGTCACCTTTTACTACTCTCCGATAACCATGCTGAAATAATATATGTCTTTCAGTCTTACTATCATCATAATCTTTATCATCGGCAGTTCTTGGTGGATTTATCGCCTCCAGCAAAAATTTAGCCACGTCATTCTTCACCTCATATTGCTTTTGAGCACTCCATGGATCATTGTCTTAGGCCTATCTCGACCTTCACTTCATTCCCTCCCGGCCAGTCAACCGAGACTCGCGAGGATTGCTGCTAATGCCAATTTCTTCAGCTCCTCCGAGTTTTTATTTTTCTCCGGTGACCGCAGGCCTGGATACGGCATCATTGGTCATGGCGTTTTTCTTCCAAGCTTCCTGCCGTTAATTGCTTTCGGTCTTCTAACGGCAGCAAAACACAAAGGAGATCAAAAATTTATTCGAGCCTGGCTGAATACCATGGGCTTTAGCCCAGGGATGAATGCCAGGCAGAACGAACTCCGACAGTCCGGCAATAACCGGACTGAGGATACCACGGGCGTTAGCCCATGGTTGTTCATTTTCCTGGTCCGGTGGCTCATCGGTGGATTAATCATTAGTATCATCACCAGTAATCACCCCACTTTACCAGAAGCTTTATGGTTTGTGCCCTCGCTCTCTTTACTCGGTACATTCGGTCTTTATTCGTTCATTGATTTAATAAAAAAAAGCCATCAGCCAGTCGTAAGGAGTGCCTCCTTTGTCGCGCTTACTTGGCTTGTATATGAGGCCGCCAGGCTCTATTACATCCTCTTAAGTTGGCAACCGTTTACTCTTTCATCATGAAAAAGAACTCACTTGGTCTACTCTTAATCATTGTCATTCTCGCCGCCGGCTTGCGGTTTTACAAACTTGGATCATTCTCTCCAGGCCTTTACTCTGACGAAGCCGCCTATGGCTACAATGCCTACTCTCTCCTCACCACTGGGAAAGACGAATATGGCACTTCATGGCCGCTCAGCTTAAAAAGTTTTGGCGATTACAAACCACCTATGACAGCTTGGCTAACCATCCCCTCGATTATCGCCTTCGGCCTAAATGAATTCGCCGTCCGCTTCCCTTCGGCCCTCGCCGGCACCCTCACCGTAGTAGTCATCTACTTCCTGGCCCTTGAACTATTTTCCGCAAAAAAAGACTATACCCTAAACCCTAGACGCTATACCCTAGCTTTGCTTTCAGCTCTGCTACTGGCAATTTCCCCTTGGCACCTTCACTTTTCTCGCTCCAGCATGTTAGTTGGCATTGAAGCGTTATTCCTAAGTCTCGGGATTTTATGGTTCTTAAAAGCCACCAGAAATCCGTTCTATCTCTATGTCTCCGCGGCTTCATTCGTGGCCGCCATCTATACTTACTACGGTTCTCGAGTCACAGTTCCGCTCTTGGTGATTACTCTCGCAATTATTTTCCGCCAATCGCTTAAGCGCTATCGAAAAGAGGTTATCGGCAGTGCTTTGCTTAGCCTAATCCTTCTCGTTCCTCTTGGCCTGGCCGCCCTTAGAGATCCGACCACCCTTACCGGCAGAGCTCGAACTATCAGCATCTTCTATGATCCCGGCATCCGCCTTCAACTTTGGCAAGCTCACACCCTCGATGGGAGCGAAACTCCTGTTTTAATCAGCCGTTTCTTCCACAACAAGGCCTATTTTTACGGTCGCGAAATCGTCAGGAGATATTTGCAACACTTTTCTTATGAATTTCTGGTGAGCTCGGGGGATCCCACTCCTCCATTTGATATCCCTCACATGGGGGTCATCTATGGCAGTACGGCTATATTTTTCGTGGTCGGTTTGCTCTGGATCACGACAAGATTAGAGAAAAAACCCCACCAAGCCCTAGTCGCGTATTTAGCCATTACTCCGATCACCGCCAGCCTCACCTTCATCACGCCCGCCGCTAATCGGTCCTTTAATCTCGTCATTCCCATTATTCTTCTCGCCTCGATCGGCCTCATTCAAGGCATCAAATGGGTTAACAGGGTAAAACCAATATCTTGGTCAACATTTACCATCCCGATCATCGTTGGTCTAGTTTTTTTCGGGGAGTTTGGTATCTATCTCACGCACTACTACCGCGACATTCCTCAAGAAATTGCCTACAAGTGGCATTACGGCCGCCGGGAGTTAGTCAAAAAAATTTCCCAAATTGAGAGGAACTACGATTCGATTGTTTTTTCACCTAAAGAGGGACCAGCTTACATTTGGCTTCTGTTTTATAAACAGTATGATTCCCGTCAATATTGGCAAGAAGCAATTATCGATCAAACTCCCAATGAGCTCGGTTGGTTTCATATTGCAGGCTTTAATAAATATGTTTTTTTAAGCGAGTTAGACTGGGAAACGATCCCTAAAAAGGAAAAAACATTATACGTTGGTTACGAAACCGACATTCCAGATGCTTGGATGAAAGAAATTGAGGGCACTACCCTCAGCCTGAACCATGTCGGTCAAGTCAACTACCCCGACGGTCAAGTTGCCTTTAAGTTAGTCGAGATCAAAAAATTATGAATTCCCTTTTCGCCCGATCTCTGTATTTCGTCCGTGACTTCAAGTGGTACGGCATTGTTTTAGTTGCCACTCTGGCTGTCGCCGTGGCCACTATTTTGCTGTTAGGCAAGCAAAAGAAATTTTCAAAAAAGACGACCAACTCTCTCCTTGCCCTCATGGCCTCCATCACCACTCTCGTAATCGTGTTCATCATTGGCGAAGCATACTTCCGCTACGTCTATGACCAAAGCGATGGCATTGGTTTTCTCCTCGTTAATCAAAAGTGGCACGATCGTCACATCATCTTTAACAGTGACTTCCGTCGCGATCAAGAATTTGTCATCGACAAAAAACCCAACGAATATCGCCTCGCCGTCATCGGTGATTCCATCACCTTTGGCATGGGGATTAAAAATCCAGAAGATCGTTTCTCCAATATCCTCGAAACGCAATTAAACCAAAAATATCCCAGCGTCACTGTCTACAATCTCGGCTTATCAGGCACCGATACCAACGAGCAAATCGACGACTTCTTAGGGTTAGATTTTTTTGATTTCGACCTCGTCGTCTGGCAGTACTACTTCAACGACATCAACACTGCTACCACCAGCGCCCAAATTTCTAAACTCGTCGGCGAGAAAAAACGCCTGACATACTCTCCACTTTTAAGGAAATTTTTCGACAGCTCATTTTTAGCCGACTTTTTATATTGGCGCTTCACCACTACCTACGATCACACCTTTCGCTCTTTCATCGAGAGCGACCTCAAACTCTACCACGATCCGAGTATATTAGATGGTCATAAAAGATCCATCGAAAAATTTATTAACACCCTGCATCAGCGCCAAGTCCCGATCGTCGTCATTCTTTTCCCCTTACTCTATTCCGACGACATTCGCGAGTTTTCGGCGGATGAATACGCTACCATGCTTGAGCTCTTTACCGCATTTGGTGCAGACGCCACCATCAACTTTGCAGAAGCTTTAGCGCCTTATAAGACGGAAAAACTCAAAGCCAGCATTTTTGATCAGCACCCCAATGAATTTGTTCATCAAAAAGCTGCCGACCTTCTCTACCCAGAAATTAGCCAGATAATCGAAAATCAGAAAAAATGAAATCCGCATTTCATCGTTTTTGGCCCATCGTGGCCATCATCACTGTCGTTGCCATCGCCTTTTATCCCAGCCTCTTGTTTGGAAAAATTCCCTTAAACGGCAATAACTTAGTTTCGTTTTTCTCACCCTGGATATACGAAAAATGGGATGGGTACCCCACGGGTGTCCCCGCCAAACCAGGTATGCTCGATCAACTCCGTCTCTACTATCCCTATATGCAACTAACCCAACAAAGTTACCGGCTGGGACAAATCCCGCTTTGGAATCCGTATAACTTTGCCGGCAATCCCCACATGGCAGAATGGCAATCGGGAGTATTTTATCCTCTCCATCTCTTGTTGCCTTTTCTACCGCTCGAGGTTTACTGGACTCTGTATCAAATCGTCGGCATTTTGTTAGCCGGCCTCTTTACCTTTTGGTACCTACGCCATTTGAGCCTCAACAAACTCCCTAGCGTCTTTGGTGCTCTGACATTTGCCTTCTCCACCTTCATGTTTAGCTGGGGGCAAGAAGTCAGCCCCACCACCCACTCAATTCTCTGGCTGCCTTTAATGCTCCTTCTGGTCGATAAGTTTATTGCCAAAACTCAATGGCAGTACTGGCTAGGGTTGGTAGCCGCCGGCGTTGCCTCGGTGCTCTCGGGGTACTGGCAAACCACCTTCTACGTCATGGTCGTCGTCGCTATCGCGATTATCGTTCGTTCCATTTGGTTACTTCCTTCCGAAACCCAGAAACCGTCACGAAAAAAAATCGTGCTGCTGCTATCTACATTTGTATTCATGGCCGGTCTCACCGCCTATCATTTGTTGCCGACGCTAGAGCTCTACGGACGCTCCAGTCGGCAACTGGTAAATACGCGCCCCGACCTCCAAGAATTTTTGCAAGACTACCTGCTCAAACTTCCTCGCCTCGTCACATTGATCGCCCCAGATTTTTTTGGCCACCCCACGACGAGGAATAATTTTAGTCTTGAGAGAGGCAGCTATTATGAATGGGCCTTATTTATCGGCACAATACAGATTCTCATATTACCTTTGATAGCGTTACATCAAGACAAACAAAAGAAAAAATTATTTTGGTTCTTCGTCCTCCTTGGCGTTTTTCTCGGCTCATTTGCCTTTGATCTGCCTCATAGCCGACTAGTCTATAACCTCAATCTTCCCCTGCTTTCAACCGGCATTGCCAATCGAATTTTATTTATCCCCACCTTTGCCCTAAGCCTGATGTCCGCCTTTGCCTTCGAAGCTTGGCTAAAGGCAAAACCCAAACCGCGTCACCTGCTAATCACCAAACTAATCGTTGGCTGGTCTATAGTATTTTTCCTTCTCTGGCTCTTTTTGTGGCTTATTGCTCCTCTTATCCCTCCTCATTGGCTCAGATTTCCAAAAGACTGGTTCATTATTTCTCGCAGAAATATGGTCATTCCCACCTTCGTCGCCTTCTGGGGACTGGGGATACTCATTATTGGCAGTTTTTGGAAAAAGTTCATGCTGCCGAGTGCAGTAACTATACTCATCATCGCCACCGGCCAGAATCTGTACCAGTTTCACAAATTTACCCCCTTTACCGAACCACAGTTTATCTATCCCAACCACCCCACCATCGATTTCTTAAAAGCCAACGCCGGCATTAACCGTTTTTTGGGTTACAATGGCGTCTTTCTCAAAACCAATTTTGCCACTCAGTTTAATCTTTTCACCGTTGAAGGCTACGACTCCCTCAACGACTTCAAACGGAGTCAATTGCTGTTTGCGGCCGAACAAGATCGAGAAGGCAAGCTCGCTTTCGATCTCACCCGTTCCGCCGACGCTACATTAAACCGCGACCTGACTAATCCCTATGTACTTCGCCTCATGCAGTTAACCGGCATCAAATATCTCGTCGATCATCCAGAATTTCCCGACGCCACTCAAAAAGCTTCCCAACCCACGCTTCCCCCAGAAAAACAAAAACAGGTTTTTGCTGCTGGCGATTGGAAAATTTACGAATACGTTGACTCTCTGCCCCGAGCCTTTCTCGTGGGTCACTACACCATCGAGTCAGATGAACAGCGTCAGCTGGATTGGCTCTTCGCCCCCCAAACAGATTTGAAAAATTCAGTTGTTCTGACTCAATCTCCCCAAGGCGATCCGAAGCCAGACCCATCAGCCAATGTTTCAGTCACGAACTACACGCCAAACAAAATTACCTTCACTACTACTTCTCAAGAGGACCAGCTTCTTTTTCTATCCGACACCTACTACCCAGGCTGGAAGGCAACCGTCGATGGGGTCCCTGTTCCCGTGTTAAGAGCCAATTTTGCCTTCCGCGCCATTCCAGTTTCGGCCGGAAATCACACCGTGGAAATGTTTTATTGGCCAAAAAAGTTTACCACCGGCCTTTTTATCGCCGGCCTCACCCTGCTCTCCATTGGTTTACTTATCACGGCCACAAAATACTACTCTAAGACGGTAAACGGAAAATAAGCCGGTCCCGAAACTACCACACTCCCAGAAGCCAAATACGGACTCGTTTCATCCGGTAACGGTTTCGTGACTAAGGGCGGTTCGACATTGATCTGATTCAACTCAGTGAACTCTGTTATGGTCGTGCCCGTATCTCCGCCATATTCTTCTTTGACTAAAGCATAAGTATCATGTTCCAGCCACAGTCTGTGCCGAATAGTTTCTCTGCCCGTTTCATAGGCAGGATCGCGGACAATATACACCCAACACTGAGTCTCCCCACACGG
>JACOWY010000065.1 GCA_016176555.1 Candidatus Chisholmbacteria bacterium | reverse complement strand
GTCCGCAAGCCACTCCGAAATGAAAACAAGGGCAAACTATCCAAAAACGCCAAAAACGTATCCTGCACTAACTCTTGGGCATCCTCAAAATTTCCCACCCTTGTGGCAATAAACCCTAAAAGCCCAGCCTTCTCTCTCCGGTAAAATCTCCCAAACGCCCTCTTCTCCCCCCGCAGAATCTCCCTCACCAACTCTCGCTCCTGGGCCTGAATCATACCCAAATATAATAGCAAAATTTCTTTTGGGAGTTTGAAAATTGAAAACTGATCATTCCCCCGCTAAGCGGGGGCTAATTCCCTCCAAACCTTCTCTCTCTTCTACTAAAGTCAATGATCGCCTTCCGTAACCTTTCTGGCGTAAAGTCCGGAAAATGTTTTTTTTCAAAATAAAATTCCGCGTAAGCTGCCTGCCACAACAAGAGTCCACTCGTCCGTAACTCCCCGCTCGTTCGTATCATCAAATCCGCATAAGGATACGGCTGCCCCGAAGTATCGAGGTAATCAGCAAATTTATAAATCGGGTACTTCCCATGTCTGCCAATCTCCTCATATAAAAATTCATCGGTTATTTTTGATATATGATCTTTGATATTTGATTTTTCTTCGAGAAATTTTTTAATCGCCCGAAGAATATCATCCTGTCCTCCATAGTCCAACGCCACATTTAAAATATGTCGTGTGTAGTGCTTTGTCTCCTCTTCCGCTTTGGCAATTTTGTCCGCCAAACTCTGGGGAATGCGCTCTTTCCTCCCCAAGTGAATAATTCTCGACTCAAATTTATGCGCTTCAGCCAAATTCCGCTCAATCATATCGTGATAAAGCTTCATGAGATATTGAATCTCTCGTTTCGTCCGATTCCAGTTCTCCGTTGAAAACGCCCACAGGGTCAGCGTATGAATCCCCATCTCTCTCGCCGCTCGCACCAATTTCATCGCCGCCTCAAACCCCCGCTTGTGACCCACTAAAGTCGGCAACCCTCGCTCTCGCGCCCACCGCCTATTCCCATCAGGAATAATCACCACATGCTTTGGCGGCTCAATCCCTCTAGGCAATGTCAAATGCTTTGTCATGTATGTAACGTCGATCTCGCCCTACAAGATTCAGCTATTGTATCAAGACCAAGTATCCGCAGTTAAAGCAAAATACTCTAGTCGTGAAATCTCATTTAAATCACGCACTTATTCGCTTGACAAGCTCGCTAAACTTTTTAGAGCCAGCTTGCCTGCCACGTTCGACGTGGTCATCCTGCCTGCCCGCCGAAGCTTTAGCGTAGGTGGGAGCGCTCCCCGCCGCAAGAGGCGGGACAGTCGAAGGGCGGCTCACTTGGCTTCTTCTCTTAAGCTATGCTACGCTGCTCTCGCTACTAATTAACTTAAGTCTACTCAATTAACTGGTTAACTTAGTTCACTTGATTACCTCAATTACCTTAATCCCCTTAATTACCTAATTACCTTACTCACTATGTCCACCCTCGCTTTCGAACTCGGCGACGCCTTCAAACTTCAGGGGGGGAAGAGCATTGGCAACATCGATGCCTTCCAAAGTCCCCGGGCTTTTATCGCCGCCATCCTTCCCAACGCCTTTATCCTCGCCGGCCTCATTCTCCTCATCCTCCTCATCGGCGGTGGCATCACCATGATCACCCAAGCCGGCAATCCTGAAGCCCAACAAAAAAGCAAAGGCGTCGTCACCGCCGCCGTCTTAGGCTTCGTCATCATCATCGCCGCTTACTGGATCATCCAAATTCTCCAAGTCCTCACCGGCGTCGGCATTCTAAGGGATTGAACATGATAGTATAGAAATGGGAAATTAGACGTTCGGAAAATGGAAATTAGTAATGGAGATTGGAGAATGGAAGGTAGAAAGAATTAGCTCATTTCCAGTTTCTATTTTCTATTACCATTTTCTAATTTCTATACAGCTAATTTCTACCTAAGTAAGCTAACCTGATTACCTCAATTACCTTAGTTAACTCAGTCAACTCAATTACCTTAATTACCTAATTACCTTAGTAACTAATTAACTTAGTAACTCAATAACAATGCCTACCAATCTTGGCCCTGCTATCACCCCACCTCAAGGTGTCGGCTCTGTGGCCAGTGGTCTCCCCACTCTCATCTCCAACGTCACCACTGTAGCTATGGTCGTCGCCGGCCTCGTCATTCTCCTCAACTTCTTTGTCGCCGGCTATGGCTTCATGTTCGCTGCTGGCGATCCCAAAAAGATTCAAGATGCCTGGGCAAAAATTTGGCAATCCTTGATTGGCCTGCTTGTCATCGTCGGTGCTTTTGCTCTCATTAGAATTGTCGAAATCGTCATCTTCCGCGGAGAGATCTCCATCCTCCAACCAATCATTACCGGCCCCGGCACACCATAATTAACTTGATTAACTCGATTCACTCAATTACCTTAATTACCTTAATCACCTAATTAACTCACTAACTCCTATGACTCTCGCCGATATTAACTTCAACCAAATCGAAAGTCCCGTCGAAGCCCAAATTCCCTCTGATGTCACTGGGCTAGAAACCATCCTCTCCACTGCCGCGGGCTTCTTGACCATCACCGGTGGTATTCTCTTTCTCACCATGTTCATCATCGGCGCCTACGGCTGGATCACCGCCGAAGGCAAACCCGAAAAACTCGACGCCGCCCGGGGGCGTATCGTCAACGCCATCATCGGCATGTTCATCCTCGTCGCCGCTTTCGCCGCCGCCGCCGTCATCGGTTTTCTCTTAGGCATCGACATCCTCAATCTCTCTGCCGCCATCGAAACTATTACCAATCGCTAACAACTTACTTAGTTAACTCAATTAACTCGATTAACTCAGTTACCTAATTACCTTAATTACCTCAATTAACTTAGTAACTTAATAACTCAGTAACTCTTATGAAATTAGCCCAAATCACCAATCCCGCCATCGGCAATCTCGGCACCATCGGCTCACCCGCTGACGCCGGCGACCGTTTCTCCACCCTCTTGGCTACCGCTCTTCGCTTTCTGGTCGTCTTTGGCGCCATTCTTCTTTTAATCATGCTTGTCCGCGGTTCCATGAGCTGGATCACCGCCGAAGGCAAGCCCGACAAGCTCGAAAAAGCCCGCAACGAAATCGTCCAATCCATTTCTGGTATGGTCATCCTCGCCGCGGTGGTCGCTCTCGCCTCGTTCCTCGGCCATGCCTTAGGTTTCGAATTCCTCCAAACCTTAAACTTTAATATCACTGGCGTAGGCAACTAAAAGCATGGACGTTCCCGTCTCTATCGGCGAAAAACTGGGCACCTTCTTTGCCTTTGGCTCGAGCCCCCAAAGCTTAGGGGATCTAGTCACTCGCTCGATCGACGTCATCATCATTTTTGCCATCATCCTGTCGCTGATCTTCCTCTTCATGGGCGGCATTTCTTGGGTTACCGCCGGCGACAACAAAGATCAGCTTTCCGGTGCCCGCAATCGCATCATGCACGCTCTCTTGGGCCTCGCCATCACCATCGCCATCTGGGGTCTCTGGGTCCTGGTCGTCCGCGACTTTCTGGGCATCGACATCACCGGCGGTATTACCGTCGGCGGCCCGTAACAAATTCCATTGAAATCTGAACGGGCCAACCACGTTGAAATTGCTCAAGCAATTTCTTACGTGGGGCTAGTTGACAAAATCTCACAAACTCACCACAATAGCCCTATGAACTTTCTCAAACGTTTCCTCGGCCCCATCTTGCTTTATTTCAGCGCCACGACTCCAGTTTTCGCCCAAGAAATCGCCATCACCAAACCTTCTCA
The DNA here is from genome assembly GCA_016176555.1 of Candidatus Chisholmbacteria bacterium. Classification (GTDB taxonomy): domain Bacteria; phylum Patescibacteriota; class Microgenomatia; order UBA1400; family JACOWY01; genus JACOWY01. Next base: position 10,127 of record JACOWY010000065.1, on the reverse strand, counting down.
AGTCACTTTCGAAAACCTCGGTTCCCTCATCGGTGGCGCCGTCGGCCTCATCATCGTCGTTTCCCTCATCATCACCTTTTTCTTTCTCATCATCGGTGGCATCAAATGGATTACTTCTGGTGGTGACAAAGCCCAAGTCGAATCCGCCCGCAACCAAATCACCAACGCCCTCATTGGCCTCGCCATCGTCGCCGGTGCCTGGGCCATTATGCGCCTCATCGGCTTCTTCTTCGGCATCGATCCTTTCTCCCTCGACATCCCCACCGTCAGCGAACAATAACCTCTTCTCCTCAATTAACTTAGTTAACTTGGTTAACTCAGTTAACTTGCTATCTTATCTATGATTTATGATTTATGATATTTGCTATCTAAGGTATGCCTCCCAAACCTCCCACCCTCCTTCCAGGTTCTGGCGCTTATAATCTCGACACCCTCATCCAAAACCTCCTCGGCGTCGCCGCTCGCCTCATCGGCATCGCTGCCTTTATTATGATCGTGGTCGCGGGCTACCAATACCTTACCTCTATGGGCGATCCTAAAAAAACTGAAACTGCCCAAAAAACCTTCACCGGCGCCGTCATCGGCATCACCCTCATCATCGTCGGCTGGTTAGCCATCAGGCTTCTCGAAGCCCTTACCGGCGCCAACCTCACGGAAATAAACCTCAAATTCGGGTCATAGACTAAGCACACAGGAGAAACAGGAATACTACAGGACAAAACAGGAAAATCCCGTGTTTTCCAGTCCCCATCCTGTTCCTTCCGGCGTCCTTCACTTTCTCTGCTAAAATGATTCCCACCATGACCCTGCCCTGGAAAAATCTTTTCAAAATCATCTCCACCAGTTTTATCCTCGCCATTCTCGCCAGTCCTTTTGTTCTCAAAACGCACCTCAACCACCTCCCCACTAAAGCCCATGCCCAAAGTACCAATATCTGTCAAAAACTCGGCGTCAACCTCGCCATCACCGCCAGCAACCCCGCCCTTCAAGCTGCCATCCAACAAGCCAACGGAGTTAACTCCCAATTCACCGAAATCCTCGTCACCGGCGTGGGCGACAACGATCTTGCTAACGTCCTCAGTGCCATCGGCAACAACAATCAACAAACCATCATTCGCTTGGGCGCCGGCCGCCAGTCTGAAAATATCTCTGCTGCCGAATGGGCAGATTTCCTCAACCGCGTCAACTCCCAAGCCGGCAAACCCATAATTGCCACCGCCGGCCATAACGAGCCCTACTGTGCCGAAAGACGGCCCCTAGATCAAGAAGTCACTTTCGTCGACACGGTCGCCAGAGACACCAACGGAGAAGTGACTTTAGTTACTGGACAATTCGACATTTACTGTCCTCCCAACAAAGACGGCCCCACCCAAGAACAATATTTTAAGGCTATCAGCAATATTCCCGGTATCGACGCCGTCGCCATGCCCTTCTACACCGAAGTCGGCGGTCAAAATATTGACGCCGCCGTCGCCCTTTTCCAAAATTATGCTAACCAAACCATCAAACCGATTTATATCACCGAAATAGGTGCCGATCCCAACAACAACGGCACTGGCGACCCCGCCCTTCTCCGCGAAGCTCTTAATCGCATTTTCGCAGCCGACAAAGATGGCCAAATCCTCGCCGCCCTCGTCTTCAACGGCCTTTGCCAAAATCCCAGCTTTGCCTATACTCAAAAATACTGCTCTCCCGAATGTTTGCCTCTTGTCTCCGGCTGCGCCGGTGGTCAAACCGTCTCCGAGGCCGAACTCGCCTCTCTCGCCACCCAGTGCCAAGCCGCTCAAATCCTCCCCTATGACGCCACCATTGCTCCCGATAACGAGTGGCGCCTCCCTGAAGATCTGATCGAAATCGCCACCTACCCCGTTTCCTGTGCCTCAAATATTGAAAGCTTTGTCGCCGCCGGCGATGACGAAATCCTCTGCACCGCTACCGGCTGTAAAGCCCTTGGTCTAAAAGAAAATGTCACCTACAATTTTGGTGACGACATTCCTTGGCTCACTCGCCCGCGAGAAATCGCCTCCACCCTCCAAAGTAACCTCGAAAAAATTAAAGCCAGTGCCTCCACTTTCTTTTCCGCCAAGCGCTCCCTTCCTGGGGAAAACCCCGACGCCGTCGCCCCTCTCAACAAAGGCACCCGCGAAAGATCTCAGTTTAACCTCATCTATGAGTACCTCTACACCCTTGACCTCTGGTGTCAAATCTATGTCCAAGTCACCGGTAGTCCCTATGAAGCTTGTCCTCTCCCCCGCGTCTTTGCCGAATCCTACCCCGATAATCCCCTCTACGCTGGCTTCCCCTTTGCCAACGAGCTCCATTTCTTTACCCAAAGAGTTAAGCCCCTCAAATACGAAAACCTTGGCTCCCTCACCGCCCAAGAGCAAAACGTCTTCTGGAATACCCCTCCTCAAATGCAAGACGGCGTTTTCTTTAAACCCGCTTACTTAGTCAGCTACATTCCCGATCCCAACATTGATTTTTTTGACTTTACCCCAGACCCCAACCAACCCCCAAATTTCACTTTAAACTCCCGTCTCAAAGTCATCCGTTTCAAAATTCCTTCTAGTATCGGCGAACAAGGCAATCTCCGCCGTCTCCAGCAGGAGTATGGCCAAGAGCTGAGCGTCCCCGTCAACTACGAACCGCCCTATAAAAACTCCACTCTTAGCAACACCGCCTACCTGCTCATGCCCAGCCGCTTCGCCGAAAAACAAGCCGGCCTCAACCAAGAAGACCGCCGCCACGATATCGACCTCGTCCAAAATGGGTCTCTCGAGGGCCCAGTCATCAACTTTCCTGTTGATGCAGCCACCAACCCCCTCGTCGCCCAACTCATCAAAGTCATCAACAAAGAAGGTCACGTCTGCACCGGCCCCACCGGCGGCGAAGAGGCTGACCAAATTACCTATCCCGCTACCTTCGGCTTTCAAGATGCTTGGCAATTCTTCAATCCCGCCTACATCGTTAGCCTCTTCGGTCAAGCCGCCCGATTTACTCAAAACATCATCGCCGATATCTCCCCCCTCGTTCCCGACAAGAAATCCGCCCCCCACTACAATTACCTCGTCATCCCTGAGGAAATCGCCAAATTAAGCAGCCAAACCGCCCGTGATACCATTCTTCCTGCCATGATCGCCGATCGCCATTGGCAAAGACTTCAAGATGAAGTCCCCAAAAACTACGAGCTTTCCGAAGGCACCGTCACTACCCAAGGCACCAATCTGGAGTTCTGCAAACGCGTCCTCGGCCCCCTCGGCGACTTTTTCTGTGAGCTCTTCTATAGAGTTGACATCGAAACCGGCGGCTCCGCCTTCACTGGCGACATTCCCACCAACATTGCCGCTACTCCTACCTGGTTCGCCGACTTCCTCCTTCCCGATAGATACCTGGCCACTTTCGAAAAATCAGGTTGCAAAGACACCCCTAATCCAGCCGAGTGTTATTGGTGGTGGACCAACCGCACCGCAGCCAGTCTCACCCAATCGTCCTCGCCTACCTTCTCTACCCCCAACCAACTCCCGAGCGGCTTTACCAACCTCCCTCCTGTCCAGCAAGGCCAATGCATCGCCCCCCCACCTAGCCAGATACTCTCACTGATAAACGAGGTCCAATCCAACTCTCAAAAATACCCCTACGCTCACTTCGTCGACCCTCAAGTCCTCCTAGCCATCTACGCCATCGAGGGTTTTACCCATTATGAAACGGGCAATACCACCTGCACCAAAAACCCTTTTACCGCTCTAGGCCTCATGCAAGTCACCGACCCCACCTACATCGACATCACCTCAGAGAACGAAGCTATCACTACAGAAGAAGGTGTGTGCAGTGAAATTCCCGGTAAACTCAACCGCTGTTATCTCCCAGATGCCATCGAACTTGCCGCTCGCACCCTCATCTTTAAAAAGTACAGTGGGCTGCCCAATCCCACTGGCCTTACTTTTAGCACCGCCGACGCCTACACGTACAGCGCTGACTATTACAACTCCAACTGCCCAGACGAAGCCACCCGTAATCTAGCAGAGAGCCTTAAACTCAACGGCCATATCAGCGAATTTAGAAACGGCACAAGCTTTGACATGAGCTATCCTGATTTAGTTTGCGCCATAATTGGTACCTGCCCTCCTTATCCATCCCGCCAAGGCTGTTGAGGCCTAGCGAAATCTCACCTCGGCGGCCTAAATTGCAAACCGCCAACCCATCAAGTACGATAATCTCAACCACATTCATGAACCGCCACCTGCCCATAACACCTCTCACTAGTAAAATCTCCACCTCATTAATCAGAAAAGCGGCTGTCGGTCTTCTTCTTGGCCTCTTCACTTTATTAGTTAGTACTCTCAACCCCACACCCAGCTACGCAGCCACCGGGGTCGGCATCACCGAACAACTCATAGACAGGTATTTCGCCATCACCATTGAATGCGAGAATCAACCCAAGATAAGTTTCGAATGTCTCACCCGCGCCGCAGTCGACAATATTGAAAACGAAACTATGGGCGCCATCGCCGGCACTACTACCAACGCCATCGCCGGGGGCCTTCTCCCCGGCACAACCCTGCTCATCGCCTCCCTCTATCAACAGCAACCCGCTAGTACTGCCCAATACCTTGCCTATCTTCACCATACCTATACCCCTCAAGCCTATGCCCAAGGCGCCGGCTATGCTGCCCTTTCTCCTGTCCAAAAAGTCTGGAGCGCCTTTCTCAACATCACCTACTTCTTTTTCGTCCTCATCTTCGTCGTCACTGGTCTCATGATCATGTTCCGCACCCAAATAAATCCCCAAACTGTCATCTCTCTCCAAAATGCCCTACCTCGACTCGTAGTCACGCTCGTCCTCGTCACATTCTCTTTTGCTATCGCCGGTTTCCTCATTGACCTCATGTACTTCCTCACCGTCCTAGCCATTCAAATCCTAGGAGCCTCCGGGTTAGTCGACTCTGGGCTTACCCAAGATATCATTCTCAACCATAACTTTTTAGAACTTTGGTGGTACGACATCCTCGGCGGTGTTGGCTTCTTAAGAACCATGATCGAACTCGGGCCCTCAAGTACCCCCCAACAGCTCACTGGCACCCTCGCCGGTGCCCTTGCTGCCTTAGTTGTCGAAATGTTTGGCCAAACCCAAAACGTCATTCTCGCTGGCGTGTTACGTTTTGGGTTCAAGTTATTAGCCATCTTCTTAAGCGTCGTTCTCCTCATCACCCTTTTTCGGGTCTTCTTCCAACTCCTCATGGCCTTTATCAGCATCGTCATCATGGTCATCTTCTCTCCTGTTCTTCTTTTATTTAATGCCCTCCCAGGCTCCAATGCTTTCTCTAATTGGATTAAAAACTTATTTGCCAACGTTCTCATTTTTCCTGCTGTAGCTGTCTTTATCGTCATCGCCGGTGCTCTCGCTGGTGCAGAACGCTTCGGTGGCACGCCTCCAAACTTTAGTGCCACTAGCGGCTTTGTCCCCCCTCTTCTTGGTTTTAAAAATATTCCCATCGGCGCCGTCCAAGGTCTCACTGCCTTCGGCCTCCTCCTCATGCTCCCCTCAGTCATCCAAATGATCGCCCATCCGTGCCCTGATCCAACAACAGCAACAAAGAAAAGCCGACCTCAAACAAGAACAGATCCTTAGAAACGCTCTCTCCAGCACCCATGGGTAAAACCCCGAGGTTCGAAGTACTAATTAAGAATCACGAATTGTGCTCTAAAGTCCCTCTTTTGAACACAAGCATAAGTGTCATTTGTCGTCATTAATAGTCATTCATCGCTTGTAAAACAGTGACTAAACATGACGCGAGCCCTTGCTCGCATATGACTACGAATGACTTGCTTGCGTCACGCAAAGAAATGAACAATTACACGTTTCTTAAACGTTTCTTCTTTTGGACAATCAAAGAGGTAAATCTGAACGCTAGGTCCTAGTCGCTACTTCCCCGTCGGTATCTGCAATGCCTTCGCGTTCTCCCCCGCCAAGTTCGGCGCCACTACCTCATTCCAAAACGACGTACTCGCCTGCCCCCAATCATGAATCCATAAGTAGAGCCACGCCGGCCTGGTCACCAACCCAATCCCATAAAAAGGCAGCGCCAAAAGCTGCCGCCAGCGCTTTTTGCTGTCCAATCCACTAATAATCCAGTAGTTAATGCTGGGTCCAATAATCGGTATGGGAAATGGCAAATATGAAGGCACAATGTGCCGCGACATTAGCTTTTCCTTTTGCCACCAATCAATCATCCCAGAGTGCCACAATTTATCGATAAAGTTCTTCCTCGCCCACGCATCCAAAGGTTCCCAACCCCTTAGCCCCGTCTTCCCTTTCAGAATCAACCGCGTATTCTCCTCCAAAAATTTAGCAGTCTGTTCGATACTCTTTATCGGGTGCAGCGGCACATACGTCGCTGCCTTCACCACATCCTTCAACGTCCTTCCTGGTTCTTTCACCGCTTTGCCCACCGCTTTCCCCGTTTCTTTAAGTGTCTTTATAGGATGAGCCAGTCCGGTTAATAACCGAGAGATTAAATACTTCTTCGGCACCCTGTATCCATCCTCATCCAACTCATCGCTAAAATCCACCGATCCTGTCTCAGTCAGTTTCACCCGCTCCGCATACCAGTTGGCCCACGTCAACCCTTCTCGCGCCAAAAGCACCGCATCAGCATTTCGAAACGCCGTCTCCCTTACCTCATAATTTGGCCGGAACCCAAAGTTTGGCCCCAGCCATTCAATCAGATTATCCGCCGTTGGATTAGCCGTAAACGCCGCCATTTTGGGTGCCTGCGCCCCCGTTTGGCGCATGTAGTTGGCTTCTTTTTGAAACCGGTCCTGCTCATCTACCTCCCAAAACATCCTCTGTCTCGAGAGTGACTCAAAAAATAGCTGCGCTCCCACTCGTTGATCCAGCTGTCTTCTCCCTGGCAAAAACCTAATCACAAAACGCCCATTTGCCTCGTCTTCAGGAGGATTTCTCAATATACTCCCTGGTTTATCTGGATCCCACTGTATCTCTCCCCCCATCCTCTTAATAAAGTACTCTAACTCCCTTCGGCTCAACTTTGTCCCCTGAGTTCGAGTAAAAAGATAGGCAAACAATTGATCCCATTGTGCCTTGGCTAACAAACCTCTTTCTGCTTCCGAAAACACCAGTTTTCTCAAAAGCTCCGGCTTTCCTTGCACCCAATGGGGCATCTTCTCCGCATCAAACAGCGCCCGCAATAACTCCAAATCCCGCCAGTTGCCTCGCGAATTCAAGAACTTTCGCTCCAACAATGCCGTTATCTCCCGAGCTAAATCCCCATCTCCCCCCGCCAATAGACTCTTCACTCCCTTAACCAAGACCACTTCCTTGCCCCCCTCCTTCCCTGGCCGCGCCAAATCACCCACATTCAGTAAGTAGGGCATCAGCACATCTTTGGCTCTCACCGACACAAAATCCTTCTGCATCGTGTTGAGGTACGGCTTCCGCTTCCCGTCTTGCTCATACCCACCATGCAAAAAATCTAACCCTTTCGTCCCCAACTTACTCAGGTACTTATCATAATGAAAATGTTTATCCCACCGGTAAATTGTTCGCCGTCCCTCGATATATTTATTCATCTCCGATCGCTTCCCCGTCAGCTCCCAGTTGACCTCTCCCATAACCGACAACCACAAATTTTCGTCCGCCAGCTCCGCCATCGTTCTCGGCCTTGCTCGCGGCCCCGCCCCAAAATGAAGTGTTATACCTTTAATGTCCCCCAGTTCTTTCCTTTCACCATTTTGATCGTAAAAAAAGTACCGCCTCTCAGCAAACCTTCCCGTCGGTTTACCTGGCCGGGTATCAGTTTCCACCACGCCTCCCATTTTCCGAAACATCGCCTCCATAAAAATTTGCTTCCTTAGCTCATTTGTCGGCGACCCCCGGGTCGCAAACTGAAACTTGTTAAACCAATACTGGGATTCTAAAAGTGCCTCTATATCTGATCCTCTAATTTCCAAAGCGTCAAACAAATCCTTCTGCTCCCCCCTCAAGTTTTGCATGTCAATCTTAAAATCCTGCTCTCCTCGTTCGTTCTTTTGTTCATAGGTAAACCCCTTCACCCCTCCCCACTCCGAAAAATCCTTCCCCCACACCGTCAAATCTTCCACATCTCCCACACTAATCCTTCCCAAAATCCCCATCACCTGCTCTTCGCTTTGAGCATTCGGTAAAGCTCGCCACAGCTCGAGCTGCCCTAAATACTCCTGGTATGTCGCCCGGGTATACAAATCCCACAACTCATCTCCCGGGGCAAGCTTCCCCTCAGCCCCCGCAATGTAATCCTTCACTGTCTGCATCACGTAATATTGATCCCGCTCGCTCAAATCCTTTTCAATCAGGAAGTTAAGCGCCCACTCAATCGCTGCCCTAGGACTCTCTCTTACTCTCGTATCTAACTCTTCCCGCCATTTATCGTGAGCAAATGGCGCCACCGCTCCCGCCGGTCCCTCCCCTCCACCCTCCGGCGCTGCTGCCATCGCTGCTTGCGGAATCGGCTGCCTTCCTCTTCTTCCCGCTTGCCGCGCCATCTGTTGCTGGGCATCAACCTCTTCCATTCGCTGGGCATAGCTTTTAGGTATCTCGTCAACACCAGACCTTCTCAGGTTCATAACTTCTTCTAGTTGCTGCCGTACTCCACCTAAATACTCAACCAATCGATCTCGAACTTCTATATCAGGATAGTTCCTTTCCAAAAAGGTCTTAAGGTCAGCACTTTTTAAAGTGTTAAACAAAACATTGGCTTCGTTAGCTTCTCGAGCAGCATCCCCACTCGCTGCAAATCCAGGTTTGTAATCTTTAAGTCCACTAACAATAGCCGATAAGCTCCGTCCACCCTCCACTGGGACGAAAAACCTATCTAAAAGACGCTGAACATCCTCAATATCCCACTCCCCCAACAGCCAGTTGTAGTTATTGTCCGGGTTATTTCTGTACTGCTTCGCAAACTCGTCCGCTCGAGACCTTGACCCCCCCAGAAGTTCCCGTACACTCCTCCCTATCCCTTTCCCATTTTCCTTCTCCAACTTGTCCAACTGCTGTTGAAAGGCAAAATCCTGATTGATCCTCAGATTCAAATGCCCCACCTCCACTGCATTTTGGTACTGCTCCCGTTTTTGCTCATCGTCATCGCCAAACTGCCGCTCAATCTTTTCAAACAGCCGCCGCCACATCTCCCCTAAAGGCAAGTCCCGCAATTCCTCATATCGCTTCGCCCCCACCCATTGCTCCAGGGTAAACTTCCCCAGCGCCACATCTTTAAGTGCTCCTGTGGTTTTTTTCTTCGTCTCTTCCAAAGTTTCTCGTATTCTTGTCTCGCTCTCTACCCCTCTAAAATCATGCTCCCCTTCTTGGTAAAACCGCACTGCTTCCTCAAGGTCACTCGCCAGCTCTGGCTCTTCTCCCCAACCCCATTCTCTGGCAAACCGTTCCCTACTTTGCCGCCTCACCTCATCCACAGTCTGCTCTCCCGCAGCCAAACCCCGGTAAAGGTTAAGCACCAATCGCACTTCACCCTTAACTTCTTCTGATTTATTTCGAAATAAACTCTCGAGCTCCAACTCCTCCTCATCAGTCAACCGCGCCCCTCGCACCATCTTTTCCATTGCCTTCCCAAACTGGGCTCTCTCTGTCTCTACCTCCACTAGGTCTGCCAATCCAAATGTATTTACCTGTTTTTTCACCGCCGCTATCTCTTCTTCAGCTGGCCGATCCTGCTGCTTCAGCGCCGCTGCCGCCTCTCGCATCCTTCGCAAAGATGCCCGCACCATCTCAAACCTCCCCTCCACCAGCCGCGTCAACAAAAGCTGCAGCAACCACAGCCGAAAATTTTTATCCTTTCGCTCCTTTTCTCCCCCCACCACCTCACCTATCCCAGCTTGTGCCCGAGATTCGGTGTTTCGGCCTTCACCGACTCCGCCTCTCCCCTGTTCTGTAGTAGTTCCGTCTGTCATACAAAACAATTATACGTCGTCCGCCTATGGCGGACTTCCGGTAATTTAATTACGCCCAAGTGGCGTAATTAAATTATAAACAGAAATTTGGATGGCCACCAATCGCTAGCGGGGAAGTTCAAGCTCAGGTATCATGGAAACCAATGCCCAACCCCTTTCGCCGC
>JACOWY010000033.1 GCA_016176555.1 Candidatus Chisholmbacteria bacterium | reverse complement strand
GCTTTGGGTCATGCATCTTTTACCCAAGGCGGCGTCCCCTTTAACGTCAACGCCAGCCCCGGATTTATTGAGATTTATACTCAGCAAATGAAAATGTGGCATCAGCAAGTTACAAGTGACAAGTAACAAGAATACGATAAAAGATATGAAGATACGAAAAATGACAATTGACGATTACGAAGAGGTCTTTGCGGTGTGGCAGGCCGCAGGCTTGGATTTGGCGGCTTTGGATGATAGTAAGCCAGAAATTGGCCGGATTTTGACCATGAATCCAACAACCTGCTTTGTAGCCGAGGACCAAGGAAAAATTGTAGCCACCGTGTTGGGAACGTTTAACGGTAGAAGAGCCTGGGCTCATCACTTGGCGGTGTTGCCAGAGTATCAGGGCAAAGGTTTGGGCAAGACTCTGATGCTCAAGCTCGAGAAGCAGTGTTTGGCTTTAGGTGCCATTAAACTCCAGTTGGGGGTAGCCAGCAGTAATCTGGCAGTGATACCGTTCTATAAGAAACTTGGTTTTTCGCCAGTGAAACATGCGGTGTGGCTGTCGAAGACATTAAGAAGTTAAGAAGTAATGAGCAAGGAACAATGAGCAATAAACAATGAAGAAAAAAAGAGGATTGGTTATGAAACTTAAACGAGATTTTGTGTCGATTACCGATTTAACTACTAAAGAGCTGTGGCAGGTACTCAAGTTAGCCAAAAGAACGAAGAGTCAGGCGTCAAGAGGTCGGACCTCTTCACAGCTCTTCACAGTTAGAGGGAAAGACTCTGGCCATGATTTTTGAGAAGCCCTCTTTGCGGACGCGGCTGTCATTTGAGGCCGGCATGACGCAGCTCGGCGGCCACGCCATTTATCTGGGGCCGGCGGACATTGGTTTGGGGACGCGGGAAAGCATTGCCGACGTAGCCAAAGTCACCTCAAGCATGGTGGATCTCATCATGGCGCGGACGTTTAAACATATGTCGATAGTGGAGCTAGCGAAGCATTCGACGGTACCTGTCATTAATGGTTTAAGTGATCTCGAACACCCGTGTCAGATTTTGGCCGATGTGATGACTATATGGGAAGTCTACGGCAAACTAGAGGGCCTGAAGATCGCCTACGTGGGGGATTGCGAGAATAACGTGACGCATTCGTTGGCCTTGGCCTCGGCTTTGTTAGGGATGGATTTTGTGGCCGCAGGGCCGAGGGGGTATCACATGGATAAAAAAGTGGTTGGCCAAGCGAAGGAGATCCTTCGACTTTCTGGTTCGTCACATCGAACCAGAAACGCTCAGGATGACAAGCGCGCTCTAAAAAGTTTAGCACGCTCGTCAAGTGCAAGCGTGAAACAAGTTGTCGACCCCAAAGAGGCGGTGAATGGGGCGGATGTGGTGGTGACGGATACCTGGGTAAGTATGGGAGATGAGGCGGAGAAAGCCAAACGGTTGAAGCTTTTTAAGCCTTATCAAGTGACGCCCAAGCTTATGGCTTTAGCTCATAAGCAGGCGATCTTTCTCCATTGTCTGCCGGCGTATCGGGGTAACGAGGTGACGGCAGCGGTGATCGACGGGCCGCAGTCGCTAGTTTTCCAGGAGGCAGAGAATAGGCTGCACGTGCAGAAGGCGTTGATGCTGTGGTTGGTTAATAAATCTGCGATCAAAGGAAGATAGTATGGCCAAGGGTAATACCCGGCTGCCTTCGTTGACCCCATGACGCTGGTGTGATAAACTACCTCTTGTTCCGGAGGCTTGACTTGGTGGGCACTATAGATGACCCGCCATTTTTTTAGCCAGCCGCGTTCTACGCGGTCAATATTATTTAGATTTATTTAGAAATTAGAAATTAAGATTTAGAAATTCTCGCCGGAGGCGAGCCTATGGCCCAGCAACAAATTGCCAGAACCGAATTCGCCGCCGCCTTAAATCAGGTCTGCTCTGAGCGGGGCATTGAACCGGAAGCCGTCATCGACACCATCAAAGCGGCCATGATCGCCGCCTATCGCAAAGACTACGGCGAAAAATTCGACACCGAAATAGAAGCAGGTTTTGAGTTCGAAGCCGAAATCGATCCCGTCACCGGCTCAGCCAAAATCTTCCGCACAGAAGGCAAAAAGCGCCAAGAAGTCACCCCTCCCGGCTTCGGTCGTATCGCCGCTCAGACCGCCAAACAAGTCATTCTCCAAAGAGTCCGCGAAGCTGAAAAAGACGCCATCATCGAAGAGTATCAAGAGCGCGTCGGCTCCATGGTTTCCGGCATGGTCTTAAGGTTCGATGCCGGCAACGTCGTCGTCGACATCGGCCGTGGCCAAGGCATCATGCCTCCTGAAGAACAAATCCGCTCCGAGTACTACAAGTTAAATCAAAGGGTCATGGTCCTCATTAAGGAAATCCGCGACACCGCCCGTGGCCGCACCATCATTGTTTCCCGCGCTACCCCAGATCTCGTCAAAGAGCTCTTTGCCCGCGAAGTGCCGGAAGTCAGCTCCGGCGCCGTCGAAATCAAAGCCATCGCCCGCGAAGCCGGCATCCGCACCAAAATCGCCGTCGACTCCACCCAAGAGGGTGTAGACCCCGTTGGTTCCTGCGTCGGCCAAAAAGGCATCAGAGTCCAAGCCGTCATCGGCGAACTTTCCGGCGAGAAGATCGACATCATCCAGTACTCCAAAAATCTCAAAGACTTCATCGCCGCCGCCCTCGCCCCCGCCGAAAATCTCCGCATTGACGTCGACGAAAAAAAGAAAAAAGCCCAAGTAGTTGTCCCCGATGACCAACTCTCCTTAGCCATTGGTCGTGGCGGCCAAAACGTTAGATTAGCCGCCAAACTCACCGGTTTTAAAATCAACATCAAAGGCGAGACCAGCAAAGAAAGCCTCACCGTCACTGGCGAGGAAGAATTCGAAATTGATAGCCTCAAGCTCTCCACCCGCATCCGCAACGCGCTGGTGGCCAACAATGTCTTAAGCGTCGCGGCGCTGCGCCACCGCCTCGATGAAAAAGCCGAACTCGAAGGCATCGGCCCCAAAGCCCTAAAAGACATCATCAAAGCTATGGAATCTATGCCCAAGATTGAGCGGCCCGCTCCGCCAGTTGATGCAGAACCAAAGGAAAAAGCTGAAGAAAAAACCGAGGCCCCGGCCAAAGGCCGGTCCCTGCCCGTCCGGCAGACGGGCGCCTTTGGCGGAAAAGATAAAGCCGAGAAAAAACCAGCCGAGAAAACTGAAGCGGCTAAAAAAGCCCCCGAAGCCGAAGCAGCACCTCCAAAGCCAGTATCAGAGGTAAAGCCAAAAGTAGACACAGAAAAATCCGAAACATCATCAGCCGACGCCCAGTCGGATAAGGAAAATGAAGCAGCCAAATCGTAGCCAGTTTCCATGAAACGATCCGCTTTCTAATCCCTCTCGCTTCTTCTCCACTTCCCCTGGGCCCTAACACCAAGAGGGTCAATGAATAAAAAAAGTCCAGCCAAAGAAAAAAAGGCCAAAACTAAGGCCAAAGAGATCAGGCTTCCCCGCGCCCCCATTGTCGCGGTCTTAGGCCACGTCGACCACGGCAAAACCACCCTCTTGGATAAAATCCGCCACACCCATGTCCAAGCCGGAGAAACTGGTGGCATCACCCAACACATCGGTGCCTATCAAGTGAGCTACAAAGATCAGCCGATCACCTTCATCGACACTCCCGGTCACGCTGCCTTCTCTAAAATGCGCGCTCGCGGCGCCAACGTCACCGATCTCGTCGTCCTCGTCGTGGCCGCTACCGAGGGCGTCAAACCTCAAACCAAAGAATCCATTCGCCACATCAAAGCCGCCGGCGTCCCTCTGGTCGTCGCCATCAATAAGATGGATCTTCCGGGCGCTAACCCCGACGTCGTCAAAGCCGGCCTAGCTGAAGTTGGAGTCATGGTCGAAAGCTATGGTGGCGACACTGTCACGGTCGAAATTTCTGCCAAAGAAGGGAAGAACATTGACCAACTCCTCGAAATGATCTTACTTGTCTCGAGCCTGCAAAATATCCAAGGCGACGCTCAGGGCCCCCTCAAAGCCGTCATCATCGAATCGAGCCAAGATCGGCGTCGTGGGGCACTTGCCACCGTCATCGTTAAAAACGGCACCCTCAAAGTTGGCGATGCCATCGTGGCTGCGGCGGCGAGAGCCAAAGTCAGAGCCCTGTTTGATGAAAACGGCGCTCGCCTCGACCAAGCTAAGCCAGGCAATCCAGCTGAGGTTCTCGGTTTTAAAATCCCTCCTCCCGTAGGCGAAGTCATCACTCGAGTAGGGGAAGCCTCCCCTGTTGCGCCATCTCCAGTACCCAAAGAACCAATCCCACTAGCCACCCCAAAAGAAGCGACCCCAGAAGAGGAAAAAGAGGTAGAAGCAGAAGAAAAAGAAGAGGCAGAGGAGCGCCCCCGTATCAAAGCCATTCTCAAAGCCGACACTCAAGGGACATTGGAAGCCATCAAAACCAACGTCGCCAGTGAAGTTGAACAAGTGGGTGAGGGTGTCGGCGAAGTCAACGAATCTGATGTCTTGCTAGCGCACGCCACCGGCGCCAAGATTTTATGTTTCCGGGTTTCAGTCAGGCCATCAGCCCAAAAATTAGCCGAGACCGAGAAAGTAGAAATTAAAACCTACCAAGCCATCTACGAACTTTTGGAAGATTTAGAAAAGCAAGTCTTAAAACTCCTCGAACCCACCATCGATGAAGAAATAGTTGGTGAGGCGGATATCGTGGCTGAATTCCTCATCAAGCATAGCCGCATCGCTGGCTGTAAGGTCAAATCCGGTAAAATCGACACCGCCGGCACTATCCACCTCATGCGCCAAGGCAAAATTGTGGGTGACGCCACTATCAAATCGCTTAAACAAGGCAAAAATGACATCCCCACCGCCAAAAGGGGCGAAGCATGCGGCGTTGTCCTCAAGCCTTCACTTGACTTTAAAGTGGGTGACACGCTACAATACTATAGGACGATAAACTAATCCCTCCACTCCGGGAGTGGAACCCAAATTAATAATCTAAAAATAAGAGTTCCACTCCCGGAGTGAAATTTCATAGATCTCTTGCTATGACATCTAACCCATTTAACCTGCCGAACCTCAAACCACCAGAACCCGAGCCCAATCCTTTTGACCCCGCTCAAGGAGATCTCACCAAAGCAGTCGAAAACTCCAAGGAAATCCTTGTCCTCATCCGCGAAAATCCCAAGCTCGATCACGTCGCTTCTGCCCTGGCTCTCTTCCTGGCTCTTAAAGCAGGCGGCAAAAGTGTCCACATCGCTTCAGCCACCGAAATGCGCGTTGAATTCAACCGCTTAGTCGGCGTCGATAAAATCACCCAGTCAGTCGGTAATCGCAATCTCGTCATTTCCTTCCCCTACGTCAAAGATTCCATCGAAAAAGTCAGCTACAACGTTACCGACACTACCTTTGACCTGGTCATTCAGCCCAAAAGCGGTTTTCCCTCACTCGATGCCAAGAAGATCAATTATTCCTACGTCGGCGCTGAGGCTGATCTCGTCTTCGTCGTCGGCGCTCAAAGGCTCGATGACTTGGGCGCCCTCTATCACACTGACCGAAAATTATTTGAGTCAGCTACTATAGTTAATATCGACGCTTCGCCCACCAACACCAAATTCGCCCCCCTTAATCTCGTCTGGAACGAATTTTCGTCTTGCGCCGAAGTCGTTTACGAAATCATCACCCGCCTGAGTCTCACCATCGATCAAGACATGGCCACCAATCTCTTAAGTGGCCTATCCGAAGCTACCCAAAACTTTCAGCGCTTCAACCTCAAACCTCACGCCTTTGAGGTCGCCGGCAAGCTCATGGCTCAAGGTGCCAAACGCACCTTCATGCCCCAAACCGCTGCTATGGGTACTCCCGGTGGTTTTGCTAGCCCCTTTGGCCCATTCCCCGGCGCCGCTCCCGCTCCATTCCCGAGCCCCTTCCAGGGCTTTACTCCCCAAGCTCAACCCATGCAGCCACTACCCCCAGTACCAGTCCAACCCCCAGCACCAGCCTCACCGTCGCCTACACCTCAACTTCAACCTGAGCCTCAAACTCAACCCACTCAATCCCCCAAACCCGTCCCTCAACCAGCGGTTAATCCCTTAAACCCAAATAACGGCAACGGCCAAGACGTCAATAGCAACCAGCTCCAAGAGGATTGGCTCAAACCCAAAATCTTCAAGGGTTCGAGTAAAGTCTAAAGAACCCGCAACCCATCCGAAGCCCGGCAGCTGCCGGACGAAGGAGGGCAAAGGCTCAAGCAAGGTCTAATATTGAGTATGGTTAAACCAAATAAAAAAGCTTGACATACCCTATTGACGGGATTAAAATACCCCATAACTAATATGGATGGACCTCGACCCACGCCAGATCAATTTCCACCACTTTCTCCGGCACCATCTCCAGAATTCGATGCGGCCACACCTTACGAGATGGAAGGCCTACCAGAGGGGTTTGAAGTGAGACAAGGCGAAGTCGGACTTATTTATGTCCGATCAGCAACTGGAATAGTTAAAACGGTTGCAGCAGGTGGTGAGGCAGCAATTTTAGCGACAGCAGAAAGCATGTTAAGAGGCGAGGAACTCTATCGACAAACCGGCGAGAGATACGGACTTTAACCCCAGCTAATGGTTTTCCACTGTTATTTGTACTTTTGTATTTAAATATTTAACCAAAGTTAAAATTCGTCTGTGGTATAATTACCTCCGGTAAAAAAACAAGCGTTTTAATTTATAAGTTTTGCATTGTTTAGAACTTAGACCTGCCTGCCGGCAGGCAGGAATTAGGCTTTAGAAATTTTCGGGCTATGTCTCTCACCGTTGACCAAAAACAAAAAATCATCAAAAAATACGCCCAAGGCAAAGGCGACACCGGTTCCCCCGAAGTCCAAATCGCCCTTTTGACCGAAAAAGTCAAGCACCTCACCGGTCACTTAAAAGAGCACAAAAAAGACAACCACTCTCGCCGCGGCCTTTTAAAAATGGTTTCCAAACGTCGCCGTCTGCTAAACTATCTAATAGACAAAGATAATGCCCGTTACAAAAACATTATTAACGAATTAAATCTATCTAAGTAAGGAAAGGGAAGAAGATAAAGAGCTCAGAAGTGCAACCAAGTCCCACTTGGTGTTACTGCCGACTTCTTTATCTTCTCTCCCCGAAAATCAATGAAATCAGATACGACTACCTTAATGGTAGGTGGCAAACCCCTCAAGCTTGAAGTGGGCCGCGTCGCCGAGCAAGCTAATGCCGCCGTCCTGGCTACTTTGGGCGAAACCGTCGTCCTCATCACCATCGTCGCCTCTGGCCCCCGCGAGGATTTGGATTATTTCCCTCTCACCGTCGAATACCAAGAGAAACTCTACGCCGGCGGTATCATCAAAGGCTCCCGCTGGGTCAAGCGCGAAGGCCGGCCTTCTGATGACGCCGTTCTCTCGGCCCGCCTCATCGATCGCTCTATCCGCCCTCTCTTTCCCGAAGGGTTTGTCAATGAAATCCAACTCATCGTCACAGTCTTATCTGTCGACGGTGAAAATGACGCCGACATTCCCGCTCTCATTGGCACTTCAGCCGCCCTCGCCGTGTCCGACATTCCCTTCGATGGCCCTATCGCCTCCGTCCGCTTAGGCCTCAAGCGCGAAGGCGCTAAAGCTTCTCTCATGATTAACCCCACCTACGCTGAGCGTGACGAATCATATCTTGACCTCGTCGTCTCCGGTGTCAAAGACGCCATTGTCATGGTCGAAGCCGGCGCCAACGAAGTCTCCGAGACAGAAATTCTCGCCGCCTTTGAGCTAGCTCAAAAAGAGATCAACGCCCTGACCCAAGGCATTGCCGATTTTGCCAAGAAGGTTGGCCAGAAAAAAATGACGTTTGAGCCCAACCTCCTCGACCCCAAGGTCCTCAAAAACGTCGCCTCAGACGCCCCCAAAGAAATTCAAGCCATCATGACTGCCATGGCCAAACTCGAGCGGTTTGACACTAGTTTAGTCGTCGAATCCCTCTTTGAAAAATACCACGAAGAAGTTTCTAAAGCCGATTTGAGACTCGCCCTCGATACTTTGGTCAAGAAGGCGATTAGAGCCCAAACCCTCACCAAAAAAATCCGCCTCGATGGCCGCAAACCCGATGAAATCCGCCCGCTCTCAAGTGAGGTAGCCGTTCTCCCCCGTACCCACGGTTCAGCCCTCTTCCAACGCGGCGCCACTCAAGCTCTCACCATCACCACCCTGGCTTCTCCTTCTCTCGAGCTCCTCATCGAAACCATGGAGGGCGAAGAAACCAAGCGCTACATCCACCACTACCACATGCCCCCCTACACTGTGGGCGAAACCGGCAGACTTGGTTGGCCCTCCCGTCGTGAGGTTGGCCACGGTGCTTTAGCCGAACGAGCCTTGGAACCCATGATTCCCGATGAAGAAGTCTTCCCCTACACCATTAGAGTTGTTTCCGAAATCATGTCCAGTAACGGCTCTACCTCCATGGCCTCAGTTTGTGGTTCCACCCTCTCGCTCATGGACGCCGGCGTGCCGCTCAAAAAACCCGTCTCCGGCATCGCCATGGGACTGATGACCGATGGCGACGACTACGTCATTTTGTCCGACATCATGGGCCGGGAAGATTTCACTGGCGACATGGATTTCAAAGTCGCGGGGACCCGTGACGGCATCACTGCCATGCAGATGGACATGAAGGTTAAAGGTATTCCCCAAAAAGTCCTCACCGAAGCTCTCGAACAAGCCAAAAAGGGCCGCCTCTTGATTCTCGATCACCTCCTCAAAACCATGCCCGCTCCCCGAGCCGAGCTCAATAAATACGCTCCCAAGATCAAAACTACCTCCATTCCCGTCGAAAAAATCGGCGAACTCATCGGGCCTTCAGGCAAAGTCATCAAGAAATTAATGAAAGAAACCGAGACAGACATCTCGGTCAACGACGACGGCAAAGTCTACGTCTCCGGGGCGGATACCGCCAAACTTACCCAAGCCATCAATTGGATCAACGGCCTGGTCAAAGAAGCAAAGATTGGCGAAGAATACGACGGCACCGTCACCAGACTCATGAACTTCGGCGCTTTCGTCGAAATTCTGCCTGGTAAAGAAGGGCTCGTGCACGTCTCTCGTATGACTGCGGGCTTTGTCAAAAACCCTCAAGATGTCGTCCAAGTCGGCGACAAGGTCCACGTCCGCGTCTACGAAATCGACGACATGGGCCGCATCAACCTCACCATGCTTTCCGAAGCCGAGACCAGCACCAAAGGCGAAAATAGACCTCGCTTCGGTGGCGACTTTGGTCGTCGCGATCACCACAAATTCTCCCCCCGCAGAGAGCATCACGAGAGAAACAGATATTAGGTCATGTTAGCCAGATGCCGCCTGGTATCTGGCCGTGAGTTCCACGACCGCCGCCGCGGCTAAATTATTTAGCTTCTCCGTTTTGGACTTTAGCTCAGGAATCAGTTTATACTCTGTTCAGACCATTTTTCATTTTTAATTTTGAATTTTTAATTTTTACCATGCCTGCCAACACTGCCGTCGCCCAAGAAGTCGCCAAATTAAGAAGCAAACTCGGCGCCAACCTTCTTCCCGAAGAGCT
>JACOWY010000032.1 GCA_016176555.1 Candidatus Chisholmbacteria bacterium | reverse complement strand
GCGTATTTTTCCCAGGGGAGCTTGCCTGGATCAGGCTGGGCTAAAAGGGCAATTTCATTTGTGCCTAGGGTGAGGCTACCAATCAAGGGGTCTGCTGGGTCAGCTAGTTGCGGAGCACTGACTTCTTTTAGCTTCAATTCGTGCCTGAGGGGGCCGTAGGCGGTGTCGTACTTGAGCAAATGGGCCCAGTGGCCCGCAGGCATGCTGCCAGAGGTATTTATGGCTACCAAGTTGAGTTCTTTTTGCAGGTCTTCCCGGCCTAAAAGCACCCTGGTGGCAATGCGGCCGATGCGGCCAAAGCCGTTGATGGCGACGTTGATCATGCTTTTTTAGGGTAGTACTTTCTCATCTTGACGTCAATGTCTGGTCTTGACTTTTCGGAGTGTTTCTGATACTATAGGCCACAAGTTCTCTAGCCACGTTGCGGAGAACTTTTTTAATGCCCGTCTTTAAAGACGGGTGTTACTTTTTTAGACGAAAACAGCGGCCTGACTACGCCGCTTTATGATACAAAAACTGCAGCGCAACTTGCGTTCCCTTTTTGGCCTTGAGGTCGATCCTTTGGTGCGCAAGTTAAGCGGATTCAGCTTGCGGTTTTTCCGGTCTGTTGTTTATCGGGCCTTGAGTAATACCTTTGTTGGCTTCGAGCTTATGGCCGAAAGCTATGGGGCTTTTGTGCCTAAAACGCGAACGAGTCATCCTCTGTCTAAGATGCTGTGGCCGGCTTTGCAGCACAAAAGATGGCGGACCTTATTGGGGGCAAATTTGGCCGGGATGATGATCGTGGCGACGAGTGTGTCAGCGGCGCCGAACGTCTTGGAAACTTACCCTGAAGCTGAAGTACCGGTGGTGACCGAGCAGGTGGTCTTGACGACAGAGCAACGGTTTGTGGCCCCGGTAGAGACGATTGGAGTGTCGCAGGGATTTAGCCGATTTCACCGGGGAGTTGACATGCGCTCTGCCTATGGCTCAGAGGTAAAAGCGATCGCTTCTGGACGAGTGGTGGAGACGGTTTATTCCCGCTTTGGGTACGGCCATTATGTGCTGGTGGAGCACGAGGGGGGTTTTGCGTCGCTGTATGCTCATCTTAACCAAATCTTCGTCAAACCTGGTGGCGAGGTGGCGCAAGGGACAGCCTTGGGGACGGTGGGGACTACCGGGTGGAGCACGGGTTCGCACTTACACATGGAAATTTACGAAAAAGGGGCTGCCGTAGATCCGCGGCAAATTTTGTCGGTTTAAGCTTTCTTCATTTAACGAGCGTGCCGATCGGCTCGCCGCTGACGGCTTTTTTGAGGTTGCCGTTTTGGAAGAGGTTAAATACCAGAATGGGGAGGTGGTTATCCATGCAGAGGGAGAGAGCTGAAGCGTCCATGACAGCGATGCTTTTGTCTTTGATGGCGTCGACAAAGCTGATGGTAGCGAACTTTTTAGCGTCGGGGTGTTCCAGGGGATCTTTGTCGTAAACGCCGTCAACTTTGGTGGCCTTCATCAAAACGTCACATTTGAGCTCGAGAGCTCTTAAGGCAGCGCCGGAATCGGTGGTGAAGAAAGGGCTGCCGGTACCTGCGGCTAAGATCACCACTCTCCCCTTTTCCATGTGCCTAATGGCACGGCGGCGAATGAAGGGCTCGGCGACGGCTTTCATTTCGATGGCGCTTTGAACTCTGGTGTCGACGCCAATTTTTTCCAGGGCATCTTGCATGGCTAGGGCGTTTATGACGGTAGCGAGCATGCCCATGTAATCTGAGGTGGCTCGTTCAATGCCGTTTTTGCTGCCAGCGACACCGCGCCAGATATTACCGGCGCCGATGACGAGGGCGATTTGAACCTTTTCTTGGTGAATCTTCTTGATTTGCTTCGCGACTTGATGCGTGGCTTCGACTTCGATGCCATAGTCTCTTTTGCCCAGCAGAGCTTCGCCGCCGATTTTGAGCAAGATGCGATGGTATTTAGGGGAAGGCATGGAAGTTTAGTTTAAAACAAAATCATTGTCGCCACAATGAGGTAGATGAGTAGGCTCGCGGTATCAGAAAAGGCGGTGGTAATCTCGTCAGTGCCTAAGGCAGGGTCTTTTTTGAATTTGGCAAAGAGGATGGGGGTGAGCATCCCCGTCAAGACAGCTACTAAACCATTGATTATCATGGCAATGGTGACAGTGAGTGACAGCCTAAGATCTTTAAGCCATACCAGACTAAATAGGCCCATGGGTACGCCTGAAATGACCCCAAGGAAGAGGCCAACATACGTTTCTCGCCAGAATAGTTTTTTCAAACTGACTCTCCTTAAAGCTAATTCTCTGATAAACAAGGCCATGGTTTCGGTGCCGATGCTATCGCTCATGTAGACAATCATGGGGATAAAAAAGACTACCTCTAGCTTTTGCGATAAGGCTATTTCGAATTTTTGGCCCAGGAGTACCATGACTATGCCGGCTAAAAGGCCAAGAAACATCCAGGGAGCTCTTTTGGTTATTTCGTGCCTGGCGCTGGTTTTGGCGATATTGAGGACCGGTTCTTGGCTGGATTTTAGCCAAGGAGTAGCTGAAGGAGAATTGACAGTGGGACTATGCATGCTGCGAATGAATCTCGTAGATAGTTGCTGATAGGATTAGACGTTGTTCGGCTGCCGCCAAACTGCCGATAATGACTACGGTCCACAAAGCGGACCCGTCGTTACGCGAGCCAAAGGCTCGCATAATCTCATCAGCTTCGCTGTTTCGATTATATATTATGTATATGAAGAGGCGAGGGTACTTTGGATTAGTGCTATTGACTGTTTTGGTTTTGGTGGCGAAGACTGCTAGGTGGAATTTACGGAATTGGGATGAGGCATGGTACGCGGAGATCACCAAAAATATGGCGGTGTATGGTTATGGATGGATCGGGCCATATTGGAATGGGAGATATTATTTTGATCAGCCGCCGTTGTATTTTTGGCTGTCGGGATTGGTAGTGAAAATTTTTGGTTTGGGTGAATGGCAAGTGCGGATGGTGTCGATTGTCTCTGGATTTGTGGTTTTGTGGTTAGTTTATCTTTTGGGGGGAAAGCTCTTTAACCCCCGAGTCGGACTCTGGTCGAGTCTGATTTTTCTGACTTTGGGCGGGGTAGTGATGCGATTTGCTTATGGCAACCTGGAAGCGTTACTCATAGCCCTGTTTTTGGCGACGATATATTTGTATCTGGAATCGAGAGGAAGATGGCGGTGGATAGTTGTGGCAGGGGTGACTTTGGGATTGGGATTCTTGGTCAAAGGTTGGCTGCAAGGACTTTTGCCGGTGATATTTATCGTTGTGTGGATGTGGGTGACTCGGCGACGGTTGCCATGGTGGCAGCTTTTGATGATGATAATTACGGGAGCAGCAATTTTTGGGACGTGGTTTGGGGCGGGAGCTTTGGAATTTGGCGAGCCATTTATCGACCGGTATTTGTTTAAACCGGCGGCGGGGAGGCTGGGGAATCCTTTAGATAACTTTTCGCTCGAGCAGTTTGGGAATGTGGCGAGGGACGTAAAGTGGTGGTTTTTGCCGATCTTTGGTTTGGGTTGGTGGCAGATGAGAGGAGCCTTAGCAAAGGAAGATGTGAAAAAACTGACGGCGCTGATAGCGGTGATAATCGGATACCTTTTGGCGTTAAGTTTCTTGGACGAAAAATCGGGGTGGTATCCCCTACCCGTTTATCCCTTTGTGGCTCTGGTGGCAGGGTATGTAATGGAGAGATGGTGGCGAGTTTGGCCAACGTTAACGACAGTGGCGTTTCTCTTTCTTTTGGCACTGGGGGCCGTGAATGCTTACCGAGTGGAAATGATTTATCCAGATAGATCGCACGTGGGGGTGGCTTTGGGCAAGTATGCCCAGAAGATTATTCCTCAGGGCGAAACGGTGGTGTGGGATGATCACGATTTTACGGCGTTTTTGTTTTACTCGGATCTCGGGATGGTGTATGTGCCAGAGGCAGATGGGGCCAAACCGGGAGAGTGGTGGATTTTGACGTATGAAGAAGTGCCGAAGTTGAGCGAGGAAAAAGGCGGTGCTTGGATTGTGACTCCGGATAAAAGCAGGTTTCCGAAAGGGCTTATTGACCGAGCGACCGTCGTGACAGAGTATCGCGGATACACATTTTTTAGGTTAGAAAAGAGTTAGAGGGCGGCTTTGACGCACTATCCAGGAACGAAGATGTGGGTAGGTGGCTAAATTTTATGCTATACTCGAGAAACTCAAAATTCTGGTTTATCTTATGGATTTATATATTTCTGCTTGGAAGCAGATTCTAGTGGGGCATCCAGAAATTTCCCAGAGATTCGACACTCAACTTCTTGGGGAAGAAATGGTGGTTCTATTTAATCCTAGGGAATGGATTGATGTTTCAGGGTTTGGGCTGCCAGGATTGGATGGGGTGAGAGTGACTGATAATAAAGTTTACTTTGCAGGCGACCCTCACCTACTCAGAGACTATTCGACAGATGTGGAATATATGCAGGGTCAAAATCCAAGTAGATATGCGCCTAGAGAAGGGATACACCCAGATGGTAATGGAAATATGAAAACTACCAATAGTTTTCGTAGATATCAAGCGGTTAAAGTCAGGTCTCCAGGGGGAGAACCGAGAACTTTACGGATTGGATTTGATAGTCCATCTATCTGATTTCATAGGGTAAAAAGCCAATAATTTGCTTTTTAAGCTACTAAATTTTGCGGTTTGCCTGTTATGAATGCTTCGACGTTGGTGATGGCAAGATCCAAAGATCTTTGCTCGGCTTCTTCGGTGTTGAAGGCGTTGTGGGGAGTGAGGACGACGCGAGGGTGTTTGAAGTAGAGATCGTCACTGGAGACTGGCTGCATTATTTCTGTTTCGATGCCGTAGCCAAAGAGCTTACCTGAGTTGAGGGCATTAAGAACCGCTTGTTTGTTGATGACTTTTTCTCGGGCGGTATTGACGAGAATGGCCCCTGGTTTGATTTGAGCCAATTCTTTTTCTCCAATTAGGTTTTCAGTTTCTGGGGTTAAGGGCACGCAAAAGCAGATAACGTCACTGTCTTTTAAGAGGGTGGGCAAGTTTACTAACTTTACT
The DNA here is from genome assembly GCA_016176555.1 of Candidatus Chisholmbacteria bacterium. Taxonomy (GTDB): domain Bacteria; phylum Patescibacteriota; class Microgenomatia; order UBA1400; family JACOWY01; genus JACOWY01. The sequence goes on along the minus strand of JACOWY010000032.1, from coordinate 4,620 downwards.
CCGGGTACTGGATGGCCACCTTTATTAGTACCAATTATTTGCATCTTGAACGCTTGAGCAATGCGAGCAACTTTTTGGCCGATGTCGCCTAAACCGATGATGCCAAGGGTCTTGCCATAGATTTCTTTGCCTTTATAGTCAGCAAATTTGTAAGCGCCTTTGAGGCGAGCGTCGCGATCAAACTCGGAAATGCGTTTAGTAAGATCAAGGATCATGCCCCAAGTGTGTTCGGCAACTGATTCGGCGTTGGCACCTTTGATGGTGCTGATTTTAATGCCCAGTTTTTGGGCGGCTTGGACGTCAACCCATTCGACACCGACAGTGAGTAAAGAAATAAACTTGAGATTTTTTAACCCTTGAAGTAATGATTCAGAAATTGTGTCGATGGCGCCGCTACCAGTGATGAGAATATCAACGTCGAGAACTTTGTCGACAACCTCCTGAGAAGATAGGTGTTTACCTTCTATGACACGCAATTCACCAAGTTGCTCGAGTCTCTTAAGTTGTTGAGGTTTAAATTTATCTCCGGAAACGACTGCGTAAATTTTCATTGAGGCCAGTATACAAAAAGGAGCGCTTATTGGCGCCCCTTGTCGAATAATAATTTTTACCTTTTGAGGTTTTACCCCACAAAATTTTTCGAAATTCGGCAGACTGCCTATTCGGCCGTTTCCTCCCCGTAAAAATCGTAACGGGGCAAGCTTTCGGAAAATTAGCGGGGTTGCGTCGCTTTGCTCCTTACATTCCCATGTCGGGCATGCCGCCGCCCATACCGGCGCCTCCGCCACCTTTTTCTTCCTTTTCGGGAAGGTCGGTGATGAGGGCCTCGGTGGTGAGGATCATTGAGGCGACAGACGCGGCGTTTTGGAGGGCGCTGCGGGTGACCTTGACGGGGTCAAGGATGCCCATTTCGAGCATGTCGCCAAATTTGAGGGTGAGGGCATTGAAGCCATAGGTCTTGGATTTGTTTTCCAAGACTTTGCGCATCACCCAACCGTCGTCCTCGCCCGAGTTTTTGGCCAGCCAGCGGACTGGCTGCCTCAAGGCTTTAGCCACGAGCTTGAGGCCCATGGCTTCGTCCACAGTGTCGGCGGTGAGCTCTTCTAGGGCTTTACTGGCTTGAAGGAGGGCGACTCCGCCCCCGGCGACGACGCCTTCTTGGATGGCGGCTTTGGTGGCGCCGACGGCGTCTTTGACGCGCTCTTGAAGCTCTTTGAGTTCGATTTCAGAGGCGGCACCGACGTTAACGACGGCCACACCGCCGGCGAGCTTGGCTAAGCGCTCTTCGAGTTTTTCTTTGTCAAACTCGGAGTCGGTAGTCTCGACCTCTCTTTTGATCTGAGCAATTCGGCCTTGCAAAGCGGCTTTGGCACCTTTGCCCCCGACGATGCGGGTGTTTTCTTTATCGGAGCGGACCGAGTCGGCGCGGCCCAGATCATCGAGCTCGACGGATTCTAATTTGCGGCCGGTGTCTTCAGAGATGACGGTGCCGCCAGTAAGGATGGCGATATCCTCGAGCATTTCTTTGCGGCGGTCGCCAAAGCCAGGGGCTTTGACGGCCAGGACGTTGAAGGCGCCGCGGAGCTTGTTGACGACTAAAGTGGCCAAAGCTTCGCCATCGACTTCGTCGGCGATGATGACTAAGTTTTTAGAAACTTTGACGAGTTTCTCTAAGAAGGGAAGCATGTCGGCGACCGAGGAGATCTTTTGGTCGGTGATGAGGATATAGGGATTCTCGATGACCGCTTCCATAGAGTCGGGGTTAGTGACAAAGTAGGCGGAGGCAAAGCCTTTGTCAAATTCCATGCCTTCTTTGTGATCGATTTCGATCTCGAGGCTTTTGCCCTCTTCGACTTCGACGACGCCGTCTTTACCGACGAGCTTTAAGGCCTCGGCGATCTTGCGGCCGATTTCTTCATTTTGGGCGGAGATGGTGGCGACTTTTTCCCAGTCGCTTTCCTTGACGTCTTTTTTAGATTTTTTGAGCTCTAAAATCGCTACGTCGACGGCGCGGTCGATGCCTTTTTTGAGGACCATGGGGTTGGCGCCAGCGGCGATATTTTTCATGCCCCCGGCGACGATTTGCTGGGCGAGTAAGGTGGCGGTAGTAGTGCCGTCCCCCGCCGCATCGTTGGTTTTGTCGGCCGCTTCTTTGACGAGCTGAGCCCCCATGTTTTCGAAGGGGTCTTCGAGTTCAATTTCTTTGGCCACGGAAACGCCGTCGTGGACGACGTTGGGAGCGCCCCATTTTTTATCAAGGGCGACGTTGCGGCCGCGGGGGCCTAAGGTAGTAACGACGGCTTGGGCAAGTTTGTTGACACCGGCGAGAAGCTTGGTGCGGGCATCCTCGGCAAAGAGAAGTTGTTTGGCCATTTTTACCTCCAAAAGCGACTAGCCACTAGGGTCTAGCCACTAGTAACTATTATTTAATGATGGCTAAGATGTCTTCGAACTTGAGGAATTGGTATTCGATGTCGGCGATTTTGACGTCGTTGCCGCCCCACTTTTTGTAGACGACGCGGTCGCCTTTTTTGACGGGCGAGTCAAGCTTGGCGCCGTGCTCGGTGACCCAATTAGAGCCTACGGCCAGGACCTTGCCTTGCTGGGGTTTTTCGTCGTGGGAATCAGGGAGATAGACACCGGCAGCGGTTTTCTTTTCAGCTTCTTCTGGCTCAACCAGAATGTATCCAGGGGCGGGTTGAAGTTTAGAAACAGCGATGTGGGCCATTGTTCTCCTTAAAATTTAGTTACTAAGTTACTGAGTAGCAGGTAGGTGTTGGTACCCGCCTGCGTCCGGCAGCTGCCGGACTTCGGATGGGTTACCTACTATTTTAAAAATCAGTTGTAGGTAAAAAAACGCTACTAAAAACAGGCTTTCAGTAACGTTGTCGGGGGTAATATGTCTACGCTTCTCCTTCGACAAGCTCAGGATCAGCCGACGTAATTCGCCCGCACTCATTATGTGTGTGAGACGTAACGAGCGGGCTCATTATATCACGAGATTATCAGTGTGCAAGTGTGAGTGCTATTTCGGGAGTTTAGGCCGGGGCGGCGGCGGGAGCGAAGGCGGGTTGGGGTTGGTCGGATGGGGGGAAGTCTAAGATTCCCAACAGCTTGTTGATGTCGACTGTGGGGAAGGGTGGGAATGAGTGTTTGAGGTAAAAGTCCAAGTCAGAGCCAGGTTTCAACTTGGCAAGTGCCTTTAAGGCAGTAAAGGAGGCAATTTCCACAGCAGCGGCGCCGGCAACAATTAGGTGACGATATTTGCCAATTTTGGGAATGTGTTCGAGGGGTAAATATGGAACTAGGATGCTTAAGCCGTGTAAGCCTGTTAGTGAGCGTGACTTGGTATCGAGTTTGACGATGTGGTTGTCACGGAGGATGAGAGTTTCTCCGGCTAGAGCTTCGAGGAGGCACAAAGAGCCGTTGATCATTCTGCCCTCTTGGCCTTTCTTTTTTCTCTCGAATAGGAGGGCTGCGGCTAAGTTGACTTCCTTGCCGCCATTAACGAATGTTGTCTCTCTGATTTTGACTAAGACCTTTTGCGCGGCACCTTCTATTTCAGAACCTGCTCGACTGAGCACATCGAGTATCTTTTCTCTGTTTAGGGCAGTAAAGTCGGCAAAAAGCTCATCTGAAGCAAGACCCCACTTTTCCAGAGTGTGAGTAAAAGGTTGAAAAGTTTGTCCGAGGGATACTTCTCCAAGCAAGGGCTGCAACAATTCTCTGGCTTCGTGGTCTGCGACTGCGAGATCTTCGAGAGAGTTGGCTGGTGATTTAGAGTTGACTTCAGAGGTCATGGCTTGACTCAACTTGTGTGGTAAACACGCGGACGATCAATTTTACGGGCAAGTGCGAGTGCTATTTGGAAGAAGTCTAGGGCAACGCTGCGATGTCTAAGGTCTCTGTTGTCTACCCCTGCCGTGTTGATTTACTGTCTCTGCCGTTAGCACCACGTTTTTGATGAAATCTCGTTTTTGGTCCGGTGAAAGACCTTCGTAGCTTTGCTTCAAAATTTCTGCGGCAACATCAAATTCGTCTTTTTGTGGTTGCGGGTGTTTTCTTTGGACTGCAAGAATTTCAGCTAAGTCAAAAATAAACGAGGCTGGGCCTTTCGCTCTATTTTTATTATCGAGGAATCCCAGGGTTAATCTTTTGACGGCAGCTATGACCGCGGCCACAATCCTCTCGTCGGTTTCTCCCAGTAAGTCATCGTCTATGTATCGCCAGAGTTTTTTTCCTTGCTCTGAGAGGCCGGCAAAAATGTTTTTAATGGTATCGGGACTGTCGGGAGTACCTGTGGCATCGGCTGCGGCGGCTTCACCACCAACTGGAGCAGCTTCTGTTTGGGGGGCTCCGGTGTCGGCTGGTTCGGGTGGAAATTCTGCTTGGAGCGGTAGAATTGGACCGGTACCGTCAACTCCCGGCTCTGTTTCGGGTGCTGTGGGGGGAGGTTCAGCCGGGGCTGCTTCCCCTATGGGAACACCTCCTCTTAATCTCCTGCCTTCTCTTAATAGAAAGTAAATACCGGCGACTTCGATGGCAGCCAGACCAAGATTGGCGATCGATTCTCCATACAAACGAGTCATGCGGCCAACTGTTTCTCCGGCTGAGAGCCGG
>JACOWY010000073.1 GCA_016176555.1 Candidatus Chisholmbacteria bacterium | reverse complement strand
AAAACTTCATTTACGAAATAACTCGATCGGTAGCTGAGATTGTCTCACGATGCTCCTCAGCGTCCCTACAGGAATCTCTTTTGAGTGCCATGAAACTGTCGTGTGCGCCCCTGTCGCCGGGTTGAAAAACTGTTTATGGCTGCTTTTGCTCACATTAATTTTAAAACCATTTTTAGTCAGAATCATCTCCACTTCGCGGGGCTTAAGCGACGAGAGCCTTGGCATCAATTACCTGTCAAGTGAACGCCTCGAGGCACACTCACTTCGGTCATACTAATGTAGTAGTCCTCACTGTCTGGCTTGGGCACCTCGGTATGCGTTTTAATGAGACCCTCAATATGACATTCAATCGCTTTCTTGGTGTTCTTTTTTGCCAGCTCTAACGTTTTGCCAAAATCAGAAATACCCAACGTGGGCACATCGGCAATATAATAATCACCTTCCTTCCGCATCACCACCTGATAACGCAGCACAGTTGTTTTCATCCTGGCAAAAGTATAACACAGTTCTCTATTGGTAACAGATCAGAGGGCCCGACGGCAGTGAGTTGGGCCACCCTCACTAACCTCTCCGCCACCCTTTGCCCTCCCGTAGCTCATAAGGAGCGAAGGAGGGGCCACCTCCCCGCCAACTTGTACACTATAAACCTGAAAAAAAATAGAGGTCCGACCTCTTGACGCCCTTGGTGCTTCAAAAATCCTAGAGGCTTCTCTCTATATCTACGTCGCACCTCATCAATCGGAAGATTTAACCCTTCTTCAAAATGCAGTTTTCTCAATAGTAAAACATAGCCCAAGTCAGCAACAATAGTACCTCGACCCCCGGTTTTGCTCGCTTTGTTTAGCAAGTCAGCCAGAAGGTTCGGCATGGGACAGTCTGGATTCTCTTGCCATTCCAGCGAGGCAATTCTCTCTGTTAACTCAACTAATTCCATGGGTACACCCGCGCTACGCGCCACCTCCAAGGCAGATAAAAGTTTCGGTTCTCCCTTTCGCTCTACATCCACCTCCATAGAATCCTCGTTCATCAAGCGACTTAATCACCTAATTAACTAGTAACTAATTACCTGATTAACTCTCTTCGAATGTGCCACGTAATAGTTCTGCGAATTAAACGTGACTTAACGAAGTTTAAATTGCGTGAGCAATTTATTACTTGGTGCCCTCAGTAGGAATCGAACCTACATCGGAGGTTTAGGAAACCTCTACTCTATCCATTGAGCTATGAGGGCCCTTTGTTATTCCTGCTAATTGTAGCAAAGAATCAAACACTTCCTGCACTTCCTAAGATCGTCATGATAAAATAGTGAAGCCTCTCGGGGCGTAGTGGATCGGTACCACGCTGCGTTCGGGTCGCAGAAGCACTGGGTTCAATTCCCAGCGCCCCGACCACATTAAAGCTGTTCGTTTACCCTGTAAATTCGGTCGCAAATTTACAGGAACGCAGAGGTCGACGGTTCGTTTACCCCGTAAGCGAACCAAGTGAGATTGTACGGGGAATCTGGCCTCTCCGACCACAGTATGGATCCCTCTTCTATCGGTTCTACCTTCGCCATCATTCTCGACTACAACGGTGGAGTAAAAACAGACTCTCTCGTCACAAATCTCAGCATAGCTAACCAAGATGGCTTGCCGATTCACGTCCTCGACAACGGCAGTGACCCCGAAAAACGATCTCAATTCGTCACCCACGAAACCGGCACAAATCTAGGTATAGGTAGTGGTATAAACCATTGCATCAAACTCGCTGAACAGCATGGCGCTCAAAGACTCTGCTTTATCGTCAACGACCTTGAACCACAAAGCCCCCTAGCATTACAGTATCTGGAATACCCATTCATCCGAGACGATACCGTCGCCGTCAGTGTCTCAGTATCACCTGAGTCAAACCAAGCCCTACTCTACCCTTGGATGATTCACCAGCCCGACAGAGAAAAACCATACCGCATCGTCCCTCACGCAGACAAGAGTCTACGTCTGCGACGATCTTGTTGTACACCACACCCCAGAGGGTAGTCTAAGCTCTAAGGAATCAACCAGCTTCGGCCGCTACGTCGAAATGGTTGAAAGATTTTACGACTTTTACCCACCAAAAGAGTGGCAAAACCTTGTACCGTACCCACTAAGAGAGAAATATGAGATCATGCAAACAGGACTTAAGAGGATAATGCAGCAGGTTCGTGACGGAGCACCCGAATCAGAGATAAGAGAAATCTATGACCTGACGCACGACCTCCTTCATACCCAAGAAGCCATTAGTAGAATTGGCCGAGAAGGCCCTACTACCATCTATCGGTAGACATCGTTATTACCTTCAAAATCTGCAGATTACACGAACCGGACGTGTACTAAGTCTTATAGGAATCTATAGGAATTTAAAGGAAGCATTAGACCGTAAACCGTATTGCTTAGTTAACTGATTAACTAGGTTAACTTGATTAACTCAGTAACTTAGTCACTCAGTAACTTCTTCACTTCCCCAACTCCCGCCGCACCACTTCTTTCTTAAGCTGAATATCCCGGTCATTGGGGTGCGATTTTCTCGGCCACCAAAACCACTTCACCATCCAGCCGTGTTTTCTTTTTCGGCCAGAGGCCGATCCGCCTTTGACGGAGGTCAATTTACCCATTGAATCTGTACGTTTTACCTGTACAATACCTACCCATGACCCAAGTAGTGAACGCCACCACATTACGCAGCAACCTAGCAGAAGCGATCAACCACGTGAGCAAAAAAGGTGATTATTTGCTGGTTACTCGGGGCGGCCAAGTAGCCTCCGCCCTAGTCAACATCGACCTATTTGAAGATTTGCTGGCACTTAAAAGCAAAAAATACGTGGCCTCGATTAAGCGAGCTCGAAGAGAAGTGAAGCGAGGAGAAGTCTTTTCGCATACCCAAGTGTTTGGGGATTTGAGATGAAGTACCGGTTACGGTACGCCAAAACTGCGGTCAGAGATATCAAAAAGCTAGATCGGGTGATGCAAAAACGGCTCAAGCGCAAGCTGGAGCTGTTTTTAACTGATCCCCGAGCGTATGCCACCAAACTCAGCTCTTCCAAACTCGGGGGCTATCGCTTTAGGCTTGGTGACTTGAGAGTAATTTTTGACCTGGAAGGAGCGTGGGTGACAATTTTACGGGTAGGATTTCGCGGCGACATATACAAATAATTAGGTGACTTAAAAGGCCGCAAAGCGTCCACCCTCTCAACCACCAGCATGAACCCCTCCTCTATCGGTTCAACATTCGCCATCATTCTCGATTATAACGGTGGCGAAAGAACCAACCACTTAGTCACTAACCTCAGGCAAGCAAACCAAGATAGTATCCCTATCCACGTTCTCGATAATGGCAGCGACCCAGATAAACGCTCACACTTTATCACTCATGAAACAGGCACTAACCTCGGCATCGGCGGTGGCATAAATTACTGCATTCAACTTGCCGAACAAGAAGGCGCTCAAAGACTGTGCTTTATTGTCAACGACCTCGAGCCACAAAACCCTCTCCTCTTACCGTATCTAGAATACCCGTTTGCCCTTGAAGGCACCGTCGCCGTCAGCGCCACCGTCACACCAGAGTCAAACCAAGCCCTACTCTACCCTTGGATGATTCACCAGCCCGACAGAGAAAAACCATACCGCA
>JACOWY010000064.1 GCA_016176555.1 Candidatus Chisholmbacteria bacterium | reverse complement strand
TCCCAGCCCTCGCTCTAGTTCCCGGCCGGGAAGTACTCCCGAAGCTGAGGTCGAAACACCCTATATCGAAATTCTCGATAATCCTTTGGGTTTCTTACGGATCAGAGAAGAACCATCTACCCAAAGCGACGAAGTCGCTCAAGCTAAACCTGGTGAAAAACTGCCGTACTTAAACGAAGAGGAAAACGGCTGGTATAAAGTGACTTATAAACCTGGCAAAACTGGTTGGGTGGCCCGCGGCGCCTCCGGCACCGAATACGCCAAACTCGTTAATTGAAGCTCTGCAGGCGGATTAGCCCGCAAACCCATACAAAATTCCCACCACCAGTACCGCCCACAACACCACCGAGAACAAAAGCGGTTTATCTGACAACAGCACCCGCTCCGGACTTTCCCCCTCATTTTTTTCATAAATAAGCTGCAAATAGCGCATCACCCCATAAATCACCACTGGTACGGTGACCATCAAAAGTTTTTGCGCGGAGAGCGTTCGCGGTAACATGGCCAAAATTCCCACCAGCCTCGCTCGCGTCGGCACCACCGGCGGCTGTAAAAAGGCAAACAGCGCATAAGTTAGCCACGTCGTATTGGCAAACATGCCCGTATACACATCCAAGAGTGTCGGCGTATAGTGCGAAAACACTTTGCGATGCCTGGCTATAGCCACCCCCACATTGGTAAGTAAGGTCATTTCACTCCGCCGTTTCCCCACCGCCAAAAACAACGCTGCCGACACCACCGTTAAAAGAAACCACACATTCATGTGGGCATTGATCACAAACGCTCCTGCGTATACCCGCAGCACAAATCCCGAGGCAATACTCATCACATCCAAAATCGGCATCCGCTTAAACCAAAACGTGTAGCCCACGTGAAGCAGAAGGTACCCCAGGCAGCTAAAAAAGAAAAACGTCGACATCAGCAGCGCCAAAAAAAGTGCCCCAAAAAAACCCACGATAGCCACAAACAACGCTACTTCCACCGGTAATTTTCCCGCCGCAATTGGCCGCTTACTCTTAAAGGGATGAAGTCGATCAGAGGGGGCGTCGACAATGTCATTGATGAGGTACACCGCCGAAGTCAGAATTGAAAAAATTATCACTGCCCCCACCACCCGCCAAAAAGTTTCCGCTACAAACAGCTGGCCCGTAAACACAATCGCCGCAAACAGCGACATATTCTTCAGCCACTGCCTGGGTCGAACAGATTTAAATAAGTAAATAGGCCACATTGGGTTTTTAAAGTACCAATAATAATATTTTCCCTAGAGCAAAAGAGCTCAAGCCGCACGCTAGCGCCGCTACCGCCAAGAGTATGCGCGCCGCTAGCTTATCTTTACTATACATGAGCCCCCCCAAAAATCCGTTAAGTCCGGCTATGCCCACAGCCGAAAGAGGCAAAAGCCATAGCCCCGACCCCGAAGCAAGCATGGCTGCCCCCCACGGCCTACCATAAAACAAAGGCACTTCTGGAGGCAACTCCCGCCCCCACCACAATAAAAGTCCCACTTGCAGCGCTAATAAAACCATAGTTACCCTCAAAGCTCCGCCCGACACCCTATCATGCCAGATCACCTCTGACCGTTCCCGTACCTGAGGAAGTGAAAAGGTATTTGGCCGGGGAAAGTTCAACCGCTGTTTTCTTTTAGTCATTGTAAGATCTACCTTTAGCTTCAATGGTGACACGAATTTCGCAGTTGTCATTCTGAAGCTGAGCGTAGCCGAAGGAGAAGAATCTCTCGCGAATGCGAAACTGAAACACTTCGACTCGCTCAGTGCAGGCAAATTCAGAGATCCTTCGTCATTTCACTCCTCAGGATGACAGGAAGTGCGAAACTCGTGTGTTGGCTCAATTCCTCCACCGGCATATAGCGCGCCTGCACCAACCTGTCTAACTGAGGAAACGGCCTGGGTTCATTTTCCATCAGCACCACATACTTAGGTAAAACCATCGAGAGCTCTTCTGCCAACCGCTCATATTCATTCAAATCTTCGACATGGAATGACGTGGTCAGTCTCCCCACCGGTAATCTATCCGCCAGCACATAAATATCTGGTTCCGTTCCCCACACATAAATCCGCTCATCGGGGCGAGTTCGCTCTCGCAGGTACTTAGCCACCGCATAATTGCGCCCCATGCGTCCATCAAACGAATTGTAAAACGTCCCCTGGTCGACTTGACCTGAAATATACCGCCAGAAATTGTGGTAATACCCCACCACATTACCGTGACCAAATCCAAAGCGGTTGTGTGCCGAAACGAAGAGTAACAGTATGCCTAAAACGACCAGCCATTCCGCCAGCCTCATCCGCCAGCCAACCATCAAAGCTGCTAAAAGTGAAAACGCCGGCACCACCTGAAGCAAATAATGCGGATAGGGTCTGCCCGAGACAAGAGCCCCAAACATGGCCAAGCTAAACCAAGTCACTGTCAAAATTACGGCAAACCGCAACCTCTTCCTCAGCAGCAGCAAAACCAGCAGTACTCCCGAAAGAGCTACCGCCCGAGCCGGCAAAGTAGCCAAAGTCAGCCACGCCGCTAAACCCTCTTGTCTCTGCCACACCGACACGTAGCCAGTGCTCCCGGTTGCATTAAACAGAAGCTCTTGGGGTGCCACGCCTTGCGACCAGTGAAACAGCAGCATGAGCGCTATTGGTAGTAGTACCGCAGCCCCAAAAATATACAGCCGCATGTCAGTAAAAGCCCTCACCATCCCCGCTACCTTTTCTTTCCGTAAAATCCAAAAGGCTACTACGGCCGCTACAATTTCGGCTACTACCGGAATCTTAAATAAGAATCCCAACCCAAACAAAACACCAGCCCCCAAAAAGTGCACCCACGCCCCTTTTTTTCTAAACCCTCGCACCAAAAGCCACATACCCGCCATTACCGGCATCATCATAAAAATCTCGGCGTTGGCAATCGTCCCTTCCCACACAGGCGTCGCCGTCAGCCCCACGAAGATGAGAGTCGACACCCACCACGCCCACCAGCGTTTGGGCAAAAGCTCCCGCACTAACAGAAACCACCAAATCACCCCTACCACTTGCCACACCATGAGAAGCAACCGAAACCAAAACACATTTTTCGCCGCCGCCGCCAAAAGATAAATCAACGGCGGCTTATTCGGAAAATCAGTGATATCTTTATAAAGCACCAACCCCTTCCGGATGCCTTGACCAATCGTCAGATAAATATTTTCATCCCCATACCACGCTGGCTCAAACAACGTCGGCAATCGCAGCCAGATCACCACCGCCACCAGCAAAATCAAACTCTCAATTTTTTGCCACCAATGTATTCGAGCCTGGAAAAATACTCTGGTCGTCAGACCAGAGGTGAATTCCAGGCAGAACAAACTTCTCGCCAGAGCCCTGGCGAATACCATGGGCGTCAGCCCACGGAAGTTTATTTTCTTACCGATTTTGCTCGTCATTCTTAATTCCTAATTCCTAATTCTTAATTCCTAATTCAACATATGTTGCCCTCGGCCCAGGTTCAACGAGCCAATACGTCTCATTGCTCGGAGCTTCTGCTATCCTCACCTCGCCTTTTCTCACAAAAGCATCGAGCAAAGACTTGCCCGAGAACTGCACGATTCCCTCAGGCAAAACAGTCAGCGGTCGTTGTCCGTTTTTATAAAACATCACCTCGGCAAACGCCGGCAACAATGTCACCAACTGATAGTCTTGATCTCCCATTTCTTTCTTAATCCTCAGTAGTTCTTCTCGCATCGTCTGCGGATACCGCTGTAAACTCAATAAATTAATGGAAAGATAAAGTGCCAATAAAAACCCGCCCGCTCCCCAAAAGAGCCATTTAGGTAACCACGACAGCCCCCAAAAAACAATCAAGAGAATTGGTATCGAGCTAAAAATCAGATACCGATAATAAAACACCGGTCGATACAGAGAGATTAAAGTCGGCACCACCACCGGCACC
>JACOWY010000031.1 GCA_016176555.1 Candidatus Chisholmbacteria bacterium | reverse complement strand
TATCCCGACACGTACCCTCTGCTCATGACGCCGGTGATTCTGCTGCTTAACCCCCCTCCGGTTTTTACCGATCAAACCCTGACTACATTTGACGCCACCGTCCTCCAATGGATCCCGCCCCAGCGAGGCACTTACAATCGTTTCACCCATCCCCTGTCTGAAAGACAATTTCGGTGGGGGAGGCTAGAATGGTCAGTTCACCTCATCCGCTTCCTTACCAGCATATTTAGTTTCATCTCCATCATCTTAATTTTCAAAACTTCCCAAAAACTCTTTGGGACTACGAGCAATTTGCCATATGCCATAAGCCTATTCATCGGTTTTCACCCTAAATTCATCCACCGCAGCGCTTCTATCATTAACTTACCGTTACTAACCCTAGCCTTTAGCTTATTTTTTTATTTTGCTCTCACTCGTCCACCAAGTTATAAAACTGCTTTTTTATTAGGTTTAGCTGCTGGCTTAGCCTTAGTCACCAAGATCACTGGCTTGAATCTTGGGCTATTTTTCTTAATCTACTTACTCTTATTTGTCCGCGGTTGGTCAAACCGCATCGCTCAAAGTTTAAGTTTTCTTACTGGCGGTCTATTGGTTAGTGGCTGGGAACTAGTCAGAAACTTTCTTCTCTACCATGATCCACTCGCTTTAAACCAAGCCTTTCGTATCGCCGCCGACTTGCACCCGGGTAAAGTCCAGCCCCTATTCGGCGGTGCCCCTAACTATTGGTTCGCTGTTTTAGAGACCACGTTTCTCACTTTTTGGGATGGCTTTGGTTGGGAAGTCACCCTCGTCGGTTGGTGGTTTATCTACATTGCCCTGGGCTTATCTGTTTTGGCCCTCGTTAGTTTTTGGCGTGTCTTAAGCTTGAGCCAACCCCAGCTCCGCCGTCAATTAAGCTTTTTGGTCGTTTGTTTAGCTCCGTTCACGGCCAACTTTATCCGCATCAACACCCAGTTTTTTACCCCTCAAGGTAAAGACTTCTTACCCATGATCTTTCCCATCGCCACCATTTTTGTTTTGGGTTTAAAGCGCTGGTGGCCCAAAGAGCTAAAGTTGATACCCACTACCTTATTGTTGTTTGTCGCTGGTGTGCTGCTCTTATTGTTAGTCGTCGTACCCACCACTTTAGGCGACCAGAATATTTCTCCCCAAATTTATCAGCAAAGTCTGACTGCCGACCCCATTAAACAATTTCTCGTTACTCTTTGGCGCACTCGTTTTCTTCAAAGTCGATAGATTATGGTCGGTCCTTCGGCCCACACCGTAGGATAAGTCTTCAGGTATTCTCGCAACAATGGTTTACTTACGAGCTCCTCTTGGTCATAGACCACGTAATACTTAGCCCCTTGCCCTCTCCACTCTTCTAATTGACGTATCGCTGCCTCATCATTCAATGGCCCCAATCTTAATTCCCAGCCTTCTCGGTGAGCAAAGTACAAAATCGCCTCAGTTCGATAAGCCGAGGTGACGATTATGTCTTGAGCCTCAGTTAGATCCCGAACCACTCGTCCCACTTGAGGAATCCGTTGGTAAGGTGGGTAAGTGCGGTAGGCTTTTAAAAAATCGTCACTGACTAAACTAGCTAGGCCTATTATCAGTAATCCCGCTGTCACCACCGTATTCTTTCCTCCGAGCTTCAAGCGGTCACTAGCCAAAGCCGCAAAAAATGCCGCCGCTGGCACAAACGCTAAAAAGTAATAATTGTGAGTCCGAGACGGCACGCTAAATGCCAAGATAAACCCCAACGCCCCCACCAACCATAAATAAAACGGCGTCAGTTTTTTATCTCTGTATCCCCAGACTAATCCCAAAAACACCAAAGGTAGCCAAGCAAAAGTAACGGCATATCGAGCCAAGAAATAGCTAACGTTGATCCAATAGCCAGGATCAATCAAATTTTGCGGACTAAATACATAGAGAATATTCCATTCTCCTGTCGGTTGTCCCCCAATTAACGCCTCATTGGCAGCTTTAGTATATAAAGACCAAGCTATGACCGGTATCATCACCATAGCGGCAAAAACACCCATCATTGACCATCGTCCGCTGCTCCCTCTCCTTGGGTTCACCCACCATAACGCCGGTAACAGCAGATAACCAAAGGTAAATTTTGACAGGAGAGTTATGGCCATCATTAATGTTCCTAGCCAAAACCACATTTGCCTTGGTCGGAGCGAGTTCTTGGCTAAAAAGTAGAGACTGACGATACCGCTAAACAAAGTTAACTCATCGACTAAAAACGACCGAGACATAATAATATGCACCGGGGATAAAAGGTAAAAATAAATTAGGCCCAGCAAAGCTTGCCGCTTCGAGCCATATAACTGCATTAGTTTATAGAAAAAAACAGCCGCTCCCAGAGAAAAGGCTACCGAGAGTAATCTCCCTACCTCTTCTATTTCTAAACCAACCAACTTATAGAGACCTGCTACTATCAAGTGATACAGCGGCAAACCAAATAAGTGGAGCTTAAGTTCCCCAAAGCCACGTTCGTATAATCCCCTCACTATGTAGGCGTCAATTATTTGCCGATTAGATACCGACTCCAGCAAAGCTGGATAGATTTGATATAGCCGGATAGCTATACCCAGCATCAGTATCAGCCATACTCGCGAATTGTTTAATCCTGGGCGTAGAATTTTTGCCATTGAGGTTCTTGTAACCACCGACCCATCCGCTGCAAACCCTGCTCCAACGTATATTCTGGCTGCCAATGATAGTCCCGTCTGATTTTGCTTGGGTTGGCTCGCCATATGTTCGTATCCCACCGCCGCGCCTTCATCGTCGCCCACACCGGCGCCTGTTTGACCTTAAACAGTCTTCGAGTCAGGGCTACCAATTGCTTTAATCTTGTTTGCGTCCCACTGCCTACATTATAGATCGGCCCCCATTCTTTAGCTCGCCTCCTGGTCACTCGCACCATAGCCTCACACACATCATCAACATAAATAAAGTCTCTGGCTATCAAAGGATCCACCAATGGCGGCCACCTTCCCTGTAAGATGTTAAGCATTAATCTGGGCATGAGCCTGGTCGGCTCCTCAAATGGGCCATAGACTGAATACAGCCGTAATGTCGGGATATACAGCCGATGTTTTTCTGCCAAATATCGGCACCACAAAGTAGCCGCAGCCTTAGTGGCCGCGTAGTCACTATTGGGCGTCGGTAGTTGGTTTTCTGTAGGTCTATCGGCTTTAAAACCATATTCTGATGAAGAGCTGGTATTCATCATCACTTTTACCCCAGCTTTAATACATGCTCGCGCCAGATTAAGAGTGCCCTTAATATTCGTCTCAATCATTTGCGCCTCGTCGTCTTGATGTGGGTAGGCGCCATAAGTAGCCAAGTGAAACACCCAGTCTGGTTTAATCTGTCGTACCACCGCAGTTACCTGCCGCTCATCTGCCAAATCGGCGAGCCTTATGGCCACGTCCCTCTTTATGTCTTGTATTCTCCACGGGTTATAGCTAGGCCTAAGGAGCAAAAAAACTGTGAAGTTTTTCCTAAACAACACCCTAGCTAAATTCGCCCCCACAAAACCACTCGCTCCGGTAACCAGGACCCTCTTGTGTAAGCTCATGATTTAGACTTATTGCGTTTTTCTTTCCTAAAAAAACTTTCGACAATAAATGGCGGCCTCCGCTTCGACTCCTCATGAATGTGAGCAATGTATGCCCCAATGATGCCCAACCCGAAAAGTTGCATGCCGCCCAAAAATAACACTAAACTAATCAGGGTCGTCAACCCGCTGGGAGTGAGCTCGGGCCAAAAAATTCTGATTACTAGTTGCATGACCAAAAGACCAAAAGTGAGGACCATCACCACAAACGCCGTGGCTGTTACTAATTCAATTGGCAAATAAGAAAAAGAAAAAATGGCTTTTTGAGCCCACCACAAGTTTTTCATCAAAGAGTTAGTCGTTTGTCCAAACATCCGTTCCGGTCGCTTATATGGCACTCCGGTTTGCCTGAATCCTACCCAAGATCTCAAGCCCCGGATAAACCGATTGCTCTCCGGTAAGCTATTTAAAGCCTGCACCACCTTTTTATCTAGAAGCGAAAAGTCGCCCGCATCTAAAGGCATGGGAATATAAGAAGTAGCCCGAAAGATTCTGTAAAAAGCTTTGTAGGCCCACTGCATGAATGGCGATGCCACCCGTTTGACCCTAATTCCGTAGACCACATCAAATCCTGCCTGCCATTTTTTAAAAAGCTTAGGAATTAGCTCGGGCGGATCCTGTAAATCTCCATCCAAGAGCACCACCGCATCACCATTTGCCACCATCATGCCACTGGTGAAGGCACTTTGGGATCCAAAGTTGCGGGAATGGTTAACGGCCATTACCCGAGGATCAGCTGCGGTTATTTTAGCCAATACCATTTTGGAATCATCCGGACTGCCATCGTTGACAAACACAATTTCGAAGTCTACTTTTAAAGCTTTGAAGACTGCTTTGAGGCGCCGGTACATGATCGGAATCGCTTGTCCATCTCGGTAACAAGCCACCACCGCACTTAAAGTAATGCCGCTTTTGGTTCGCTTTTTTCCGATTACCATCTTTTCTTTCCTTCTTTTACCATTGTCACTAACTTTTTGATCATCCTAGCTTCTGTCAGTTGATGCTGTTTGAGTAAATATGGCTCATCTCCTAAATGAATGCCTCTGTGATCTTCCACCCCGCAGCGCCAAAGTAAGCAAGGCAGATCATTATCAGCCACAATCTCTGCTACCAAAGTTCCCAACCCCCCTATTTTATAATGAGCTTCAAGTGTAAAAGCTATCCCCACCTTTTCAAGTTCTCTCTTCAGCTGCCCTAGTGGCGCCGGCGCCAAACTTGCCACAGCCATCACTCCCACCGAAATCCCCGACGCGGCCAACCTGTCGGCCATCGCCAATGTTTGTCTCGCCATTGTCCCCATAGTGATACCCAAGATATCTTTGCCCCGCCTTAGCATCTCCGCTTTTCCTAAAGTGAATTTCCCCGCTAGTTCTTCTATCAGCGGCAAATCCCGTTTACTCAAGCGATAATAAATTGGCCCAGGTTTATCCCACGTTTTTCTAAGCATCGTCGCTACCTGCCCTCCATCCACAGGCACTAACACTGTCATTTCCGGTTGCAGTCTAAACAGCCCCACGTCTTCAAGAGCATAATGAGTTAAACCTAAAGTGCCATATTCAAAACCGCCACCTATGCCTACAATTCTGACCCGGAGTCTCTGCCACATGGGGCCATTGCGAATAAATTCATAAGCCCGCAAGCTGGCAAACGTGGCGATTGAGTAAACAAACGGGATATAACCCGCTTCTGCTAGTCCCGTCGCCACCCCGACCATGTTTTGTTCCGCCACCCCGACGTTATAAAAGCGCTGGGGAAATTGTTGCGCAAATGGTTCCAAAACTGTATAGCCCAAATCTCCAGTCAAGAGCATAATCCGCTCATCTCGTCGTGCCAACCTGACTAATTCTTGGGTAAATACTTTTCTCACGCTGCCTCCTTAACCTGGTTTACGCGCCACTAAGGATATATTGCCCGCCTTAAGCGGTACGCTCAATCGATCTAAGTTTAACCACCGAACTGCGACTTGGCCTGCCTTTTTGAGCCACGCAGGCAACCCGCTCATCCGTAACCAGTAGGTGGGGGGATACGAGTTAGTCACCTCCCCTAAATTTAGGACGTTGAATTTGTGTCTCATAAATAGTTCTCTTAGGGTTTGCTTATTAAACAGATACACGTGCTCGATGTCAAAAATTGGCGATTTCTCCCCCCAGAGTTTTATCGATATACCCTCAGTATCGTGCACCACCACCACCACCAAACCACCAGGTTTTAAGAGTCTTTTTACTTCTTTCACCACCATCACTGGATCAACCAAATGGTCCAAGGTATGCCAACTAACCACCACGTCAAACCTGCCTCCGGTAAACATCCCTTTGTGAAACATCCCCAGTTTAATTCTTCGCCGCAGCCACTCCGGCGCCTGATCCACCATCGCCACGCCTGGTTCCACCCCCCACACGTCCTTGATACCTTTCTGTCTCAATGTCTCTAAAAAAAATCCCGTCCCGCACCCAATTTCTAACACTCGCGGCTGGTTTACTCCTTTGTCACGATAAGTATCAAACAATTGCCAGTAAGTTTCAGCCGCATAGGGAATTTGAGGGGCATAGGTACAAGTTGCTAGGCGATAAAATTTAGCAATAACGTTCGGAGCCCAAATTGGAGAAGAAAAGATCATGCCACAGCGATTACACTTAACTATGCGATAATGCAGCGTATCAGGTTGCCTTCGAGCCGAGAAAACATCGGCTTTAATTTCCTGTTTGGTAACTGTCGCTGGATATAGTTGAGTCAATTTCTGTTTAGTGCCGCACAAAATACATTTAGTCCGCATCTTTGGCCCACCTCGTCACTACCTCGACTAAATCGTTTACCCCGAAATTGTGCTTGTGCCACATATACTCTTCATTGCCAATGGCAATTCTGGGCAGCCTCGTCAGCCCTAAGCGGATCAATCGACACCGAGCCGGAGTTTCCGCGATTGTTTCCGCCACCAGCGATCCAATCCCGCCGGTGGTATAGTGAGCCTCCAAAGTAACTATTAACCGAAACTGCTTGACCAATTCCCTGAGTTGCTTGGTGGGGGGCGGGGAAACACTTGCCACCACCCCCACTCCAGCGGCAATATTTTCCCTCTTGAGTTTCATAGCGCCATACCATGCCTGCCTCGCCAAATCGCCCATAGCCAACACTAGAACCTTCTCCCCCTCACGAATCAGTTGTAATCTTCCCACCTCAAACTCACCATTTAAATTAGGCACGGGTTCAGTTTCATATTTACTCACTCGATAATATATTGGCTGCGGCAAATGCCACGTTTTCCAAAGCATGGTTTGAGCTTGTTGCCAGTCAGCAGGAGAGAGCACCATTAAATGAGGTTGCATCCTCATCATGCCAATATCTTCCAGGGCGTAGTGAGACAAACCTTCTTTACCATATTCAAAGCCTCCCCCAGTACCGACAATTCTGACTGGCAAATGATGCCACACTGGGCCGTTGCGAATAAATTCATAAGCCCGCAAGCTGGCAAACGTGGCGATTGAATAAACAAACGGGATATAACCCGCTTCTGCTAGTCCCGTCGCCACCCCTACCATGTTTTGCTCCGCCACCCCGACATTATAAAATCGCGAAGGAAACAAATCGTGAAATTTCTCCAAAACCGTGTAACCCAAATCACCCGTTAACACCACCACCCGCTTGTCGTAAGCAGCTAACCTAGTCAACTCTTCAACAAAGGCCCCTCTCATACTTTAGTCACGGATTTCCTTTAGGGCCTGCTTATATTCAATCTGATTGATTGGCCAATAGTGCCACTTAATTTGATTTTCCATAAAAGAGACTCCTTTACCGAAGGTTGTCTTGGCCACCAGCAGATGTGGTTTTCCAAAGTTAGTTTTAACTGAACGTAAAATCTTAGTTAGCGCTTTTTGGTCATGTCCGTCGACTGAGTGAGTTTCCCACCCAAACTGTTTCCATCGCGCGGCCATACCCTGTAAATTAAGTACATCTTTGGTATAGCCAAAGGCTTGTTGGCCATTCAAATCGACAATGCCAACTAAATTAGCCAGTTTATGGTGAGCGGCAAACATCGCTGTTTCCCACGTTGAGCCTTCATTGCATTCCGCATCGCTCATCAACACCACCACTTTCCTTTTAGAATGCCCCAGTCTAGCCCCGAGCGCCGCCCCTGCCCCCATGGCCAAACCATGTCCCAAAGACCCAGTCGAAAAATCCACTCCCCTAAGACCAATCTCCGGATGAACTCCCAATCTAGTTCCGTCGCTACAGAAACTATCTAGTTCTTTTTTTTGTATCCACCCTTTTAAATATAAAGCCGCGTACAGCGCCAAGGCTGCGTGACCCTTAGATAAAATAAACCGATGGCGATCTTTTTCACCCGGCCGCCGCTGCGTCAATACACTACTATAAATAGCCGCCACAATATCGGCAATCGATAACGCCGAACCTATATGACCCACTTGGGCTCGAAAAGATTGTTCCAAAATAATCTTCCGAATTTGATAGCCAGTCACTTGAATTCTCCTAACTTCGTTTTTCCTTCCGGGCACCGATTGTTATATCATACTTTCGCAAACACCCGCTGTGTCTTGTTTCTCATCTGCACCCCTTGCGCCCTACTTTTGTATCGAAACAAAAGGTGTTAAGATCCACCCTGCATCTTTACCCTATGGTTAACTTAAAGCACAAAACAGTCTTCATTACCGGCGGTACTGGTCTCATCGGCAGTCACCTAATAGAAGCGCTCCTGACCCAAAGCCCCCACATCATTACGGTATCTCGGTCGCTCAATCCCCATTCTTATTTCATGGCCCAAGGTTTACACCAGCAAGTGGTTCACATTCCCTTGGATATCAAAGATAGCCAAAGTTTATTTGAACTAATAGTTAAGTATTCTCCAGATTACGTGATTCACCTCGCTGCTCAACCACTGGTAGACGTCGCTTCTAATCACCCCCTCGAAACTCTGGCCACCAATATCATGGGCACGGTTAATGTCCTCGAAGCATCCAGGCGTACTGCCGGCATTAAAGGCATCATCATTGCTTCTTCCGATAAGGCCTACGGAAAACTCCAGAAAAAAAATTACACTGAAACTGATCCCCTCAAAGGTGACCACCCCTACGAAGTATCAAAATCTGCCACCGACCTGATCGGTCAAATGTACCATCATACCTATGGTTTACCAGTTGTCGTCACTCGCTTTGGCAATATCTACGGTCCTGGTGACCTCAACTTTAACCGCATCATTCCTAAGCTCTGCCGGGCTGTAATCTTAAAAAATCTAGTTCGCTTAAGAAGCGATGGTACCTTCATTCGCGACTACCTTTATGTTAAAGACGTTGTTGACGGCTACTTAAGAATTCTAGAGCATATAGATAGTCTTGTTGGTGAAGCTTTCAATTTCGGTTCCCCCGAGAATCTATCTGTCATCGAGGTCATTAAAACTATTGAAAAAATTTTGGGTAAAAAAATTAACTATAAAATTCTTAATACTCAGAAAAACGAAATCCCTCGCCAATCATTGCAATACGCCAAAGCTCGCCGTCTGTTAAAGTGGCAACCCAAACATAGTTTAGCCAATGCTTTCACCACCACGCTTGAATGGTATAAACAATATTTTTCATAGATACTATGAACTGGTTTCAAAACTTACTGTTCGAGCCCTGCCTGCCAGCAGGCAGGTTGTCGAGAACACGTTCGGTAGACTCAGTACAGGCTTCTCGACTCGTTCTCCGGCTAAGCCGGATCACTCGCTCGAAGAATAATATGGTTTTGAAACGAGTTCTATATAAATAGTAAATGTCGCTCAGGGTTTTTTCCAAGTTTTATTGCAAGACAGCCGAAAACTCTGGGCTTTTAGCCCAGAGGTGAAGGCGATCTAAAAAGAATGAGCGTTAGCGAATACAAAGCGCAACATACTTCTTCTCCCGAAAGGGAGAAAACCCCGGCCTCTCAGGCCGGGGAAGTTTATCTGCTGTTGGTGCAAACGCTAGCCTTACCGCTGGTGTTGGCTTCTTTTCTAAGCCAAGAAACTGGCCATGACTATGGCATTGGGTTGATCCAGAAATTGTGGCTGCTTCTAAAAACGTATCGCAATCACCGCCGTATCCCCGGCGCTACATCCTGGTATGAACACCTGATCATGATTGAGGCTATTCTCAAACTGCCACCCTCCACTCCAGGAGTCGTAGTCGAATGCGGTTGCTACAAAGGCGCCAGCACCGCCAATCTCTCCTTGGCCTGTCAACTCACCCAAAGAAAATTGATTGTCTTCGATTCCTTTAGCGGCTTGCCTGTACCGAAATCATCAGATAGAGAACACCATTGTCCTACTCTAGGAGAAATTCACACCTATACCAAAGGTTCGTTTAAGGGTAGATTAAAAGAGGTACGGCAAAATCTCTCTCGTTTTGGTCATCTCCCTAGCTGTCAACTGGTGCCGGGTTATTTCGCCAAGACTCTGCCAAAGTTTCATCAAAGTCGCCAAAAAGCTGTTTTCGTCTTTACCGACGTTGACTTAACTGATTCGTTAAAAACCTGTCTTAAATATATCTGGCCCAACTTACATAGCCTTGGGGTGTGGTTTACTCACGAAGCCCAGCACCTGGAAATCTCTCAGCTTTTCTTCGATCGGCCCTGGTGGCGCCGGGAGCTAAAACAAAAACCCCCTGGGCTCATTGGGGCGGGCGTGGGTTTGCCAGTTGGCCTCAAGTCTACAGCCCTGGGTTACACCCCCTAAGATTTGTTAAATTACCGCCTAAAACCACAATCACCCTGAGCTTAATCCACCGGCTGCCAGCCGAATTCCCCACCCTTCCATGGGTGGGGATGAGGCGGGACAGTCGAACGTCCCAGCTACGTTCGACGTGGCGCCGCTCCCGCCGATTCGGCGGGAGTAGGGCAGCCTCGGAGGACGGAATCCCCGGCCTTCC
>JACOWY010000030.1 GCA_016176555.1 Candidatus Chisholmbacteria bacterium | reverse complement strand
GTCTAAACTGTTGCCAAAAGATGCTTCTGTCTTTTTGATAAATGCCTATGCTTCGTTGGCTGGTTTTGGGGTGATGCTTTTGTTTCATTGGCTGACGGCTGCGAACAAGTCGGTGATTTTAACGAGCAAGCATTGGCAGGTGGCGATAGCGATTGGAGTTTTGATTGCTTTGGGGAACTGGGGGATTATTAAGGCGTACTCTTTGGGCGCGCCACAGTCGATTTTTACACCCTTATTTTATGTGACCATCATTATTTATGGGGTGGTGTTTGGTTTTTTCTTTTGGCACGAGCGGTTGAATTTGACTCAGCTTGTTGGCGTGGCTTTGGCGCTCGTTAGCTTGGTGGTTATCGTTTACTCCAAAAGGTAGAAGTTCCTCCAGGAAATCCTTAAGTTTTGGGAGTGGAAGTGACGGGTGGAGAGATGGAAGGTTTCATTTCTGTGGTTGAGCTGGTTTGAGGGTGGGATTTTTTGAATGAGGCGGACCAGTCGACGAGGCGTAGGAGGATGACGGCGAGGGCGATTGTGGCAGTGATGAG
Source organism: Candidatus Chisholmbacteria bacterium (assembly GCA_016176555.1). Lineage (GTDB taxonomy): Bacteria > Patescibacteriota > Microgenomatia > UBA1400 > JACOWY01 > JACOWY01. The sequence goes on along the minus strand of JACOWY010000030.1, from coordinate 10,014 downwards.
GCTGGCTGGCGGCAAGCCGCCGGCTTTTAACCATTCGCCCCAGGCGCTCCAGCGGAGGACGCCAAAGTGGATTAGGATGGCAAGGCCAGCGAGGCGGGCACCTCTAAATTGCAGTTTCCACCAGAGGCTCGTGCCGAGCTTTTGTTTGATGGCTTCAAGGGAGATGGTGAAGAGGCCGAACATGATGACTAAGCCTACCAACCCGGCATAGGCGGAAAGAGGTCTGCTTTGATAAAAACCAAAAGGGCCGGAGCGGGCGAGTGGGCCCATGGCGAGATAAACGTGGGTGAGTCCAAGGAGGAAAGCCCAGATGCCGGTTTCCTTGCGGTAGGTGAGGTAGCGATCGAAAACGTCAAAGAGCCTGGCGAGGGGGCCTAAAGAGAGGGTGATTGCTAAGAGGACGACTGACGAATTGGCGATGGCGTTGTTGAAGGTACGCAGTTCTAGGCTGCGGCCGGTGGCGAGGAGATAGCCGACGTAGCTAGCGATCAAGATGGCAGCGATAAGGCCGGCGACAGCGTATTGGCGGAGGGTTTCTTTGAGCATTGAGTTTATTTTTACTGATTTTTCTTTTAGAAGTAAACCTTTTTGGTTGAAAGTGATATAATTTCTAATAGTTACTAAACAGTTGTTAGGGTTAAGCACGCAAAACAGGTTTTGACTCCTTACTAATCTTCAAGACTTCTTGCTTTTTGCCCCTTAGCTTTTCTGTTTGAGACAGTATCTATGTACAGGTCGAAGCGATCTTTTTCTCATACCCATGGCCATGGAGGTGGTCGTTATCGTGGCAATCAAAGAAGTTCATTTGGCCGACAGCAAAGGCAGGCAACGTTTAATCCGACATTTTTAGTGGAAAAAGCGGGGGTGAAGTTGGTGAAGACAGAATACTTGGCTACGCATCGATTCGATGATTTTGCGATCTTGGAGCAGCTTAAAAAGAATGTGCTGGCGCGAGGCTACACCAAGCCAACGCCGATTCAGGACCAAGTGATTGAACCTATTCTTGGCGGTCGTGACGTGGTAGGGGTAGCTAATACCGGTACCGGAAAGACGGCGGCGTTTTTAATCCCTTTGATTCATCGAGTGACGATTGGGGCTCTGGCCCGAGTATTGATAGTGACGCCGACTCGAGAACTGGCGATGCAGGTGCGTGACGAGTTGACGGCATTTGGCAATGGATTGGGGCTCTCGTCAGCTCTGTGTATTGGGGGGGCAAAAATACAGCGGCAGATTGAGGGATTAACGCTTGGACCTCAGTTTGTGATCGGAACGCCGGGAAGGCTCAAGGATTTGGAGAAGCGGAGACGGCTTGATTTTAGCGATTTTGGAGCGGTGGTGTTGGATGAAGTAGACCGGATGCTGGATATGGGGTTTATTCGTGATGTAAGGGGGATGATTAAACGCTTACCAAGTAAGCGGCAGTCGTTGTTTTTTTCGGCGACGATACCAGACAACGTTCGGGAAGTAATGCAGAGCTTTCTAACCGATCCTGTGGCGATATCAGTACAGTCGGCGGCGGCGGCGGAGAATGTGGACCAAGAGATTATCAGAATTAACGGCAAGCCGAAGCTCGAGGTTTTGCATGACCTCTTGAAGACCGAGGGGTTTGAAAAAGTGCTCGTGTTTGGGCGGACGAAGTGGGGAATGGAGAAAGTGATGAGAGAGCTAGCGCGGCGGGGGCTGCGAGTGGCGGCGATTCATGGGAACAAGAGCCAAAACCAGCGGCAGAGAGCGCTCTCGGAATTTCGAGATAATAAGATTCAGGCTCTTTTGGCGACCGATGTGGCCTCGAGAGGTTTGGATATTGATAACGTGACTCACGTGATCAATTACGATTTGCCGGCAACCTATGAAGACTATATTCACCGAGTGGGGAGAACAGGGAGAGCAGATAAGGTGGGGAAAGCCCTTACGTTTATTGAATAACAATACTTTATATATATTTTTATATATTTTGAAAGGAGGTGAACCTCATTGAAAAAACTATACGTTGGTAATCTAGCTTATTCGATTACTCAAGATCAGCTCCGGGAGCACTTTTCCCAGGCTGGAACGGTGACAGATGCAGTGGTGATTACGGATAGAGAAACGGGAAAAGGGAGGGGATTTGGTTTTGTGGAAATGGCAACCGAGGCTGAAGCCAAAAAAGCAATTGAAATGTTTAATGGCAAAGAGCTTGATGGCAGGGCTCTCGTGGTAAACGAAGCACGGCCCAAGGTGGGGTAAAAAGTTTTTAAGGCACATTTGTGGTGTGTATAATCTTTTTACCTTTCACATGCCGCCAACGAAGATAGTTTTCCTTCATGGCAATGACACGATGCGCTGGTCGTATGCGTGGGCACCATGGCTTAAGAGGGAACTAGATCGAGTGGAAGTAGAGAATATTTTTGAGACATTTCCGGATTCGATTTTAGCGCGGAAGAAGTATTGGTTGGCGTTTTTGAAAGAAAAAGTTCAGGCAGACGAGAGAACGATTTTGGTGGGGCATTCTTCGGGAGCAACGGCGGCGATGCGGTATGCTGAAACGGAGAAAGTTTTGGGGTCAGTATTGATTGCGCCTTCATATACGGATACGGAAGATGCGCTGGAGAAACAGAGTGGTTATTTTGACACGCCGTGGCGGTGGGAGAGGATTAGAAAGAATCAGCAGTTTATTGGATTGTTTTATTCAAAAGATGATCCCTATATTCCTCAGAGAGAATTTGAGCATATCAAGAGTAAGCTTCGGCCGGAGACATTTGTTTTCCAGAATCGGAAACATTTTATGGATGAAACTTTTCCGGAACTTCTTGAATATTTGAAAGAAAAGACAGGAGAACGATGAAGGAGAAGAGATTGACGATTAGGATTAAGCGACCGGCGAGGGATGTATTTTGGTTTACGATGACGCCAGCGAATACGCCGAAGTGGGTGGAGTCGATTGTGGAAGAGAAAACGAATGAGTGGCCGACGCGCTTGGGGACGATTTACCGAAATCGAAATAAGCAAGGCGTATGGACAGAGTATAAGGTGACCAAGTTTAAAGAGAACGAGATGTTTGAGTTTGCGGCGGCGGAGTCGAGTTATCATGTGCGGTATACATTTAGACCGATAGATGAGAATTCCCATGAATTTGAATACTATGAGTGGGTGGATGAAGGGAAGCTCGAAGAACCGTTTACGATGGAGATTTTGGAAAGGCTCAAAAGGGTAGTGGAGAATTTGTAGGTTGTTTACGGTGGCGGGCCGGTTTGAGAGTTGGCTTGACAGGAGCGAAGTGTTTGCTACACTATGAGACTAAGACTATGTGGTCTTCAGTGTTTTCTTTGGTGATCTTCCTGGTGGCGGCTGTCTTACCGGTGGCGGTTGAGGCGAGCCACTCGTGGAATAACTTTCATTGGGGGCGGACGAGCAACCCTTTCAGCTTAAAGTTGGGTGATAACCTGTCGTCGACTTGGGACCCTTATTTAGGCACGACGTCGAGCGACTGGAGCCAATCGAGTGTGCTGGATACGCTGATCGTGGCTGGCGGGACGACCGGGAGACGGTGCCGGCCCACGAGCGGGAGGGTGGAGGTGTGTAACGCAAAATATGGTAACAACGGTTGGTTGGGGCTGGCGCAGATTTGGGTGAGTGGCGACCACATTGTCCAAGGGGTGGCGAAAGTAAATGATACGTATTTTTCGACCGCAAAATATAACACACCCGGATGGAAGAATTTGGTGATGTGCCAAGAGGTGGCGCATACCTTCGGTTTGGATCACCAAGATGAAATTTTTGATAACCCTAACCTGGTTTCATGCATGGACTACACGAGTAATCCACTCGGCCCGCCCAGTAACGAGCACCCCAACCAGCACGACTACGACATGCTCGAAACCATCTATGCGCACCTGGATAGCTTTACGACTGTTCAGAGCGGAACGCAAAAACTGCCTTTGGGGTTGGCTATAGCCGCAGCAGCGAGGAATCAGGATTTTGAAAACCGAAGCGAGTGGGGCAGGACGATTCGTGATAACGGTCATGTGGCGGTTTTTGAGCGTGACTTCGGTGGAGGGCAGAAATTGTTTACCTTTGTCATTTGGGCAGAAGGAGAGTAGGGTTGGCTTGACAAAAGGGGTTTTGAATTGTAGGTTAACCCCGCAGACTACATGATGAGAAAGCTATTTTCTGTTTTAATTTTAGGTTTGGTTTTGGCGTTGGGAGTGGCTTTTGGGCGAGGGATGGTGGTGGCTAAGGGGGGCAATTCGGGGGAGGGGGGCCAATCTTCGCAGAACGATAATTCAGGCAGAGGGAATGAAGATGACTCGAGTAATCGGGGGCAGGGGGGAAGTGGTGAGGCGGTGGAAGAGAAGGATTTGCCACCGCAAGCAAAAAGCGTGAGACTGGAGGGAGAAGGGAACACTCTTTTAGTCCAGCCTTTGGATGATGAGGGTGAGGAGATTCATTTTAGCCGGGGTAGGGCAGGGAGATTTGAGATCGAGAGCGATGATGATGACGAGGATGAGGACGAAGATGAAGACGAAGATGAGGTAGAGATAAAGATAGAGATTAAGGCGAAAGGTAACGCGGCTTTGGTGATTCGCAATAAACTGGCGGCACAGACTCATTTCCCTTTGATGGTAAATTTGGAGGCTAACGAACTAATTGTGACGACACCAGCGGGGCAGAAGGTAGTGGCGGTGCTGCCTGATCAAGCGGTGGCACATATGCTGGCGGCCAAGGTGCTGGACCAACTCGGAGGTAAGGGTGGGATAAGGTGGCTTGAGGGGCAGGAAGCGACGGCGTCGGCGACGCCAGTGGCCACGGCTTCAGCGGAACCGACACCCGGGGCATCGATTGAACCCTCGGCTAGTCCCTCGGCTGAGCTCGAAGAAGAGGCAGAAGCAGACATAGTGCTGACGGCTGATGAAAATGGGGAGTTGATTTATGAGATTAAGGGGGTAAAGTTTGAGCGGTTGTTGGGGTTAGTGCGAATTGGGCTGAGGCGGACGGCAGTAGTATCGGCTGAAACCGGGGAGCTAGTGAGGATTAATCAAGGGATTTTGACGCGGCTGTTGGATTTGCTGTCGGTTTAACGCTGACTTCTTTTTTAAGGTAGATTAATGGGATACAATGTTTCTGTATGAAAGCGGTGCAGATTAAAGGGTACGGGGGAAATGAAGTAGTCGAGGTGACTGAAAACGCGCCGGAGCCTGAAATTTCTGATGAACAGGTATTGGTAGAAGTGAAAGCGGCGAGTATTAACCCGGCTGATTGGAAGTTGCGGGCGGGGATGATGACGGGGATGAAGCCGCTTCCTTTTCCGGTGACGTTGGGGGGGGGATTTTGCGGGCGTGGTAGCGGAGGTAGCGGGAGCAGTGGAAGGGGTTAAAGTGGGGGATGAGGTGTATGGACAGGCGATTATCTTGGGAGGAGGATCGGGAGCATGGGCGGAGAAAGTGGCGGCGAAGGGGAAGAGTGTGGCGTTGAAGCCGAAGAGAGCGGATTTTATTAAGGCAGCGGCGCTGGCACTCGCGGGGGTAAGCGCGGTGCAGGCAGTGGAGGAACACATTAAGCTTACGAGCGGGCAGAAGATTTTGATTCATGGCGGGGGGGGAGGGATTGGGCACATCGCACTGCAAGTAGCAAAGGCTTTAGGCGGATGGGTGGCGACGACGGTAGGGGGAGAGGATAAGGAGTTTGTCAAACACTTGGGGGCAGATGAAGTGATTGATTATAAAACCGAGCGGTTTGAGGAGAAGCTTAGGGATTTAGACGCGGTGTTTGATACGGTGGGAGGTGAGGTAGTGGTGCGGTCGTTTAAGGTGTTGCGGAAGGGTGGGGTGTTGGTGTCGATGCTTGGGGAGCCAGATAAGGAACTGAGTACTCAATACGGGGTGACGGGAATAGGACAGTTTACGCGGGTGACGACGGAACGGCTGAAGCGCTTAGCAGAATTGGTTGATGCAGGCAAGATACAGGTGCAGGTGGCCGAGACCTTTCCGCTTGATGAGGTCAAAGCGGCGGTGGAACTACAGGAGCAGGGGCATACCAGGGGCAAAGTGGTGTTGGTGGTGGGAGGGGAGTGAAATCAAAGATCAAATATCAAATATCATAGATCATTTTGAGCGGAGCGAAAAAGAGCGGCTGAGTGAAACGAAGCGTAGCTATAGATCATAAATCATAGATCAGATATTGAACGATAGATGTATCTATGATCGGGTAGAAATTTTCACTGTTTACCTAGGGGGAGTTTGAGAATAAAGGTTGAACCTTGGCCGGGTTGGCTTTCGACTTTGAGCTCTCCATTGTGGGAGCTGGCAATGCGGGAGGCGATAAAGAGGCCGACACCTAAGCCGGGTTCATGATTTTGATTTTCACCCCGGACAAATAGATCGAAGATTTTGGCTTGATCTTTGGGGCTGATGCCGATGCCTTGATCTTTGACCCAGACGATGGCTTCCTGCCCTTGGGTGGCGGTGGCAATGGCAATGGGTTTTTTGTTGCCGTACTTTAAGGCGTTGGTGAGGAGATTGGCGAGCAATTGCTCGATGCGGATGGCATCCCAAAGCCCATGAATTTCTCCAGTTAATTTGGTTTGTAACTTGGAACCGGAGCGTTTAGCTTCTTCGCTAAATCTCTCGACGAGGTGACCCACAAGCTGGTTGAGTTCGGTGGGTTTTTTCTCCAGCTCGATGCGACCAGTGGTGATGAGAGAAACGTTGAGGAGATCTTTGATCATGAGAGAAAGGCGTTGGCTCTGGGCTTGGGCGATAGCTAGACTTTGGACGAGCCTTTCGCCGGAGAAGTTAGCCAGCGATTGAGTTTGGATGCGACGGAGCGTGCCTTGGAGGTGAAGGAGGATGGTGGTGAGGGGGGTTTTGAGCTCGTGAGAAGCGACGGAAAGAAATTCGTCGCGAGCCCGGACGGCTTTTTCGGCGAGGGTGCGGGCCTTTTTTTCTCTTTTGAGGCTTTCGAGGCGGAGGTTATCGAGGTATTTTTGTTTGGAGATATCTTGGAAGCTCGCCACGACCATGCCGATGTGAGGATGGGGGAGGAGGTTAATGGCGGCATGGCGGATCCAGATCCACGATTGGGGTTTGGCTTTCAGGCGCAGTTCGGTGGATTTTCTTTGGTAGGGGTAGGAGAAAATTTCTTTATAGAAGTCTTGGGCTTTGGTTTTATCATCAGGGTGGACGAAATCGATAACTTTTTTGCCAATAAATTCATGAGGTTTGAGACCTAAGAGGGGAGTGATGGAGGTTGAGGCGTATTGGATTTGGCCGGCTTGGTTACTTAAGATGATGGGGTGGAGGCTTCTCTCTAAAAGGGCGTTGAGGTGTTTTTCTCTGATTTTGATGTAGCCGGTGTGTTTGTTTCTGATGAGCTGGAGGAGGATGAGGGTGACGCCGACGCTGCCTAAAAGCAGGCTGGTATCTTGGTAAGTTCTCAAACTAATGGTAATGCCGGGATGGGGATGGAGGTAGCTTAAGATGATGGTAGCCAGCGTGGCGGCGGCAACGGGGCCAATGCCCAGGAGGGGGGTGATGAAGACGAGGGCGCCAATGAGGCCAAAGAGATGGAGGATAGAGGTGAGCTCTGAGGAGGGAGCGGTGAGATAAAAAATGGCAGTAACGAGGGCGATGGCTACGATATAACGGACGGCGGCAAGAGTGAGATAGGTGGTGGAGGTGCGCCAAGTTTCTAAGAGGGAAATCAATTTTTTTTGGCTTACCTTAGCGGCGTCGGGCCATGGCATATTCATATGATTTGCTCGAGTGGGTTTAGGATAGCACAGAAAGAGGGGGAGACATGGCTTTTACATAATTCTTACAGAAGGTGGAAGCAATTTTAATGTTTGAGATTTAGAGTGGGCGATATAGGCGAACTGACGTTCGCGTAACGCTGATTGGAAGGTGCAAAGGATTTCTTGTTATGTCGAGCCCAAAGGCTCGCGTAACGCTTATCTTAAGTTTTAAGGATCTCTTGTTATGAAGATTACCTATAGTGGAGAGCGACAAACAGAGAAGCTGCTTAACGGCTATATGACGACCTATTTTTCAAGCCGGGATGAGGGGGAGGGAGAACGTAAGAAAAGGCAGACTATTTTGCCGTCATTTTTGGTGGTGGATGATGACGAGATGCTTCTCAAGACCATCGCGCTGCAGCTGACAGAGAGCGGGTACCGGACGAATATAGCTCGCGATTATCAAAGTGTAAGGGCGAAAATGCGGGAGTTTATCCCCGATGTATTTTTGATTGATTATAGTTTGCCGGGCAAGGATGGAATTCGGATGTGGCAGGAAGTGAAGCAGGATGAGCGGGTGAGGAGAGCGGTGGGAGTGATTATGTCGGCGTACACAGAGGCGCGGCAGCAGGCGGAAAGGCAGCGGGTGGCTTTTATTGACAAACCGTTTGCAATTGAGGAGTTACTCTCAATGATTGGGTCTTTGGAGAGAGGGAAACAGTGGATATGGGGTGATGAAAATCGGAGACGATGGGGGAATTTAGGGCAAACTAAGAGGAGGAGGCGACGGAGTTTATTTTCAGGCTTAGCGGCAGATATCAAGCGGCTTTTACCTTGAAGGCGGTGGGGAATTAGTCTTTGAGAACGTAGCCAACGCCGCGTTTGTTGTGGATGAGTTTTCTACGGAAGCCAGAGTCGACTTTTTTCCGAAGCGAGCTAATGAACGCGTCGACGACGCGACTTTCGACGTCGCTATCGAAATCCCAGACGTGATTGAGGATCATGGTGCGGGTGAGGACTTTGTTTTTGTTTTTGAGGAGATAGGTGAGGAGATCAAACTCAGTTTTGGTGAGGGGAAGAGGGCGGTTTTGGCGCGTTGCTTCTCGGGTGTCGAGATTGACTTTCAGGTGGTCAATAGTCAGGAGAGGATTGATGTTGGCGGTGACCCTGAGGCGGGCTTTGATGCGGGCGAGGAGTTCGGCGATTTCGAATGGTTTGGCGAGATAGTCGTCGGCGCCCAAGTTGAGGCTTTGGACGATGCTATTCAATTGCGCTTTGGCGGTGAGGATAATAATAGGAATCTCTGGAGAAGTGTCTTTGATTTGAGTGAGGACGGTTTCCCCGGCGATATCGGGGAGGCCAAGATCGAGGATGACGAGGTCGGGATGGAGACTGGCGACGGTGGCGAGACCTCGCGCGCCACTCCCCGTGCCTGCCACGATGAAGCCTTCATCTTTGAGGAAGTCAACGACGAAAGAGAGCAAGGGTTGGTCGTCTTCGATGACTAGAATCGTGGCCATGGGGGTATTTTAGCAGAGCTACGTGAAGTTGGCTTTTTCGTGGTATGATACTTTTTTGACAAGAGAATAAGGGCGTTTGCCAGCCTACTCCGGCTGAGCCGGATACGGCTAGGTAAAAAGTTCGCCAGACAGCGGACGAGCTTAAGGAAGAAACCCCGCCTCAGTCGGCGGGGGAGTAGAACCTTACGGGAGTGCCCGTGACAGCACAAAAAAGAGAGCGACTAGGGTCTAGCCCCGTAAAGTTTCTCTACGGGGTAAACGACTAGCGTCTAGGAAAGTTAATCTGAACGCTAGTTTCTAAGGACTAGAAGCTAAACGAGGGTGGTACCGCGGGTTTAAAAAGCTCGCCCCTGGCCCGGCAGTGGCCGGACTAGAGGCGAGTTTTTTTAATCCCACTTACGAGTGGAGATATATGATTACCAGACGAATTCCGGCGACGATGGCGTCGCAACATCCAGATCACGCGAGAGTACCATACTGGCAGCAGCGGGCGTTTATTAGTACGAGAGCTGAGGCGAAAGAATGTTGGTTGACGTTTTCAGAACTGGGGGTGACAGAATATAAATGGGATTGGGAGGGGAAGCTTGTCGACGAGTCGGTGATAGAGAGGCTGTTGGCAGAACACTTCCAATATTTTAAAAAGAATCCCTTGGGGGAGAAGAAGTTTTTGACGTTTAGGCTGCCGAATCCGCGGGTAGAGACAGAGTTTCGGTTGGGGCGGGCGTTTACGAGCATGCTGACGGCGGCGGGGTTGACGAAAGAAGTGGGGTTTTCGCGGCCGCCTTT
>JACOWY010000029.1 GCA_016176555.1 Candidatus Chisholmbacteria bacterium | reverse complement strand
ATTATTCCCCAAAGTCAATTGTATTCGCAGTAGGAAATAGTTTTTAGCAGCCCAGAGCTTGGAGACACTGATCGCGAGAGTCGCCGGCGGAAACTTGGTCGCAGACAGAGCAGTTAGGTGAGTCTTCCATGGCATCGGGTAGTGTTTCGAGCTTTGGGGCGGCAAACTCAACGAACTCGATGTTTGAGGGCGGGACAAATTTACTCTGGTCAACGAGCCAGGGAGTGCAGTTGAAATCAGCTGGTTTGTTTTCGTCGATACCCGTAGGCGTTTCACTATCTCCCCCGCCCTCGCCAAATAAGGAGTCTCCGGGTTCGATTTTGGTTTTAAAGCCCTGAGTCATTTCTGAAGACCAGATGTAGTTATACTCGCCGTCGCTGACTATGTTTGAGGTAGTGACGGTTCCCTCGGTGTCTCGCATCTCGAACTCGCCACTTAATTTATCGCCGCCTGAGGAGACAAAGACCAGTCCTGAAGTTTGAGCGCCGGAGTCATCGGTGGTTTGGAAAGTACAGGTGTAGTTTTGGCCCAAAGTGAGGAGGTCGATGAGGGAGCCAGTGAAGCTTTGGCCAGAGCTGGCGTTTTGAGTGGATGGTGCTTGAGGGTTTTCGGTTTGGGTCTGGGGATTAGCTGAGGAGCGAAGGTAGAGAAAATAGCCACCACCGAGGAGGGCGAGGGCAGCGAGGAGAACGATGATGACTTTGGTTGGCATGAAGCTGATCTTATCTCATTTAGGGGAGAATGCAAACTTTCATAAAGTCTGACTTTGTTTAGCGCTATATGTGGGCTAAATTAGATTTTATCGACTTATTCGCTGATGCGAGAGAGGTCCGTGAAGATAGGTTTGATGGCGCAATTGGGATACAAGACGCTGACGAATTTTTTGACGTGAGGAGTAGTACGGTGGTGGGCTTCGGCTTGGGAATTTTTAAAGCACATGAAGTGGATGAAGGAAACTTTATCAGGTTTTTGGTAGGAGTCGTAGATGAGAGTGTTGGGTTCGTTGGTTTTGACGGCCTGGACGAATGCCTTGATGGCTTTGAGGCACTCCCCTAGCCTAGATTTACGGACCTTGAACTCGGCGATCTTGTAGATCATGTGAGTTTAACTTCAACTCTTTTGTCGACGTAGTTGCCGTTGATGTTTCCGTCGGTATTTATCCATACCTTTTCTGGAATGGCCTTATAGACGCGCCGAGGATAGTCTCCCATGAATTCTTTTGGACTACGAAGTTTGCTTGATGGTTTTGTTTTGCGCTTCTCAAGAAGAGACCGAGCGTATTCTATTTCCTTCTCATCAGTTAGCATAGAGGCTCTTGCTTGGATATAGACACCTCTGCCTGTTCCCTCAACGACGGTCGAGTCATAGATAACAAGAAATACTTTGGGATTAGAGGCAATATTTTTTGAATGTCGATTGTCTTTCCAGGAGTTCCAGTAGAAATTGTAGCTTTGGTCGTAGGCTGAGTAGACTGGGCTATTCCACGGTTGACCATCTTTAGAAGACGTGGCGATGGTGATGTAGAGGATTTTTTTGATAATACCTTTGGCCTGAAGGCTAAGGTTTTTGGCCATATTAAATTGAATTAATTCTAGCTTAGGATAGCAATGACTGGATAGTGGTCGGAAGCTTTGAAGGTGGTGTTGTTCTTGATGACTTGATAGTCCTTGAGGTGTGGTTTGAGCGGTTTAGATATAAAGATATAGTCGAAGCGAACTTCTGGGTGAAAAGCGTGCTCGTTGAATGAAGTAGGGACGGTGAAGTCATTATTACGTTTTAATTCAACTGCGGCATCGATGTAGCCACTTAGGATGATTTTGTCGATGGCGTCGAAACGCAACTGGTCATTAGTGGTGAGCTTTTTAGTAAGTACAGCATCAAGTTTTTGGATAACTCTAGGGTTGTAGTGGTCATGGCGGGATAAGGAGTTAAAGTCACCGGTTATGATTGTAAGATCAAACGATTTGAGCTGGTCGAGAATGAGATCGATTTCGGGGTGGCGCAGGTCTTCGGCATAAGGGTTTAAGTGGAGGCTGGCGATGGCGATCTGGCCGAGATCGGTGTCGATGTGGGAAATAAGGCAGGCACGTTCGAGCGGCTGGAGTTTTGTGATGTGGTGGAGCTTATATTTGGAAAAGACGGCGACGTGATAGTCGCCGTGGCCGGAGAGGGCAATGTCGAAGTGGGGAAAGTTTAGATCTTTGGCGACGTGTTTGAGAAGTTTGTGGTTGTTGGCAATGAAGGTATTGGCTTCGTTGAGGGTGAGGAAGTCAGGACTTTCCTTCTTGATGATGGCGAGAATTAATGGAAGGTGTTCTCCCCCACCGTTGAAGATGTTGTAGGACATGACTTTCATGTGTTGATGACCTTTTGGAGTTTTTGGCCGAAATTAAATTTAATGAGGCTAACCATAATGGCGTCGGCCAAAAAAATATAGAGCGGGAAGGCATAGTGGGCGAAATTCCAGGTATCGATGGTGAGGAGGGTAATACCGGCGTTGACAACTCCCAGGCTATAGAGCCAGTGATTTTCAGTTTCAGGATGGTGGTAGCCCTTAACCATGGTCGGTAGGTATGCCAGACCATCTGAGACAATGCTGAAGGCGATGGCGATGTTGCCCACCCGAGTGAAGTACCAAAGAAGCAGACCTGTAAGGGAGAGGGCGCCACAGATCCAATCTAGTGGACCCAGTTGCCAAAAGGATTTTTTGTTAAAGAATGAAGCAATAAAAATGGTAAGGGGAGAAAAGCCAACGATGAAGGTAAGGAGTGATTGGATACCTACACCCTGCTTTATTTCAGCGGTAAAAGCGATGAAGGGAGCGAGCGACCAAAGGAAGAAGCTGACGCGATTGGGTTTGACTTTGCCTTTTAGAGTGTCAAGGAAATAACTGAGACCGCCAAAAAATTGAAGCAGTACACCGAGAAAGACGAAGTTGGGGTGGAGCATGGCTCGAGTATATCAGAGTGGTTAGAAACGAGTTTTAGGGCCAAAACGCTTGTTATTTAGGAAAGATTGAAAGTTCAGCCACATTTGGGTATGGTTAGATTATGGGAGATGGAACTGGATCTTTGGAGGTTCGAGAAAATGAAGGGAGAGAAAACGAGGCGGTGAGTGCTGTGCTAGATAGGATCGAGAGAGACAAGAAACTGGCCGACGGAGAATTGGCCAAGAGGTTGAGTGGGCTCTATGATTTTGTTAGGAATAGGTTTGATCAAGAAAAAGATTTTAGGGCTGCGATAGAAGCCGGAGACGATATGGTCCTCGAATGGAGAGATGGAGGAGAATTCTTGGTAGTAGATCCGAGCAAAGCGACGATACGATGGAAGAAAGCCGGGAAGCGAGAGTTAATGATGAGAACTTGCTATTCCAGGCAAGGTAGAAGTGAAGATTTGGCCTGGAGGGCCCAAAGCGGTACACAATTTGAGCTATTCTTTGCTCCCGCGTGGGGTGCTGCCTCTGTAGCAGTGAGAGGGCGAAATGTTCACGCTCGGTATGGCAACGCTACTTCTCCGTGGGGGGCGATCATTTATGAAGACCCCCAACAAGTTTTTGCTGCCTTTGATGAGGCGTTGCAGTTGATGCAGGTACATGAGGGAAAATTTAAGTTTAGACAGATGAACCCAGAAACTGATCGGCGGGGTTTTGGGGGATAGAGAGACGGAACGAGAACCATTAGCCTATGAGTTTTGAGGCACAAGTTGACTTTACACTTTCCAAGTGAAATACCTGTCTGTCAGTGGGCAGGGCTTTGCACATCGGGAATTTGGCCGATACTGGAAGTATATGGTTAAGAATACAGACAGATTGACACTTCTCATGTTTACTGTCGGTGTTTTGATCACCGGCACAAATTTTGTGGCGGTGAAGTTTAGTAATCAAGAACTGGCACCTTTTTGGGGGGCGGCACTGCGCTTTTTTTTGGCCGCTTTGGTCTTTTTGCTCTACATGCTGATAAAGAGAGTCCCTTTGCCTAAAGGGAGGGAGTTGCGAGGGGCAGTGCTGTATGGGGTGGTGGGTTTCGGCGGGTTGTATGGCTTTATGTACTGGGGCCTGCAGTGGGTACCTGCGGGTGTGGCGTCATTAATTGTGGCTTTGTTGCCCCTTTTGACACACCTTCTGGCGCGCGTTCATAAACTGGAAGAGCTCAGATTGCGCTCGTTGGTGGGGTCAGGAGTGGCGCTCGGGGGTATCGGTTTGATTTTCTCGGAGCAGCTGACTTTGGATGTGCCACTGATGCCTTTACTATTGCTGGTGGTGGCGACGGTATGTGGGGCGGAGACAGGAATAATTATCAAGCTGTATGCTGGTAATCGTTTGGTCACGATGAATGGGGTGGGAATGATGATTGGGGCACTACTCCTACTAATCCTGTCACAAATAAGCGGAGAAACAGTGAGTTTGCCCCGGGCGCCGGAGACAGTTTTGGCCCTGACGTACCTGGTGATAGCTTCGGTGGTGTTGTTTGTATCCGTGATTTTGGTGATCAGGAGGTGGACGGCTTCGGCCGCGGCTTACCAGCTCGTGCTCGCTCCTTTGGTGACGCTGGTGGTGGCGGCCGTTTTGAGGGGAGAGGAAATTACAACTATTTCAGTACTCGGGGGTGTGATTGTGCTTTTGGGGGTATATATCGGGGCACTAGCGAATTCAAGAGGTTGAATTGGGGATTAAGCTTAAAAATTTCCCGTTATACCTGGTACAATATCAGAGTAAAATTGCGGGGTGGTGAAAGGGTATCACAGCGGCCTTTGAAGCCGTTTTTCTAGGTTCGAATCCTAGCCCCGCAGCCACGCACCATACGGTGCATGGCTTCGCAGAAGTTATGCACCAATGGTAAGTGAGAGATGTACCGCAAGGTACGTCTCCACCAACAACACCTAATGACTTTCTACTACGTCTATGTATTGAGAAGTAAAGTAAAAGATTTCATCTACGTCGGTTTTACTATCAATTTAAAAAAGCGTTTCCAAGAGCACAATAATAAGCAAGAGTTATCGACGAAGCATTACACTCCTTTTGACTTAATATTTTATGAAGCTTATCGAAGCAACGAAGATGCCAAAAGAAGAGAAAAGTATCTGAAAACGACTAAGGGTAAAACAACTCTACACACAATGCTTAAAGACTCCCTTAGGTTTACGAAGGATACCTAGCCCCGCAGCCAAACAGTAACGCATGAGGCGACTGCAGGAATATATCGCTCGTTGGTAAAGTTAGCTACTCCTCCAATGGCCATCCAACCAAGTATTGTCTAGTTGAAGTCCTTGAGGATGAACTAATGCCATTTCAACCAACTCATCTAAACTATTTCTACCCACTTCTATATTGTTAACTAATACTTTCTCTTTTAAAACCCCTCCGGTTAATATAATGCTCACCCCGTAGTGTGAGTCGGAACCAGGGGCTTCACCAATTCCGTCACTATGCACTGTCTCTGTTCTCAAACTGGCAGCAATATCAGGCCTTCCCGACAATGAATCGCGGACGTTAATTGAATAACTCCAGTTAGGTCTTTGCTCAATCAGCGCCTCAAACAGTTCAATTACTCCGACTCTGGAAAGTCTCTCTCTAGCTGCGTCAACCACTCTCTCATTAGTTAGCCTCTCAGCTTCCCGCCTCTGTTCAGAAGCTCTCAATTCATCATCCTTCAATTTGGTAAGCCTTTCCTGAAGTCTACGCTCAGCTGATTGTTTAAGCTCATCAGATGCAGACAAAATTCTTTTAGCTCTTCCTTCAAGATCCATGGCTTAATTATACCTCTAGAGTCAATTTATAGAATTATTCACAAAGACAAGCCCTGTTCCAACACACCCCACCAGAGTCAGTACTTCTGGAAGGGGAATTGGACGTCGGAACTTATCTGCGGAATTGGTAGAATTTGAGTATGGGAGCATTTTTCGGAAATATTGCCCTTAAAACAAAGGATAGAAATCTTGTTAAAGATTTCGTGAAGCAGTATAGGCATCTGGCTTATATTTCGCCCTCCAGCGACAACTGGATTATCATTTATGACAAATACATAGAGGGCGGACCAGGGGGAGCAGAATTAGCTAAAGACCTCTCTTCATTTTTTAACACTACTGCGATCTATTTCCTTGTTCACGACAGCGATTTTCTTTTTTATAACCTTTGTTTTAAGGGAAAAGATTATGACGGTTATATTAGTGGCGCAGCCGACTCTCTCGACTTCTTCGGGATGGATAAGGCATCTGAGCTAGAAAAAAAGGCTTTCATCGGCGCCAACAAAGGAGAAGCCAAAGAGTTGGTGAAACTTTGTGCAAAAAGGAGCGGTTTATTCAACCTCACCATCACTAATAAAAAACAATTAGTGGGTCAGGTTAGCAAGATAATGAAGAAGAGATACACTTTTTCAGAAGAGCGCTTAAGAGATCTTGCATCCGCACTCGGATTGCCATCAAAGTACATCGATATTGGCTTCAAATATCTTCAACAAGATGGCCCAGATATTTATAAAGAAGATTTTGACAACTTTATCCTTGTTAAAGGAAGTAACAAGGAGTTAGCCATAAGAAACAAATTTACTTTGCCTAAAGCGGAAAAAGACGTTATCGGATCAATCTATAACAGGGGTGATTGTTTATCGTTTAAACTGGGGAAAAATTCGTTCGGAGGGTTATTAGTTGTCGACAGAAATGAAAAACATATATCCGGATCAACAGTAAACCTGATTGCAGTGCTATCAATTAACCAAAAAATCAAACCAACACTAAAAGATTTCAAACGAGCAACAGTCATTCAACTTCTTAACTGTTATGTTGAAAAAGCTAGTGGTAAAACCGACTTTGATGTCGTAAGCAACATAAAGATAAAAAAGCAGTTTAACAATAGTAACTATACATATGCGTCTTGGAGAGGAATTGTCAACTCTGCCAAAAGAGAAAGAATGAATGGCGGGAAAGGTGACAATGATCAATTGACTGTACAGCTGTTGATTGATAGTCAATAATGCTAGTAAACAAACTGGTAGTAGTGGTGCTGAGGTATTTTGGGGTGAGGGTGACGATGAAGAAGCTGGCGCGGGAGACGGGATGTACCGAGGAGAAGGGTGTCGAGGGGGATGTGTTGGTAAAAACGGCAAAGCGATACGGTTTGGAGGGGTGGGTGAAAGATAGGGCTGAGATCGCGGATCTTAGGGAGTGGGTAAAGCGAAGGCAGGTGCCGGTGATCATAGATTGGTTTTCGGTGGATGACGGGCACTACTCAGTAGTGGTGGATATAGGGCGAAAGTACATTTATATTATGGATCCAGAAATTGGGAAGGTGCGAAAGCTACCTTTAGCTACCTTTTATCGGGTGTGGTTTGATTTTCCAAACAATTTTATGAAATCGGAGAAAGACTTGATCTTAAGGCGAATGGTGGTACTTTTTGACGTCCTCCCCGGCCGTGGGAGGCCGGGGATTCCGTCCTCCGAGGCTGCCCTACTCCCGCCTGGTAGGCGGGAGCGGCGCCTCATTCCCGCCCATGGAAAGGCGGGGAATTCGTCTGGCAGCCGGTGGATTAAACCAGCCAAGAAAGCGACGAAGAAGGCCAATGAAAAACAGTGATAGTGAAACTAAGACTCAGGGATGGGGACAAAAGCTGCCGAGTCTCGTGGGGATTTTGTATAGCGAGGTGAAGCGGGAGTATTTTCCGACCGAGGCGCAGTATGTGACGGAGAAAGACGCTCTGGCCGAGGCTAAGATTGTGGCGGGGTATTTGGAAAGGTTGGGAGTGCGGGTTAAGCTTTACCAGGGCACACCGGAGGTGACGGCGAAACTATTGCGGGATAAGCCGGAAATGGTGTTTAACCTAGTGGGGTCGATTCGGGGGCAAGAATATTTGGCCAGTGTGATCCCGGGGATTTTAGAAGCTTTAGACGTACCCTATACAGGGGCGGGGATTTTGGGGGAATCTTTGGACTACAACAAGTTTTTGGTCAAGGAACTGTTGCAAAGCCACGCGGTGCCGGTGCCCCGGTTTCAGCTTTTCTCTAGTGCCCAAACGGTGCTGGACCCAAGACTGCGCTTTCCGCTGATGGCGAAGCTCAATGAGATTCATGGAGCAGTCGAGATTTCCAAGGGTGCGGTGTCGTATGACGAGCGACACTTGCGGGAGCGGGCGAGGTTTTTAATCGCGACCTACCAACAGCCAGTGTTGGTGGAAGAGTTTATTGCGGGTAGAGAATTTACGGCGATTCTTTTGGAGGGATTGAACAAGAAGGTATATGTGGGAGAGAAAGTGTTTGCGACCGACGATCCTTATGAATTTGCCACGTTTGAGGCGCAATGGGAGAAGACGGGAGAAACGTTTACGTATCGCAAGTATGGGGATCAGCCACTAGTAGAACAAGTGAAGCGAGCGTTTGATGTCTTGAGGATGTCGGATTATGGCAAGTTTGATATCAGATTTGATCAATCTGGCCGCTACTATTTTGTGGATAGCAATAGCAATCCGGCTTTCGGGCCGAAAGAAACTGATTGTGCGCTTTCTAATATTTTGGATCTTTACGGCATCAAATTTAGTGAGATACTGAAACGGTTACTTTTAAATACGATGAGAGACGCAATGGGTAAAGAAAAACTTCCCATCCCGGATGCGGGTGAAGGTGGGGTGAGCCCAACCTAGACCATGAGTTCAGAGACTTTGGCTTTTGTCTATAACCGCCGCAGGGTGAGTGATCCTAAAGATCCTAGATTTCACCTGGAGGCGGATTATGATGATGTGAAGACGATTGAGTCGATCCGGGATCATTTGGAGCACTTGGGTTATACGGTTCTTCCCATAGAGGCAGACGAGCGGGCGTATGTGAGGCTTTTCCAGCAACGGGAAGAGATTGATTTGGTCTTCAACTATTCCTTGGGGATGTACGGCTCCAGTGGCTATGCGCAACTGCCGGCGATGATGGAGATGCTAAGACTGCCTTACACTGGTTCCTCGCCTTTGACTCAGGCTTCGATCATGAATAAGGGGAGGCTTAAGGAGATACTTCGCGCCAATGGGTTACCGACGACCGACGGGCAAGTGATGCATAAAGCTGCGGACAAACTGAAGCCAGGTTTGGAATTTCCGCTGATTGTTAAACCAGTGGCTCGAGGATCGTCGGCGGGGATTAACAACAATAGCGTGGTTCATAATACGGAGGAGCTTAGGAGGCAGGTGACGTATGTGATGAAGCTTTTTGATGAGCCGGCACTGGTGGAGCCGTTTCTTTCAGGCAGAGAATTTTCTGTACCTTTGGTGGGTAATCCGCCACGGATGCTGCCGGTGATTGAGCCGAATTTTAAGAAACTGCCAAAACGATTTAACGCGTTGGATTCTTTAGAGATTAAGTGGGTGTTTGAGGAGGCGGGTGAAGGTGAGGATCACCTGCAATGCCCGGCGCCGATAGATACGAAGATACAAAAAAGATTGGAGGAGATTTGCTTTGGGGTGTGGGAAGTGTTAGAGATACGAGATTGGTGCCGGATGGATGTAAGGGCTAATGGGAGTGAGTTGTATGTCTTAGATGTCAACTCGCCCCCGGGAATGATTCCGCCGGAAGTGTCGCTGACTTCTTACTTACCTCTGTCAGCGCGGGCGGCGGGGATGGATTATGAGGAGCTGTTGCGGCTGATTATTGGGGCGGCGAAGAAGCGGTACGGGATAAAGTAAGGGACGTTAGTGTTCTGGCGGCGTTTCCTCAAAAGAGATTTTAACTAGTCCAGGGTAAACAGTTTCTACTGCAGTACAGGCTGCCTGCAAAGCGTCTGGACCCATGTTGTAAGCAATGTGTAGGACAAGAAGTGGATTTTCTTCCACCATTCCAATAAACTCTAAGTATGATTCCGCTGTTTGAGACCTAGGTTGACTTTTTTCATCCTGTGGTCCTAAGTCTAGTAGTCTCATAGCGAATAGGTTCTGTTTTATTATAGCTTATAACAAGCATTTTGTTTTGTGCCGAGGACAGGAATCGAACCTGTATCTGATGTTTTTCAGACACCCGCCGTGACCGACTTGGCTACCTCGGCCCGTTAAAAGATTGGTTTAGTTAGTAAACTAACTTTAGTTTTAGTTTAGTATATCGATACTTTAGGTCTAAAGCCTGGAACCGTACTTTTAACGGGCCCAAGGCCTACCTCTTCTTGAAGAAAATTTTTAATCTATTACGTAAATATTTTTTCCCCGGTCCACTTTTTAAATACTTTTCTCTTTTAAAAGCATCATACTTATTTATGCACGCCTCATAGTAAATTAATTTTATGGGCAATTTATTTTTGGTTGCGAACACCTTCCCTTTTTGATGTTGTTGATATCGACTTTTTAAGTCACTACAACAACCAGTGTAAAAATTGCCATTTCTATCTAAAAGGACATAGACATAGAACATATATTTGTTATCTGTGGACTCGAGAGGTATCGAACCTCTGGCCTTTCGGATGTAAGCCGAACGCTCTACCACTGAGCTACGAGTCCTAAAAATAGTGCGCGGGAATAGCTCAGTGGTAGAGCGTCTCCTTGCCAAGGAGAAGGCCGCGGGTTCGACCCCCGTTTCCCGCTCCTTTTATTTTGCCCATAGATGTGTCGTTTGTATAAAAATCCTTCTCTACTGAGCTATGAAGACGGAGAGGAGGATGCGTTACTTTCGCAAATGGTTGGGTAAAAGTAATAGGTGCGAGCGCTGATTGCTAGCGGATTACTTTTAGTAAAAGGGGTGAGTCAAGGGTGACTTTAGAAAAGCTCGACCTTTTCCTTAGGAAGCATTTCGGTTCTGCGGGGCACAGCGTCGGTGGTGCCAAAACCGCAGCCTGAAGGATTGGGGTCGCTAAGATGAGTGCCGAGGTCAATGTCGGAGACTTCGTAGGCGGCGTGGTAGTGAGAAGAAGAACAGCCGGTGTCGGCGCCGGCCTGATTGAATTGGTTGGCAGGGAAAAATTTACCGTTGATAACTAGAACTTCTAAGGGAGCGAGATTGGAACTTTGACTTTGGTCAGGTTTTTGCGGTTTAGATTTAGGGGTCGGAGCGGTTTTGGCAACACAATCGAAGGCGTCAGAAAAAACTTCGAAGTTGTGGCTAAAAGGTTTGATGTCGGTAAAACCGGGTGTGCCAAGGTCTTTGGCTTGGGCTTCGCTGTAGGTGAAGGTTTTTTTAAATGAGCCCCCGAGGGTGAGGTAGGAGGTGATAAAGAGTGACTTTTGGGGAGCGGTACAGGTAAATTGGGCGTTGTGGCTGAAGCGTTGGTCGCGACCTTGTTTTTGGGTGAGAGCAGGGAGATTCTCGACTTTTTGGGGGTTAAGAATAGTACGGAAGTGGTCACTGACAGTCATTTTCCCTTCAATCGTCCACGGGTCTAGGATGGTTTGGGTGACGGTGGTGCCGGAGTCGAGAGTGACGGCGCTAGCTTGGCCAGTGTGTTCGCCTGAGATGGTGACGGTGAATGGTTCACCCACGGAGACAACTTCGGGAGTATCAAGATTAAAGCGGAATATGCCCGACATGATGGTTAAGTAGCTGAAGTGAGAGAGGCTGGCGCTGATGGCGGCAGTGTTAGTGGCGTCGTTTCTGGAAACAGTAACGTCGTCTAGGGGTACCGAGCCAGTGGCTGAATAGTGGGAAATGATGGGTACGGTTTCGGCTGAGCTTTCTAGGGTGATTTCTAGTTTGGTTGGCTCGTTGAGGGAGAGGCTATCAGGCTCTAGCTGGTAGGTTAAGTCGCCACTTTCGGCAGGGAGGATGGTTATTTTGAGGGAGCTGACCTCTGCGCCTGGGGGGAGGGCCTTGGGAGCGAGAGTCAATTTGGCTTGGCCGTCGGTTGAAGTGATGCTGAGGGGTGGGGAGTTTTTCTGGCGGTAGAAAACTACTCCCAGGGCTAGGATGACGAGCAGAACTATGATGGCGCCAACGCGGGTGTTTTTCACCGGGCAGAGATTTAATATTTAGAATAACAGCTGTGGAACTATTTGCAAGTGGCCGATGGAGATTTTTAACGTTTGCCTAAAATGCCGACGTAGAAGGGAGTGGTGCCGACGACGCAGGCATGGGTCATTTCGTTGGACAAAAGACCCTCGCGGTGGGCGGGGCTACTGTCCCAGCCCCACTCGATGACTTGGGTGGCGGTTTGGGCTTGAGGGAGAAAAGCTAAGACTTCGCCGACAGAGGAGAAACCGGTGTCGGCAAAGATACTGCCGGCGTCGGCGTCGCGTTGAAAACCAGCGTGGCCATCGAGAGGATTGTCGCCTTCGTTAAGAGTTTTAAATCTTTCTTGATGTTGGGAGAGACGCTTGTAGGCGTAGCTGCAGAGTGACGGTTCGTAAATGATGGGATTACGATTGTGAGTGGCGCGATAGGCAAGGAGAGCTTGGTAGAGTGAGGCTTCGGTGATTGAAGTAGGAGTAGCTGAGGATTGAGAAGTGGTGATGGCTTGAGTTTGGGGCTCCAGTGAGGGCTCGGGTGTGGGCGAGGGAGAAGGACTAGGTGGAGGAGAGGGCCACGGGCGAGTGATGTGCTCAGGGAAAAGGGGACGAATGGGTGAGTAAAGCTCGGGCAGATAGGCACCCAGGCTTAAGAATATTACCAGGAGGGCGAGAAGAGTAAAAAGACGCTGCTGCATATCTTAGAGCCTGCTTGAAAAATCTCTTTTTAATACAACTTCATCACTTCGGCTGCAACTGCGTCGCTCCGCCTCGATGTATCGCCCTTTGGGATACACCTTCGTTGTCGCTCCTGGTATCGCTCGAATTGATGAAGCTTCTTTACAAAACATACTTTTCAAACAGGTTCTTATTCTATTTTGTAGGTAAGAAGCAGGGTGCCTTGGGCATTAAGGCGAGTAACTTTTAGGAGCTTGAGTGTAACACGAAGAGCGGATTCTGCAATAAGCGGGGTTCCCGAACCAAATAGCTGCGGCTCGAGCGTAAGAAGGAGGCGGTCGACGAGTTTAGCTTGGAGAAATTTAGCGGTGAGCTGGCCGCCGGTGGCGAGTAAAATTTTCTTGACTCCCCTACTCTTTAAATCGGCTACCAAGGCTTGGGGTGACTTGGAGGTGAATTCAAGTTGGCCGGGGATGGTATCCTCCGCGTACTTTTGGGGGTGGCGGGTCATGACGAGGCGGAGTTTGCCTTTTTGGTGTTTGAGATATTTTTTAATCGGTTCGTAGGCGGCCGAGCTTAAGATGATGACGGGATGTTCTTTAACCAACTTTGAGAAGTGAGCCCGATCTTCTTTGGAATTCCAGGCGGTGACAGCGGGATTTTGGCCCAAAGTGATTTTGCCGTTGACCGAGGCGACGTAGGCCAGAGTGACAAATGGTTTTTTAGCCATTGGGGTGACTATAGCATGATGTTAGCTAAAAGGAGAATGGAGTTCCAGCTTAAGGACGAGGCGTAAGGAAGTAGTCAAGTTCGTTAAAGATTGTTTGAACTGGAGATGGATGATAGTTACCTAGTGATAAAGCGGTGAAATATGTCTCTAATTGTTCCCTGAATAGGTTGCAGAAAGTAGAACCAACTTGATCAGCCCGGTTTTGAAGACCACTCAGGTGGCCCAGGATTAAGAGGAATGTGTCCTCTGTGGTTTGACCTTCAGGGTCTAAACGTAAGGTTTGGGTGGCGTCGGCTAGGAAACGGCTGAGGTCAATTTCTGGCGCACGCAGGGCGAGTTCAGCGACGGTGAGGGGAGATTTAGGGCCAGCCAGTATTTCTAGGTACGGTGACATATTGTTTGGCAGGACGCGGTAAAAATTTGGGGTGGCTGACCGGATTTGAACCGGCAACCCTCAGGTCCACAACCTGATGCTCTAACCGTTGAGCTACAGCCACCGTGTATAGGTTTACTGCGTTCACCACGCGGTAAACCGGGTGCGCCTAGCAGGGATTGAACCTGCAACCTGCGGTTCCGAAGACCGCCGCTCTATCCGTTGAGCTATAGGCGCAACTACTGTGTATTATATCTCACTCATTATATTTGATAGAATTTCCTCGGGTACTTAGAGTATGGTCAATCTTTATGAACAGCTGATGACGCGGATGTCGAGTGTCCTAAAACCCGTGTCGTCGGCGAATCGATTTGAGCCGATAAAGCAAGATAAGAAGACGCTTGGGTTTCGGCCGTTTATGACTATCTCCCGCGAGCCTGGTAGCGGCGGCAAGCCGATTGCGAAGCTTTTGGCAAAACAAACGGGATTTGAATATTACGGCCATGAAATGGTGGAAAAAGTGGCTAAAAATAGTCGACTGAGGGCGGAGCTTTTACGATCCATCGACGAAAAAAGCCGGACTACCATGCAGGATATGGTGCATTCATTGTTTAACCCCGACTATGTTTCGGACGTACAATACATAAAAAAGCTCGTGGATGTGATGCTGTCACTTTCAGAGCGGGGCGATGTAGTGCTCATGGGGCGAGGGGCTAATTTTGTGACTTCGTCTAGCCGGGGGTTGCATGTGCGGATAAGTGCTCCCTACCCCGTGCGTGTGGAGCGGGCGGTAAAATATGAGCGAATTTCTGAACGAAAAGCGCACGAAACGATCAGAAAGATTGATGGGGACAGGAAAAGTTTTGTCCGGCAATACTTTGATAAAGATGTGAGCGACGCGAACTACTATGACTTGGTGATAAATACGACTTACTTAAACATCGAAGAAGCGACCCACCTGATTGTTAAAGCCTTTGAGCTCAAGTTCCCGGGGTATTTGGCGCAGTTTAAGCTTCGGCAACGTAGACTTCAAGCCAAGCGGAAGTAGTTTTGGGGTACAATACAAGTCGAGCCCAAGGTGGCGAAACCTGCCTGCCGGCAGGCAGGTTGGCAGATCCCGTAGAACTGCTTCGCAGTTACGGGACAAGCGCGCAAAGCCGAAGTGCTGAAATTGGCAGACAGGCACGCTTCAGGAGCGTGTGCCCGCAAGGGCGTGTGGGTTCGAGTCCCACCTTCGGCACAGTGGTATACTGAGAAGAATTAAGTTTATACTTCTATGGGAAAGGATAACCTTCACCCCGATTGGTACTACAGGCTTTTAATAAAAGTCGAAGATAGACTAAATACTGAGTTTAGGCCAGGAGATGTACTGACTGAAACCCAGCTAGATGAGCTTATTGGAAATGATGAACTTACGCGAAGTGAGATAAAGGAAAGCTTGAAGAGAGGGACTTTAGTTTATTTTGAGGGAGATGAATTGGAAGGTGGTAGGTATTTGTTACCTGAAAGGGAACTGCCATGGGTGGATTCCGGAAGAGGTACCAGTGCCGACCGTGAATATCAGAGGAATATATCCCAAAATAGACCTAAAGGTCGGAAATTACCGCCCTGGGAAGAGTGGCGATGGGATTAGACAGGAAGACTTACTTCCGAGAGACTGTGTAGGTGGTTTGGTAGAAGAGGAAGACGGCGAGGGAGGTATTACAATGAAAGTTAAGTACAACAAGAAAGATGATGTGATGATGATTGAGTTTAACCAGGAGCCGATTGAGTATGCAGAACAGTCGGGGGATTTGATTGTGCATTTTTCTCCAAAAAGGAAAGCGGTGCTGTTGGAGATCCTTGAGGCTTCGAAGTTTTTAAGAAGGACGTCGAAGAAGCTGCCGGTGGAAACTAGACGAAGTTTTTTGGCATAAGAAATTATTTCCGACTGATAGTGTAGGTGGTTTGGTAGAAGAGAAAGACGGCGGGTGATTCTTCGAGTAAGAAGCGCTGAAAGTCTTGGTAGATGGTTTGGCGCTCTTCTAAATTGGTGGTTTTGCGGCCGTCTTCGAGGAGTTTGTCTATGCGGGGATCTTTGAGTTTGGTGATGTTGGTGCTTTCTTGGGTGGAGTGCCAGAGAGTGTATTGATCGGGATCGGGAGGGATTTGGTGGACGACTAAAAGCGCTTGGTATTCTTCGGGGGGGGAGTTGATAACCCGGATGTCGGCGTCAATGCCTAATTCTTTCCAGGCAGCTTTGATTTTTTCAGCGGTGTCGAGATAAGCCAAGGTGGTATAGAGCCGGATAGTGCGGTTGATATCATCGTTGCCGCCCACGGCTTCATCGAGCAATTCTTTGGCTCTGGGGATATCTGTTGAGTAATCTTTGACTTGAGAGTTGAAAGCCCAAGACTGGGGATGAAGTGGACCCAGGGCTCGCTCCCCACCTTGAGCTTTGTCGGGGATGGCATAGGCTAGAGCTTGACGAACATTTTTGTCGGAGAGCAGCGGATCGGAGGTATTGAAAAAGATGGCCACATAGCGGTCGAGATGAGTTTGACTTTGGATTTGGACATTAGGCCAACTGGCTAGCTCTGCGGTTTCGGCTAAGTGATCCAGACTTTGAACTTCGCCAAGCTTGAAAGCTAAAATGGCGGCTCTTTCGGTAGTGTAAAAGCGGTAGGTGCGCTTCTCCGCAGTGGATTCGAGGACAATTGAGTCGAGGAATTGACCGCGGTACTTAATATTTTTGAGGTGATAGGTGGCGGTGCCAACCAGATTCTGCTGGGTGTTGCGTAGAAGTGTAGAAATGGTTTTGACCTCGCGGAAGATGGGGGTAGAAACGATGGTGGGGAAAGGAGCGAAGGGTTCTTTGAGCTTGAACTCGATTTCGGTGGCGGAGTTGATGTTGATGGAAATGTCAGGCAGGGCGTAGTTAATGTGCGCGGCTTGGAGAGGCAGGCCATCCTGCCAGAGATAGGAGGGGTCGAGAGAGAAAGTATATGTCGTGCCGTCGTCAGACACGCGCCAGTTTTGAGCGAGTGCAGGAGCGGCGCTGCCATCAGGGGCGATGGTAGTGAGGCCTAGGCTGACGAGATTTTGGATAGACAGAGGCAGATCGGCGACGGTGTATTGGCCGACCAGACCGATTTTGTAATGAGGTTTGCCTGAGGGAATGAGGCTCAGAAGCGATGGGGTAAACGCGGCGATAGCGGCGGTAATGATGGCAGTGATGATAATTTTGAGGCGATGTTTTTTAGTGAAACTAGTGACGAGCCACCAGTAAGTGCGAAGCGTCATGGCCATGGTGTTAGACGATAGTGTTGAGGAGAGAGAGGATGACAAAAAGGACGGAGAGAATGATGGTGGCCATAAATAAAAGGCGTTCGGCGCCACGCTTGGTGTGGTAGCTACCGCCGCCGCCACCCCAAGTAGAGCCGAGACCGGTGCCGCGGGATTGGAGGAGAATGGTGGCTCCCAAGAGGAGACCGACGAGCATTTGAGCAATGAGAATGAAGGTCATGTGGGTAACTATTTTACCAGAGCAAAGCTATATCATAAATCATATATCATAAATAAGATATTTCTTGCGGAAATCGTAATTCATAATTCGTAATTCGTATTTCTCCTATCTAATGAGCCAGGAGAGGAGCCGCTTGACGAGGGTGAGCAGCAGGGCGATTAAGATGGTGGCGATAAAAGTGCCCACGACAATATCAGGTAAGAGATACCCTACCCCTTTAACTTGGCGTAAGGCGAAGCCTTGGATGTCAATTTCAGTGAGGAGGAAGTCGAGGAGGTACAAAACGGCGATAGTGGTAAGCCAACGAGAGAGACCAAAGGTGACGATGTTTAGGGGTAAAAGGAAGATTTTAATAATTGGTCTGATGAGCCGGTTGAGGAGATAAAGAACAGCAGAAACGAGGAGAAGATTTTGAAGACCAGGAGCAAGGATGAGGCCGGGAATGACGAGACTTAAGCCATAGAGGCTGACGGTGGTGGCGAGAAGGGATTTGAGGAGTTTTTGGAATGGCATATCATATATCATAAATCATATATCAAATAGAATGTTGACCATGATGTCATTCTGATCCCGCCGAGTCGGCGAGAGAAGAATCTCAGAGATCCTTCTACTTCGCTGCGCTCAGCATCAGGATGACAATTCTTACAACTGGCTGTGAGGCGATTCCTTTTTTAAGTTTGGAGCAGGTCTTTTTGGTGGAGTTTGTGGTAGAGGGTGCGGGCGAAACGGTGGGCCTCGTCGCGGACGTGTTGCACGAGTTTGAGGGCGGGAGAGCGGCGCGACAGGCGGAGAGCCTGTTGGTTTAAAATCTCTACGCCTCCGGCCGAGGTTTTTCGCGGGCTCAAAATGAGCAGCTCTTCTCTTTTAGCAATACCCACAATGGGGATTTTTCCCCAGAGGAGCTTGGAGCCCCGTACAGCTTCGTTACGGGGTAAACTTTTAGCCCCAGTACCGGTCGGTACGGGGTAAACTTTTAGCTTATAATTGTGAAGGGTATTTTTAACTGCGTTTACTTGAGCCGCCCCGCCGTCGATGATGAGTAAATCCGGAGTGGCCCATTCGGGATGATTAAGACGACGTTTGACTACTTCTGCTAACGAGGCTGGGTCGTTGGGGCCGACGACGGTTTTAATTTTGAAATAGCGATAGTGGGCAGGCGAGGGTCGCCCATTGACGAAGACGACGAGGGAACCGACTGAATATTTGCCTTGGAGATTGGCGATGTCGTAGCCTTCGATGCGCAGGGGCAGACCAGAAAGGCTGAGGGTTTCTTGGGCGACTTGGAGCTGGGAGCGCCCCACAACTTCTGATTCTAGCTCATCGACTTCGGCGGACGAGATTGATTTTTTCCTGAGATTCTCAAGCAATTCAAGTTGGTCGCGGTAGGCGGCGGCAGTTTCGAAGTCTCGGTTGCTGCTGGCTGCCTGCATTTTCTTTTTCAGAGTTTTGATAACCACGGCCTCATTACCCCGGAGAAATTCAGCTAGTTGACGGATGAGGAAAAGATATTGACGGCGGGTGATACTTCCCGTGCACGCCCCAGGGCAAAGGCCGAGGTGGGAGTAGAAACAGGCGCGGTGATGCTCCTTATCGCGGGAAGAGGCGTTACAGAAGGGAAAGACACGGCGGACGAGCTTGAGGACGAGGCGGGTTTTGAAACCTGAAGGAAAAGGACCGAAGGTAGCGCGTAGCGGGTAGCTCGTAGCGTGTAGTTGGGACTTTCTGGCAGTGAGGACGCGGGGGAAATTTTCGGCGGTGATGATGATGTAAAGGGGAGAACGGTCGTCTTTGAGGCGAATGTTGTACTTGGGAGTGAAAGTGTGGATGAGGTGAGCTTCAAGAATGAGAGCTTGGAGTTCGCTATCGACAACGCAAAAGCGCAGAGTGTGGGTTTGAGACAGGAGGCGCTTGGTTTTGCCGATTTGATTAACCTTAAGACGATACGAGCGAAGGCGATGACGAATATTTTTAGCTTTGCCGATGTAGAGAATCTGGCGAGAAGCGTTTTCGAACCAGTAGACGCCCGGCAAGATAGGTAGTGAGGGCAAGGAGCCCGCCCAGGAAAGCCGTGGCGAGAGCTGGAATGATTTGGGGATAACCAAGTCCATTTTCGGCGAGAGGGAAGGTTGATTGGTGATGGTTGATTTTGACATTGAGAGTGTTGGTGGTTGGGAGTAAGGTTTGGCGCGTGAGGGTAAGGGGAAGGCTGACTTCCCCGTAAGGCGGAATGGTGGTGGGGGCCTTAGGCTTCGAAACTATAGTATACCCCGGGGCAAGGACGTTTAGGTTGGGATGATGCAGGGCAGTAGTGCCGGTGTTTTTGATAGTCAGAATGAGTTCTTGGGTTTTACTGGGAAAGGAAAGTTTGGGGGAAGAAAGACTAACCGAGAGCTCTTCTTCAAGAGCGGGTTCGTCGAAGCTAAAAGCGACCTGGACGTCTTTAGCTTCATTGGCTGAAAGCTTGTAGGCACCGGCTGGGTATGGGGTACGCGAGTCAAGGCCATGGATGGCGAAGGTGAAGTGGTTGAGGTCCCATTTTCCGAAGTAATCGATGCCTTGAGTAGTATTGCCCCAGGTAGGATCAACAGGGTGCCAGACACCAGTTTCAGAGTCGTAAAACTCGGGCCAGGCGTGCAAGACGTCGAGTTTTAGACTTAAGGGCCGGAGTTTGGGGTTAGTGGTGAAGGCGAAGCCGTCTACGCTTCTTGCCGGAATGCCAGCGGCGCGAGCCAGGGCGACAAAGGCGTCGGTGAATTCGGTGCAGATGGCATTCTCAGGATTTTGCAGGGCAACTTTTGCCCCCAGTCGGTCGGTGCCGGAGCTGGCGTCAATGCGGTCATAGTTATATTTAAAGTTGTCGACCAAGTAGTTGTAGATAGTCTCGGGCGTTTTTAATTTTTGGGCCAAGGCTTGGATATCAGGATCGTCGACGGGCCAGAGAGGCAGCGTGGACAGAAGCGAAGCTTGGGGAGAGGGAAATTTAACCGGAATGGTGGGTTTGAGGTAGAGAACCGCTTTCCCTATGGCGGTAACTTGCTTGGTTTCTTGAGAAGAAAGCTCGTATTCGGCCAGCCAGTTGCCGTCGGGGTCGACGACGATGTTTTGGGGTAACGGGTCGATGGAGTTTAAAAATACCTGTTGATAAGCAGTATCAGGAGGGAGGGCGATGGCAGTGGTGGTTTTGGAAACAGTGGGGTTTTGCAAGGTGTAATTCAGGGTGAAGTCGTAGACTTGATGGTCCCCAAAAAGAATGGTGATACCTGTTTGGGTGATTTGGTCTTGGTTAAAGGTAATGGTGCGCCGCCCGGCGCGGCTTTCGATTTTGGATGTTTCCGGGGTCATCAAGGTAGGTTCATCGAAGCTATCGGGGACTGAGACAAAGACTGTATATTCAGTGAGGTCATTGGAGCCACGGAGTTTGGGAATGTTGACCTCGAGGACCCGACCGTTTTTTTGAGCAATGTCGAGATTGGTGTAGGTGACGGAGAATCTGAGGATTTTATTTTGACCGATGGCTGGATTAGGGAAGGTGACTTTGATGAGGGTGGTGTTGTCTGAGAGGGTGGTGGTGACTGGGACTGGTTTGCCAGAAATCATAGCGAGGACATTCCTGATCCTAGTCGAGCCGATGGTGAGGGTGTACTCGCTGGCGTAGACACGAGCGAGGAGGTTTTCGAGTTCGATATTATGGGTGACGGTGGCGATGCCCGCTTCAGAAACAGAATAGTCGGAACGAAAACGGGAGGAGAACTCCTGTTGGGCGGTCACGCGTCCAGGAAGCAAGAAGTAAAAAGTAAGAAGCAAGAGAAAAGTAAGAAAGATGCGAAGAAATAATTTAGCCATGCAGCCAGTATAGCCTACCGCTTTGTGGCTTTGAAGTTACGTGATTTTGTTTAGGATTTAGAATTTGTTTAGTATTTAGGATTTGGTGCTTAGGATTTGTTTAGAGTTTAGAGTTTAGTGCTTAGAGTTTCCTTAGGCCTTTGGCCTAAGGCGCCACCTCTTGCCACTCAATGGTGGGCCTTCTTAAGAAGCCGGGCAGATTAAGCTTAAAGTCCGGCCGGTACCTGAATACTTCGACCGGCTCAGTATTATTTCGAGTGTCCTCAAAGTCCCGCTGCAAATTCACCCCACTCCAGCCTACAAAGGTGCCTTCGCCAGTAAACTTGGTGTCTGACTCGCCTGTGGATATGGTCCCATTGGCGATATAGACGCCTTCGAGGTTTGCCACTGCTGGATCA
>JACOWY010000028.1 GCA_016176555.1 Candidatus Chisholmbacteria bacterium | reverse complement strand
GGGTTAAAGGCAAGCTTTATGGTTGGATTTTTCTTGAGCCAGTCAACGAAATGATTATGAAAGGCCCTAAAGGATTCCCCCATGGAAGTAAGATATGCCCAGGAAGCAACCGGAAGCTGCACCGGAAATTCGTATGAGCGAGGAGCATGATAGGTAAAAATGGTGCGCTCTCCCGAATAATTAATGACTGTTGAATAATTGGAAAGTGTCGAAGGCTGCTGAATTGCAAAAGTCATATCTACCCCTTCCTGCCTAAGCCTCTCGACTATCAAATTGCCCACGTTGTCATCCCCCAATGTCAAAACTATTCCGGTTTTTATCCCCAGTCTTTTTGTGCCAACGGCGTTGTTGGCCGCATTGCCGCCGACCGAAAATTCCAGATTTTTGACAGGTATTTTGTCTCCGTACGAAAAAGCAATGAAACACTCTTTGGTATCAATTCTACAAAGGGTTTCGCTCTCCGTGGGAGTCATAAAAACGTCGATTGAGGCGTCCCCTATTGAAAGCAAATCTAAATTATCCATTCTCCATTTCCAGATTATATTCACCAAAACGGGCGAAAGAATTTAGCCTTGCCCTTTTAAGAAATGCCTTTTGGGCGTCAACTACGTTCCCGGGTCTGCCGTTCCAAGTTTTTAGAACCGGGTCTTGCAAGGCCCGGCCGAAGGAAAATGAAAGCTGCCAAGGAAGCCCTCCAACTCTATTCATTTCATTTAGGTACCCCGTGGCCTGCTCGGGTGTTTGGCCTCCGGAAAGAAAAACTATTCCGGGAACTGCGGTGGGAACCGTATTTCTAAGGGTCCTAATTGTAGCTTCGGCTACTTCTAGAGGGGTCGCTTTTTGTCCAGAGTCTTTCCCGGGAAGAACCATATTGGGCTTTAGTAGCATTCCGGATAAATCAACTCCTTTTTCTTGAAGTTTCTTAAATACTGCTGTCAATACTTTTGTTGTAACTTCTTCGCATTTTTGTATTGAGTGCGCCCCGTCCATTAAAACTTCCGGTTCAACAATGGGAACTAAACCCGCTTGTTGGGAAATAAGAGCATATTGAGCTAGAGCTTCCGCATTCCTTTCTATAATTCCCCCGGAGGGTATTTTGGGTCCAATCGTGTAGACCGCACGCCACTTGGTGAAGAGTACCCCCAAATCTTTGTATTCTTTAAGCCGCTCCGCAAGAGTCGCCAATCCTTTGGTTATCTTTTCCCCAGGAAATTCGAGTAGCTCTTCGGTTCCCTGGTCTACCTTTATACCGGGAATGACGCTTTTAGCCGAAAGGACATCGGGAAAAGGAATACCGTCCTTGGTTTTTTGTCTAATCGTCTCGTCAAAAAGTATTACCCCGCTTATATAATCTTCCATGCCTTCGATTGTAATTAGGACTTCTCGGTAGGCACGTCTATTTTCTTCCGTTGAGGCTAAGTTAATTTTTACAAAGCGTTTTTCGATGGTCGGCAGACTCTCATCCGCCGCCAAAATCCCTTTGCCTGGAGCTACCAGCGACTTTGCCACCGATGCTAACTCTTGTCTAATCATGCTTTCTTACTGTAACCCAAAAACAAACTTTTTTAAAACCGAAAGAGTGCCTAAATCAATCTGTTAAAATGAGCTCTATGCCACCCGGACCTCATTCTTTAATAAAATCCGGTAAATCCGTCAGTTATACCCCACCATTTAAAAGCTTCGCGGGCTTCCTCCAAAACCAGGCCTCTGCTCATCCCCAAAAACCAGCCCTCATCTTCGCCTCTTCCCAAAATCCCCTCACTCTTACTTACACCGATTTGTCTGCCTTCACTCTTAGCCTCGCTCATATCCTCCTCTCTACTTATCACCTTAAACCTGGCGACTATATCTCCTATGCCTTCGAAAACACCCCGGAAATCATCCTCCTCAACTACGCCGCTTGGATGGCCGGCCTTATCTCCGTCCCCCTCGACGTCAAACGCGACACCCTCGATCGCAAAATCTACAAGCTCAAACTCACGCACACTAAACTCTTTTTCACCCGCGCCGGCCAAGAGATAGACACCGAAAATGCTCGGATTAAAAAATCCCTTCCCCATCTCACCATTCTCCCGACTAAAGACTTCCCCGACTTCAAACAAAAACTTCTTGCCCCTTCCAAAATTTTCAATTCTCAATTTTCCATTGTCAATTCAAAATTAGACAGTGACTGTCTAATTTTGTTCACCTCCGGCACCACCGCCCTACCTAAAGGCGTCCGCTTAAATCTCCATAGCCTCTTTGCCAACGCCGCCTCCATTGCTGACTGGTTGAAGTTCAATGATAGAGATCGCTTCCACATCCTCCTGCCCTTGCACCACATCAACTCCACTACTTTCGTCAACACCACCCTTCTTACTGGCGGCACCGTCATCCTCTCTCCCGCCTATTCCAAATCCGGCTTTTGGCCCACCATGGCCGACTATCAAGCCACCGGCGCCTCCATCGTCCCCACCGTTGCCTACGATCTGCTTTCCGAAGAAGCTACTTTTAAAAAATATAAAAACGAGCTGCAGCAAGTGAGCCGAATCCAAATCGGCTCTGCCCCCGTCCAACCCACTGTCGTCGCCAAATTCATGGAAAAGTTCAATATCCCCCTCTATCAAGGCTACGGCCAAACCGAAACGTCGCTCCGCACCACCGGCGTCCCCATGGATCTCACTCCTAAAGAGTCTGCCCACATCCGCCAGCTCAATTCCCTAGGTACAGAACTCAAATACACCAACGTCACCGTTTTAGACGAAACAGGCCAGGAACTCGCTGAAAATAAAGAGGGCGAAATCTGCGTCCGCGGCCCTATTATCATGGCGGGATACCTCAATAACCCTCAAGCCACCAAAGAAGCCTTTGCCCACCATTGGTTTCACTCCGGCGATACCGGCTTCTGGCAAATGCACTTTGGCCGTAAATTCTTCTTTATGAAAGGCCGTACCAAAGAAATCATCAAAAAAGGGGGTGTCCTCATTTCTCCTCTCGCTATCGAAAACACGCTACTCAAAAGTTTTCCGAATCTCGATCAGGTGTATGCCATCGGTTTTCCCGACGCGAGACTCGGCGAAGAAATCGGTATCGTCGCCGTCACAGAGAAACCCCAAGTCGTCGATAAAATTCTCTCCCTCGCCAAAACCTGTAGTATCTCTGGTCTTTCCGGCTACGAATCCCCCCAAGCCGCCGTCATAGCCACCGCAGCTGATCTCCCCAAAACCTCCACCAACAAAGTCCAACGCGTCAAACTTAAAGAAATCTTCGAATCCAAGTTACTGGAAAACTACCGTACTATTAGTACCACTCCCACTCATCGCTTTCGGTTTGTTGGTCCTGAAGAAGAAAATCTCCTTAAGCAAGCCGTCACCATTCACAACAGTCGCTGGGAAGAAAACCTTAAAAGCTCCCTCACCGAGTTTAAAAGTCGCGCCGAACACGGCCTCCTCATCGCCGCTCTCGATAAAAACAATCAGGTCTTGGGGACAATCAGTGCCCTCAAACTTTTTGAGTCAGACCTAGAAAAACCCTTCACCCAAACTTACGCTGGCATTACCGGTAACGGCACCCTCACCACCCACAACCATAAAGGTGACTCTCTCATTTGCGTCGCTATCTCTTCTCAGAATCTAAAAGCTAAAAGCTCAAAGCTAAAAGCTAATTCAAAAGAAAAGCTAACTCCTACCCTACTTAAAAAGTATCTCTCCTCCAATCTCGACCCCATCATTGCCTTCCACCGCCGCCCCAAAGCCGGCTTAAAGACTGGCGCCACCATTGTCAAGGTCCTTAAAAATTCTCGCCCCGAAGACAAAAGTTCTTTGGGCTACAACATTCTCATGAAATACCCAACTCCAGAAAAACAACCCACCATCAACCCCCAAGCCACTATTGGTACAGAGCTTATGGAAGCCGCCCTCCTCTACGCTTACCAAAAGAATCTCAAGCACATCTTCGTTTACACCAGACCAGCTAACTTAGCCAAATATTTTTTTAATTAACCATATAATAAGTCTGAACTATGTCTAACGAAACCGTCAGTCCCATCTCTCCTGCCGCCGCCCTTGAACAATACTACCAAGGTCAACTAAGTGTTGATACTCTACTCAAAGTATTCCAAGGGGACCAACCTCCGCCGCTACCCGAAGCCGACACACCTGACGTTCTAGGAGCCATCAAATCTGAACTACAAAGATTATCGGATTGCGTACTAGTTAAAGCTGGTTTAGGTGGCCCCACCGCAAATGAAGCCTTAGAAGCCTACTACGCTTACCGAGCAGAAGCCGATCAATTCCTCTCCGCCTTGAGGAGAGAAAAATTCCGCAGCTAATCTTTATGTCCGTGTTCCTCATTTTCCTGGTATAAAGCCCCACACACCTCACACTCCAATCGCTTTACAAATGGGTGCCCAAAAAGCGGGCAACCTTCCGTCCCACACGTCGTCTTTCCCGCCTTATACTCTTCCTCACTCACTTTGCCCCCACACCCCCCAGTGCACACATACACCGTTTTAGCCATCACTAGTCACCACCTCTCCTAATCGCCTCAATAACCTCACGCACATCTCCCTCAAAATGCCAATAAGTCAATGAAGTTTTACTAAACGGGTTTACATGAATATGCCACGTCCCTTTCGGCTCGATCCGCCATCTATCTCCCTCATCCAACCTATGTGTCGTCCCCAGTGATTTATCAAACACCACCATCACGCAGCTATTTTTTACCTGCACTAAATTCTCAATCGCTTCTCGATGATGCAACGTCAATGAACTGTGTGGCTTAAGCTCCAAATACCCAACGCTTCGCTTCTCCGTTGACTCACCTAGATACAGCGCACCCTGATCTATTTCTACCTTGTCGCATTTCTTAATCGCATACATACATTCCGGTAAAACTAGCCGCTATCCCCTAGTTGCTAGAAGCTAGCTTCTCCCTCACTACCTCACTCACCAGCTTCCCATCCGCTTTCCCCTTAACTTTCCCCATCACCAAACTCATAACTTTCCCAAATTCTTTCTCTCCCGATTCACTGATTAACTGATTAACCAATCCACTGACTTCCTCTTCGCTCATCTGTTCGGGCAAAAACGCCTCCAAAACCTTAAGCTTTTCCTCTTCCTCATGTACCCAATCTTGCAACTTATCACTCTGTTTACCCTGAGCCTGCCGAAGGGCTTCCTTCCGTTTTTTCACTTCACTCGCCACCACTTTCATCACCTGTTCATCATTAAGCTCTCCTTTTACCTCAATCTCCTCATTTTTAATCAAAGACCACGCATACCGCAACGCCTCCAGCTTAAGCTTTTCCCGCGCCTTCATGGCTTCTATCATGCTTTTCTGAATCTCACCTCTCAGCATAAGTTTTGAATTTGAAATTTAGAAACTTGAATTTGTTTGTAATTTGGTGCTTGGTAATTGGGATTTATTTAAAAATCTTCCCTTCCATTCTTCGTCGATCTTCTTCCTCAAATCCCCCCACCACCGCAATCGGCGCTTTAATCGATTCATAGGGATTGTAACCTTCAAGGGTGAAATCCTCAAAAGTAAAAGCGTCAATCTGCTTCACTTTCGGATTCAGCTTCATCACCGGCCACTTCCGCGGCCGCCGCTTCAATTGTTCTTTTACTTGCGCAAAGTGATTTTTATAAATATGTGCATCGCCAAACGTATGCACAAATGTCCCCGGTTTATACCCCGTCACCTTGGCCAGCATCAGCGTCAACAAAGCATATGAGGCAATGTTAAACGGCACCCCCAAAAACATATCCGCACTCCGTTGATAAAGCTGCAACGACAACGTTTTTTCTGGTTCAGAAATATTCACATGAAAAAAAGTATGGCACGGCGCAATCACCATACTCTTACCCCGAGCTGCCATTTCATAGATATACTCAGGATTCCACGCCGACACTATATAGTGCTTCTTCTGTGGCTTGAGTCTAATCTTCTCCATCACCCACGCCAGTTGGTCAATGTGTCTTCCATCAGCTGCCGGCCAATTCCGCCATTGATACCCATACACTGGCCCAATATCTCCCCATTTTTCTGAAAAAGTATCATTCGTCTTAATCTTCTCCCGAAACTCCTCCAAAGACAGCTTAGGTAATTTTTTATTTTTACTTTTTGCTATTTGATATCCCTTATATGCCCAGTCATCCCAAATATGCACCCCATTCCGCGTCAAATACGTCACGTTCGTGCTTCCCGACAAAAACCATATGAGCTCATGAATAATTCCTCGCACAAACACTCGCTTCGTCGTTAACAGCGGAAACCCCTCTGATAAATCAAACCGTAGCTGCCGTCCGAAGACACTTCTTAACCTCTCCCCCGTACTGTGGCTTACCTTATCCACCCCATGATCCAAAATATCTTGGAGTAAATCTAAATATTGATATTCAGCATGTCTCCGTTTTCGCACAACCACCACATGATAACACACCCCTCACCTTCTCTTCTCTGTAGTTGACAAGCTCGCTAAACTTTTCAGAGCGAGTTTGTCATCCTGAGCGCTTCTGGTGTTATGCCTGCCCTGAGCGGAGTCGAAGGGTGAAGTGCCAGAAAGTCGAAGAACCTCTTCCTCTTTCAATCTCGCGGTCGGCGCAAAAACACTCGCCACCCTCCTCGCCGTAGCCGCCTCACCACCAACACCGCGTTCAAGAGAGCAAACAACAAAAAACTAATTAAAACCGGCAGCAGCAAACTATATTGCCTGAGCGTTGGATCGAGTTTCCTTACCGCATAAATTACCCCCACTCCTCCCATCCACGCCACCACAAACACTAGTTTCAAATCCGCCCATCGCCCCGTGTACCCTTCATAAATCACATAGTCGTCTCTGCGCGTATAAAAGTAGAGTCCCCCTAAAAAGCTCACCCCCAAAAACAAACCCTTCAGCACAGTCGCCAGCATTCCCGCCGAAGTCGCCCGAGGCAAGTGATTGAGCTCCAATAGTGTCAGGGCCACTATCATCAACACCGCTCCCGACAGATACAGGTTATGGGAAAAAGATAAATGAAAATATCTATTGATGGCCAACGCCACCTCTTGCTTTTCCTTTAC
The DNA here is from genome assembly GCA_016176555.1 of Candidatus Chisholmbacteria bacterium. GTDB lineage: Bacteria > Patescibacteriota > Microgenomatia > UBA1400 > JACOWY01 > JACOWY01. The sequence continues at coordinate 4,001 of JACOWY010000028.1, read as the reverse complement.
CAGTGCTCGCTTGAGCATCTTAGTCACGGTGTGAATCGCCACCCCTCCGTAAGTAAACAGCACCGACAAAAGCGTCAAATTAGTCAGCAACCCATCAGATAAAAACACTTCTCTGTTTTGCGGCCGCGCCAAAATTTCCTGTAAAGCCGAAAATATGAACACAAACAAAAACCCCGGAATCACCACCAAATACAAAATCTGCAGCAATGAAAAATACCCAATTGACTTATTGTGCAAAAATGAAATGTTGTACGCCAACGCTGCTGCCAATGCCAAAAGCACAACCAAAGTGAGCAAATCTGTCTCTCGCGTCATCATGCGCTCCAGCTACCTACCTTGATAATTTACTTTTAATACGCTACATCTAATCCCGTGTCCAAATCTGTCTTTACCAAACTCCGCCGTCAGTTAGTGCCAATTTTTCGCCGTCCCCAATCTTCAAAAATTGTACTACACTCCCGCATTCCCATCCTCCTTGCCCTTCTCACCCTGCTTGTCGTTAAACTCTTAAACCCCACCGCCCCCACCACCTCCGAGACCAACCCTCCCAACTGGCAAGACGTTCCTGAAATGACCGACATTTTAGGTGACAACCAAGAAACTCGCTTGCTAGCTGCCCGGCGCCTCGTCGAGCGCGTCGGCGTCGCCACAGCCATGGAAGTCCTTGAACACTCACCTCTGCCTCACACGGGCGAAGGCCACCTCGCCGTCCACCAAATCGGCTTCTATGCCTATCAAAAATACGGCCAGGAAGGCATTCTCCACTGCAAAGACTACTTTCTCTTCGCTTGCTATCACGGCGTCCTCATCGAAGCCGCCACCGACCAAGGCCTCGATGGTGTCAAGGCCATGGCCCAAACCTGCAAAGGCTCTTCTGCCCGCTTTTTTCAATGCGCTCACGCCGTCGGCCATGCTTTACTCGCTATGTGGAACTACGATCTCCCTGAAGCCCTCACCGATTGCGACGAAATTTTTGCGTCAGAGACCCAGTTTCCCGAATCCCTTTCATCATGTCATAACGGCGCTTTTATGGAAAACCTCTTTGGCGTTCACGACTGGGGCACCACCACTGAGCCAGTGAGAGACTGGCTCAAAGACGACGAGCCCTACTTTCCTTGTACTGCTTTTGAGGAAAAATATCAAAAAGGTTGCTGGCTCAATCAAGCCGCCCGCATCTACCAACTGGAAGATGGCGACATCGTCAAAACCAAAGAAACCTGTGAAGCTATCGAAAATCCTCAGTACACCATCTGGTGCATGGACAATCTCGCCCGCCAAATTCACCCCTTAACCGCCGGCAACATCGATCAAGTTTTTTCGCTCTGCCAACAAGTTGGCCCTTACTGGTACGAAAATTGTATCGTCGTCAATGCTGGTTCCTATTATTCAGTCGGTGACCCCAACTCCGCTATTACTATCTGCAACCACCCTCTTTCACCCGAAGCTCAAGCCGACTGCTACCAAAACGTTATTGGCCAACTCGTACCTGATCCTAATCCCACGGCCGAAACCAAGCGCTCACTCTGTCAGCAAATTGCCAGAACCGAATTTGCCCAAATGTGCTTGAGCCAAATTCAATCTCTCACTCCATCACCCTCTTCAGTTTCGCCAAATTAATGATAGTTTTGTGATCCACAATGAGCCCCTTTGCTTTTAACCGCTTCAGCTCCCGGCTCACCGTCTCTCGCGCCAAGCCCACCCAACTGGCTATCTCACGCTGCGTCAGGGCAAGCTTAATCACCGTCTTCCCTCCTCGCTTCTCGCCAAATCTTTCTGCTAAATAAACCAGCAAACCCGCCACACGCCGCCCCGAACGCTCCCCCAACACATACTCTATCCTCGTCGCCAAACCCAGCGTTGCCTGAGCAAATCGCCTCAACAGCTCCTTCAGTACCATCTCATCATCTTCTATCTTCCTCAGCCCCACTCCCACCGCCGTTCGCCTCACCGTCACCGGCCCCATGGCTTCAAAGTAAAACCTATTTTTTACTCCTGCTAACACCAGGGCCAATGGCACTACCGCTCCTTCCCTATATATATGTATGGTCACTTCTCCTTCTCCCACCCGCACATATTGCCTCACCGCCCCCTGCCTCAGTAAGTAAAGGTGAGACACCTGCTCTCCTGGTCGTAAAACTATATCTCCCTTTTGATATTGTTGATCCTCAAAATCAGCAAAAACTAGCTCCAACCTATCTCTGAGCCTCATTCTCTCGCTTTTCATAGTCACTCATTATACGCACAGCGTGTAACGACGGCTCCGCCAAAGGCGGAGCGTAGTCATTATACGCACAGCGTGTAACCTCGGGCCAGTTAAAACTGGCCGCAGAGATTGTAGCCGAAACCACTTCTCTCCCGTCAACCCCTTACCCACCCAAACAAAATCCACCACTTGACAACGTGTGATATTTATCACCATAATGATTCTGTGTCACAAGCCCCAACCTTAATCCCGGTTGTGCCCAAAAATTTTCCCCGCTTTTTTAAGTCCAAAAGCTTCGCCATCGCCCTCATCGCCGTCGTCATTCTCCTGATTGCTTACATCGTCTCTACCGTCGTCTTCAAAACTCGTCCTCTCTTTGGCCCCAAACTCCCCACCGTCAAACTCGAAACCCAATATCAAAACCCTTTCAATCGCAACACCCAGTACGCCAACCCCTTTGACGAATATAAAAATCCCTTCGCCCAACTCTAAAGTATGACGTTTGCCCTCACTCCTCGCCAATTCCTTCTTCGCCTCCTCTTCCCGTTCATTCTCCTTCTCCTCAGCGTCACCACCGTCTTTTCTCAAGAAGCCAGCCCCTCTGCCGAAGCCCCTCCTCCCACCGACATTACCTACCCGATCGAAAATCTCGACGGCTGTCTCGATAAACCCAGCTGTACCACCTATTGTGAAGATCCAGTCCACTACGCCGCCTGCACCCAATTCGCCAAAGAACACAGCTTTTATCAAGACGACCCTCTCCTCTCCGCCACCGACGACTTCTGGCAATCAGCCCAAAATGAACTTGGCTGCAATTCTACTCAAAGCTGTTACGATTTTTGCAGCGATGAAGCCAATTTTGCCGCCTGTGATTCGTATGCCAAACGCAACGCCATCCCCGGTGGTTACGTCGACGAACCTGACAACCCCGAATATCTCGATGTGGCTCAAGAGGTCCTCGGCTGCAATACCTTAGAGACTTGTGCCACATTTTGTGACAATCTCTCCAATAGCGATGCCTGCGGTGAATTTGCCGACCGCGTTGGTCTCTTAGGTGGCGAAACCACCTCAGGCCCTGGAGGCTGTACCACTGCCGAAACTTGCGGCGCTTACTGCTCAGACCCCAACAATTTCTCCGCCTGTTCCACATTTATTCCCGATGGCCAAACCTTCACCGGCCCCGGTGGCTGTACCGACGAAGCCTCCTGTCATAGTTTTTGCGATCAAAATCCTAAAGAGTGCCGCAGCTACGCTCCTGGCTCAAACGGCCAGTACGTTCCTCTAAGCTGCCCCGCAGGCCAATACTATGGCCCAGGCGGCGCCTGTACCCCCAACGAGCTCAGCAACGAAGCCGCCCAGTGTGTCGGCCCAGGGAACTTTTGGGGTGGAAATGCCTGTCTCACTGAATTTTCTGACGTTCCTGTCGGCATCGACCCTTTAGTTTTGGACGCCCACTTTGCAGCCCGCCCCGACATGGGCGGCTGTACTAATCCAGGCGAATGTTACGACTACTGTTCAGCCAATCCCGACTCCTGCCCGGGATTTGACCCGGGCTCTCCTCGGCCCAGCGACACCTACGAACCCTACCTCTACTACACTCCAGGCACTGACGTCACCCTCGACCCCATCCCAGAGCTTGGCGACTGCGATACCCCCGGGTCCTGTTATGACTACTGTAGCGCCAACCCAGATAGCTGCCCCGGTTTTGACCCCGACTCTCCCAGTCCCAGAGGAGTTATAGGCACAAAACTCAATACCTTCATCTGTAAACCCTGCAGTTGGGCCCTCTGTTTGGGAT
>JACOWY010000053.1 GCA_016176555.1 Candidatus Chisholmbacteria bacterium | reverse complement strand
AGCTTTGGTAGGTCCCACAGAAGATTTAGAAGATAATATCCAGCTTCACAGCGCAGCGGAAGCAAACTGTGACCTATTTTTAACCGGTGATACTAAACTGCTAAAGATGAAGTTTTTCGGCAAAACTCAGATCATTGCGCCAAAGGATTTGTGAGGAGCTCAAAACAAAGCCTGACTGTCTCAGGTGGTTGATAGGAGCGATAGCGAAGGAGGATTCCCTCCACCCATGCCAGGCACAATTCTGCGCCTGGCTTTGGCCAGAGAAGAATTTGACTGAGGCGGGTGCAGAATTGTACCCGCCCACTACCAGTCGGCACCTGGCTCGCGCAACTACTTATTATGCGTCGTCCCGCCTTTGGCGGGACTTCCGATAATCTCATCAACTTCACTGCTTCGATTATACGTTTCTAGGGGTACAACTCGTACGCCGCTGATTTTTGCTTGATGTTTGGGGTTATCGGTAACCAGGATTGCTTCCTCTTGCCTGGCTAAGGCGGCAAAGGCAGCGTCGTAGTAGGTAACTTTTTTAAAGCCATTGGTTTTGGCTTCATGTGCCATGCGATAGGTCTCAAACGCCAGTTTCTGGGTTTGAGGGAAAACAGTAATGGGTAGATTGTAGACTGTGGTTAAAGAATCCAGAGCCAAGGGCAATTCAAGCCGCTTTTTTAAAAGAGAATTGCCCACTTCGTATCTGGCTATTTCAGGGGTAATGATGTCTATTTTCCCGGATTCCAAGTCAGAAAGTAGGGAATCTGCTTGTTCTAGGTGGAATTCGTCAATTCTGTTAACCCACTTAACAATTACAGAGCTGTCTACTACAATTTTACCTGGCTTCATTTTCGACTTTCTCTGTCTTTAGCAATAAACGCGGCTAGATTGCCCCCGCCTTTTCCTTTATATGAGCGGACTCGTTCTATGTCCAGCCAAAGCTTTTCCCAGTTAATTTTAGTTTGACTTGAAGTGTGAGGCCGGATGATGATTTCATCGGCTTTTGTCTGGGCGAGAGTGACTACAGAGCCGGGAGCAACCCAATTTACCTTACCGCGGATGGAGTCGGGAATGGTCAGCTGCCCTCGTTGCCTCACAATTGAAGTTGTTTGAAGTTGGTAGTTCATGCTGAAAATCAGAATATCAGAAAGGTGGTTTTTTGTCAATTTTTTTGGACAAGTGAGGGGAGGTGGGGGCTCGATTTGGGGTGAGTCTGCCGAGCCATTCCCTCCACCCCTGCCCTTCGGATCGCTTCGCTTTCAGGACGAGCGGGGCGATTTGACCTAGAGTGCATTAAAGGTTAAAATCGGCTGCTACTTTCCCTAATTTGATCTAGGTTTTCAAAAACTAATCTAATTACGATCTGACGATTTGTAAGAATCGAACAGAGTACGGTGAAAATATATGACGGCAGAAAGTGATGAATTATTAGCTATGATTGTAGACGCAACGCAACGAGAAAGAGAAGCTTTACGTGTTGCTATCCGGGAAGGTTTGAGTTTAGTAAGTCCTACTCTGGATCATTCTGGATTTCGTGCCCTAGTGTACGTTCAAGGTGAACGGATTGCACAAGATCAAGTTGAAGCAACAAAGTTTAGCGAAATGCTCCTTGCTGCAAATCAATACCTAGATCCACTGAGAGATCGCGATCAAGGGCTTGATACTCAAGAGGCCAGAGCATATGTTGATTCACTCGGACAAAACGTTCTTGCCCGTTTCTTGCGAGCTGTCATCGACTTGGAAGAAAAAACGCTGACCGTGGCTGATCCACCACTGGCAAGAATTCAGTTAGTGCTCGTAGGACAGGAGTTACTCGTTGAATTATCGGACAGTCGCAGACTCCCTCCTTCTGAAACATAATATGATTTGTCGAATCCTCTCGGCCCTGCAAGGCACAATTCTGCGCCTTGCTGTCGCCAGAATTTGCCGCAGCCGGGTGCCGAATGGTACCCGAGCACATAACTCATGAAGTTCTTCTAGATCTACGCACTTCATAATCGTTCCAGAAACTTTATTTACATTGGTTACTCGGAAAATCTCAAGAGTCGGATTAAGGAACATAACGAGGGAAAATCTAGATCTACAAAGGCTTATCGGCCATTTACGCTTATTTTCTACGAAGCATATCTGAAGAGAAGCGATGCGAAGAGGCGGGAGAGGTATTTAAAAATGAACCGAGGCGAACTACTTTGAAAACAATGTTAAAAGATTATTTTAAATAGAAAAGCGCGTGAGGGGGGCCAAGTCGAATGGGATTCCCTCCACCCCTGCCGCGTATTTTCTTCTAGGTAAGGTATAATACTCAGCCTATAGTTATAGGGTTTAAGTTTATGGGACGAGAAGAACCTGATTTAAGGACAGAGGCTTTTGTCGTGGCGCACCAGACTGAATTTAGCTTCGTAGAGCAGATGCGGAGTGTTTTTTTTAACATCCTTTTGCAGGCTGCAAGAAAAGTGAATTCGCCAGATTTAGCGGTGGTTTTTATCCAGGAAGAGTTTGAAGCAGGTTATCAGGGTTTAGAGTGGGATGACTATCTTAGTCGTAGAGTGAGGCTTGATTCAGCTAGGACAGCAGATTTGCTAAGCGATGGGGAGGGTGAAGCTGTTGTAGATTCAGTTTTTAAACCTAGCATGGAGTTGTTTACGCAAGGTAGGCTGTTGCGGGCCGCAATTTTAACAGCGCTTCCTGAGTCAAGCGATCTAAGACGTAATGATTTAGACTTTAATTTTTTTGTTCGGATTGTCCTGGGTAACGTATTACTTTCAGGAAGGAACTAGACAGAATACTTTGGTAAAGTTATGAGAGTTTGTAAATGGGTGGGAGTTACTGTTGCCGTTACATTTTACTGATGGCTTGAAGGGTGGACCAGCTTTTTGGCTTGGGAGTAACTTTTCCAGCCGAGGTGATGAAACTCGGTGGCGAGTTTGTGTTTATCTGGATTGAAGGTGTTGCTGTTGATCGGTATTGAGTACCAGATGTCGTAGTGGGTTCTGCAGATGAGGTTTTGAGAGGGGGGAATATGGGTGATGGCGAGGAGGAAGGGCGAGCCGACTTTTTGGAGCTTGGTGATTGGTGCTTTTGAACTTCATGTGCTGCCTATTACCAGACAGCCGGAACCCCACCTTGGCTGAGCGAAGTCAAATGAGAATCACGCGTTTGGGCGGGGCATCCAGAGAGTTTCCTCAAATTCGATCCTCTAGATCTTCTGCTCCTTTTTTCCTGATTGCCCTTCAGAAAGATGGAGTTTGATGGCTTCTTGCTGTAGGCCTAGTGTGGCAAGCCTTAACCGGTAATCTGATGGAATGGTGCCGGTGTCTAGAGCGGCCCCTAACCTCATTGCCTCGCCGATTAGTGTGGCCGGCGTAACCTCAATGCCAGGCAAGATTCTTTCTGGAAGCAACTTGTGAGGAGGGCCGTCGTCATATCTTCGCCAAATATTCCCGACAGCCCCTTGTTCAGTATGATGAACTGTGGCAATCAGAGCTGCATCTGGATGATTAGCAATGAGAAGGTTCTCTTCTGCCTGAAACGTGGCTCCCTCAGGCGAACTGACGAGATCTGCTGGCTGGTTCATTTAAGCTTAAGCCGGTTCTAATGCTATAGGATTACTCTGTCAACTATCTAGTCGTCTGGAGGAGCTTCATGGAAAAACTTTATAGCCCAGGCAGGTGACGTTGGTTCACTCATGCTGGAGGAGTATAGATGGGGACAGCTGTGTAGGTAAGCTTACCTCTTGGCTAGCCAGAACGATCTTTTTCAACCACTCGATGAAGACGACTAGGCGGGGAGATTTAGGCCAGCATGAGGCGCATGGGGCGAAGTTGGCGTTTGAAGGGGTCGACCATCAGACCCATGTTTTCTAGAGTGACAGTGCCTATTAAGGGCGAATCTCCTTTTTCGCCAAGGACGACAGTTGAAGGTGCCCGATCGCCATGGATTTCGACATAAGCGTAGCCGAGTTTGCGTTTGACACTCGTGCCATCGGCGAGGACAAACTCCTGGGTTTTGACCGTTTTTAACTGAAGTGTTTTGGCTACCTCATGGGGTACCACTGTATAGGCTGCACCAGTATCTACCATAAATTTACGCGAAATTTGCTTTTGGGGGTTTTCGACGTTACTGATTTTGGCGGAAATAGTGGTGATACCCATAGTGGTAACAGTATATCATTAACTTTTTGGTGGGGGAGGTTTAACGATTTTGAAAAAACAACCCTCTCGCCTCTAACGGCGAGCGAGGTTGTTTTTATGTATTTGTAAATTTTTTACTTTACTTCTTGGCGGTTTTGACCTTCCACAGCGAGTAGAGGCCAGCCAGGCCGACGAGGATATAGGCGAACTGGACCATTTGGGGGGAGGCGCCGAGGAGTGACTCAACCAGGTTGAGGTCAGCAAGACCGACAAAGCCCCAGTTGAGAGCACCGACGATGACGAGAACCCAGGCAGCCCAGTCAAGACCAGACATTTTCATTGGCAATAATTCACCCCCTCTCTATGGGGAAGTGTGAAGCTCCAAATCCGAAATTCGAAACCAGCCTTCGCATGAAGCTTCGGCCGGCAGGCAATTTCATTAAGAGTTTGCTTTGCCCTTCCGTAGCTCTGCTTTGCAGAACGAAGGAGGGTTTCGGGCTTGCCCTGAGTTTAATCGAAGGGCTTCGAGATTCGGGCTTCGAATTTACTTATTCAGCATAGCAAAGTGTTTCGATTGGTTGTCAATGGGGGTTTTGTTTGGGGGTTTTACTGCAGAATTTCTGGAAAGGATCTCACGAAGTAGAATCCTTGGGGATTTTGATTGATTTCAATTGGAGTGTTTGGTTTGCAATTCGACGCCAACGCTTGAGCTGTGAGCCAAAACTGGTTAAGCTCTGGGTATTTCTGGATCATTAGGTCACAAAATATTACAAATTTGGAAGCTGGCATTAGTTCTATGCGAAACCAATCTTCTGAGAATTCAAACGGAAGTTCTGGTAGGTTTGACATGAAAGCTAGGGGAGCAGCAAGGACAGGACAAGGTTGATGACTGGCACGATGAGTTGGGTGACCCCGTAAAAATTTTCGACTTCTTCGGCTGGCGCCTTCAGATTCGGAAATTTAACGGGGTAAACTCCTGGCATTTAGACTATGGCAGCAAAATAGATATTATGAAGTTGATGACTGGTAATATCAATTGAGTAACGGGGGCGGTGCCGAAGAACGGGAAAATGAGAAAGATGAGAATGAGGATGCCGTAGCGGTTAAGCAGGGCATCCCACTCGTAGGCGACATCTCGTGGCAGAAGCCCCACGAGAATTTTGCCGCCATCTAAGGGGTGGACGGGGATGAGGTTGAAGATAGCCAAAGCCACGTTGAGGAAGATAATGGGGGTGAGGATGGCTTCGATGACTAGGTTGCCGTGGGGAGCAAAGAAGAAGTTGCCGGCGCGGATGGTGAAGGCAAAAAGGGTGGCGGTGAGAAGATTAGAAACAGGCCCGGCGATGGAGATAACCGCGGCGTCGCGGCGGGGATTGGCGAGGTTAAAGGGATCAAATTGGACGGGTTTGCCCCAGCCAAAGCGGGTGATGAGGATCATGAGGGTGCCTATGGGATCGAGGTGAGCCAGCGGATTTAAGGTGAGGCGGCCTTGGAGGCGGGGGGTGGGATCACCCAGTCTGTCGGCAGCCAGGGCATGGGCGAATTCGTGGACGGTGATGGCGATGACTAAAGCTAAGGCCCAGAAAACAAAAAGAATGGGACTTTGAAATAGTTGGGAAAGCATGAGGGTGGCGTTTCGATTAGGGTAGAATTTGTAGTGTAGTGGTCTTTCATATGGTATCATACGATACTCCATAAAGAATTGATCTAATTAACCTAATTGCTCTAATTGACCTAAAAAAATCCCAATTCTCAAAATCTCCAATGCTGCCAAACTTTTTGTCATTTGGTCATTAAGTCATTGAGTCATTATTTAGAAATTAGGAATTAGAAATTTTGTATGACTATGTCTTACCAATGTGAGCGGTGCGGTAAGGGAATTATGCATGGACACAGGGTGTCGCATGCGAAAAACCGAACCAACCGGTTGTTTAGACCAAATTTGCAAACACTGCGGGTACCGGATATGAGCGGCATAAAGCACAAGACGACCTTGTGCTCTTCGTGTGTGCGGATCGTAAGGCAAGAGGTACAAAAGGTACAAGAGGTACAAAATGTACGAGAGGCTTCTAAAGAGGTACAAGAGGTACAAAAAATACAATAAGGTATCCGAGGTGGAAAACAAGACAACTTCTGTAAGTGGCTATCAAAAACTCCTTGTCTATCAGAGAATTACAGAGCTCGTTCTGTTGGTTTATAAACTTTCTAAAAAGCTGCCAGGTGATGAAAAGTTTGGCTTAATCAGTCAAATGAGGCGTGCAGTTGTATCGGTGCTGTCAACATTTGTCGAAGGATATTTGAAAAGTAGCAAACAAGAAAAACGCCACTATCTGGAAATGGCGATGACATCACTACTTGAACTTGAAGCCCAATCTCAAGTTTGCCACTTACTTAGATACTGGTCAAATTCAGACCACTTGCTTTTTATGGAAAAGAAAAACGAGGTTGGATATCTACTTTACCGGTATATGATCGCTGTTCGTTAACTTTTCTTCTTGTACTTCATTGTACCTTTTGTACTTCTTGTACTTTTCCTAGAGGTGGTAGGGTAAGTGGTGCTTGAATTCGTTTTCCTCGACGCGTTTTAGGACTTTAGTGACGAGTTTTTTCCAGTGAGTGGGGGGTTTATCCTTGTTTTGTTGGCTGAGTTTGGTAGTAATTTGGGCGGGGGTGAGCTTTTTGTCAAAGCGAAGATAGAGAACTTGATCGGCGGTTTTGTAGGAAAAACCCAGTTCGCCTTGATCGGTTTGGCCTTGCCACAGCCCGGCGGTGGGGGCTTGAGAGCGGATGTCTTCAGGGAGTTTGAGAAATTCGGCGAGGTCGCGGACTTGGGTTTTGAAAAGATGCCTTATCGGCTCGAGGTCCGAAGCTTCATCGCCAAAACGGGTGTAGTAGCCCAAAAGATGTTCACTCTTGTTTTCGGTGCCCAAAACCAGAGCGTTTTGGGCTTTGGCCATATCGTACATGAAGATCATGCGCACTCTGGCCATGATGTTGCCCAGGCGGATAAGATTGGTGAGTTTGCTTTGGCCGGTTTGAGAGCGGGAAAGCTCGATGAGAATTGATTTCCAGATGCGTTCGACGCTAAGAGAGATGTCGACGGCGAAGACGTTGCGCTTGGGGATTTTGAGGTATTTAGCGATGGAGTCGGTGAACTTCTCGGCTTGAGGGTATTTGGGGCCGTAGGGAAGCTTGACGATGGAGATGCGGGTGGGACCGACGGCTTTGGTGGCTAAGCTCAAAGTGGTGGAGGAATCGATGCCGCCTGAGCTAGCCATGACGAGCTTGGAGCGACGGGTAGATTTGAGGGTAAATTTAATGAAGGCAGTGATTTTTTTGACTTCCGCAGCGGCGCGGATTGAGGGAAGGAGTGAGGCCATGGTGATGCTTGGGTAAATTTGGCGCAATTCTAGCAGAAGAAGGTGGGAATGTTAAGGATGAATAGGTACAAGAAGTACCCTTCGACTTCGCTCAGGGCGAGCAAAAGGTACAAAAGGTATGAAGAGATGTCGCAACTACCACGCACTGTAGTGTGGGAGTTACGGAGTTTCCCCCGGGGGAGGGGGTGGTTGGGGTAGAGAAGATTCTTGAGGGAGGGAGGCAGTGGGAGTTTGAAGGCTACGCCTGAGGAGAGGGCAGATGGCGGCGAGCCGCCCTCCGACCTCTTCTTCTCCAGGGAAGCGGGGATCTTGGGAAAGTACTAACGCAGCGCAGACTGTGGCCACAAGCTCTCCCTGGGTGTTGAAGATCTTGTAGCACCCTTGATTGCAATCTTCAATCAGAACGGTTTGAGGGCTAGATTCAACCATGGGGGGATTGTACCAAAATGTCTCAAGAAGCGTAGAGGTGGTGGGTGTGGATGTAGGTGAGGACTTTTTCGGGCACGAGGTGGGTGATGGGGAGGTGTTGCTCCAGGCGCTCCCTAACGAGAGTGGAGCTAATGTTGGTGATGACTTGGAGGGGGTGTTCGAGGGGCTGCATGTTGTTATAGAGTGGCTTGAAGGGAAAGCCGGCGCGAGGATAAATGTAGAAGGTCATGAGCTTAAGGAGCTGTTGCCAGTCGGGCCATTCGGTGAAACGCTTGAGGTTATCAGAGCCCATGAGGAAGCTAAACGTGGGCTGAGGATATTTTTTTTGGAGAAGCGCGATGTGGTCGATGGTGTTGCCGGAGAGTTTCCGGTCGATGAGGCTTTTTTCAGTTTTGACCTTGTTTCTTTCGAGCATGCGGGCCATGGCCAGGCGATCTTGAGCCGGGGCGAACGAGTTATTTTTTTCAAATGAATGTTGGTAGTCGGGCAGGAGCCAGAGCTCGCCCACGTTCGGGATAAGCTCGAGGCTTTGGGCGATGACGATTTGGTGGCCGAGGTGAGAGGGGTTAAAGGAGCCACCGAAGAGGACAATATTCATCAAAAAAGAGTATAGCAGAGCTGGGATTTAGAGGAGGTTTTCGGCGATGCCCCAGCTGAGGAGTTGAGCCTTGATTACTTGCGGGTCGGCTTGGGAAACAGAGGCGACAATTTTATCGTAATTCCTCTCAGTGGCGCTAGTGATCATGACGCCGTAGAGGACAAGGCGGGCGGAGGGATTGGGGAGCCAGATTTTGCCGAATCTAGCGGTGAAAGCTTGTTCAAGGGTGAGGGGCTCTTTGGGTTCAGTGGTGGTAGCTAAAGTGGTTTCAGCGGTAGCAGGTGCGGCGGGTTGATTTTTGGCTTGCGCTTGGGCGATTTCGCTATACAGATAGCTAGTGCCGTCCATGGGGTTGAGAACATTGAGCCGAGAAAAAAGCCAATGAGCGGGGGCTCGGAAGTTGAGTTTTCCCAGGGAGTACCAATAAGGAATGCGGCGGTCGAGCTGGGTGATGATACCGGTTGCGTCTTGGTCGCTGAGGTGTTGAAGATCTTTACCTTGATTAGCTAGGTCTTCAAGCTGGTGGCGGACCTGGAGCTGAATCAGGCTCCAAGGGCCGCGGAGGCGTTTAAAAAAGGCGCCCAAGAGATCTGAGGAGGCTGTTTCGGCTGGCGATTCCGCTGATGTGGGAGGCTCTTCGATCTGCCCGAGCTGATCTTCAACTAATTGGGCGATGTCTTCTGTGGCTCTGGTATCAATTTTCTCCCAGGAGTTTTTGTCGATTGCGCCTGCGATTTCTCCCCGTTTGACGACATAGAAGTGAAATTTGTGGGTATCTTCATGCCCTTTAATTTGGAGAAACAGTTGTGGTGGAGCAAAGGGATCGATGATATTTACTATGAGGAGTGAGTTTTTCTCATCGGCCAAGCGGATGGGCATATTCCAACCCCTTCGGGAAGCAGCGACATTAGTGGGAGCGACAGTTTCGTAGTAGGGCGTTTCGAGGGCAGAGAAGGGAAGAATTTGGCTGAGCTGCGCTTGGATTTGTTTAAGTTTTTTCTCGATGTCTGTAGTGGTTTCTCTCTCTGGAGGGTAGTTTTGTCGCCTCGCAATTTCGGTGAGCATTTGCCAAACGGTAACTGGTTGGTGGATATTGAGGTTGGCGGCTGATTCTGGGGCCTCGGCAGCTAGTTTGGCTTTAAAATCGGGGGCGGTATCTTCGAGGAAGCTTTCGACCGCAGCGATAGTGGTGGCGGTATTGGGAAAACCGTTGAGTTTAAGGTAGGTGTCGAGGTTAATACCCATGGAGAGGAGAAAGTGGTAGCTTTTGGCGGCAAGCTGGACTTTTTCTCGGGTTAAATCCGGATCTCGAGCCCGTTTTTCCCAGACGCGCTCTAAAACGTGGCGAATTCTGGTAGGGTAGTTGTAGCCGAACAGAATGTCGACCATGGGGGGAAAGTGACCCTCTTCAGTAGCGGCCAAAACTTCTTGCTTTAAACCGGCTTGTTTGTCTTCGTCTGGTTCGGTGTGTTTAATCACTGCGTCGATGAGATTTAGAATTGTGGGACTGGGTTTGACCTTGCCTTGTTTCCGACCTTCCGGGTCAATTCCAAAATAGCGGTCGCTGAGTTCAAAATCGTCTTTGAGAAATATGTCATAGGTAGCAGCGTCGATGAATTTCAACAAGGCATCAGCAGCAGTTTGGGCTTTCTCGGCTTCGGGTGAGCTTGGCTCTGGCGCTTTCTCTTTTTGGGCGGCGTCACGATAGCGGCTATAGAGATAGGTGCCGATGTGGATGAGTTGCCTTTGGCGCGCTTCAGGATCAGTGGCGAGGGTGACTTGGCTTTCGAACAATTTGCGTTCGGGGAGGCCGAAGAAATCGTCCGCTTCTTTTTGTGACCAGCCGGCGACATGGATGGTGAAGTCGCGTTCGATGCGGGCGTCGAGATGGCTCGTTAGCTCTTCGGCCATTTTCTTGAGGCCGGCTTCGGGATTTGGGGCTTGGTCGATATACTGTTGCACGCCGGGGATGGCGAGAAGAGCTTGGTGGTTTTCGAGGAGTTTGAGAGTGGGATGGGGATATTCTGTCATGATAGGTCGAGTTGGTTTTTGATTTGGTTGAAGGGAGTGGGAGCTAGACCTTCAAGTTGAACTTGGTCAAGGACGAGTTTTTCTTGCGAGAGGTGGGCGGAGAAAATTTTGAGGCGCTTTTTGCCTTTGGGGGTTTTGACCTTGGTCCATAATCCTGGGAAACCACTTAATGCTCGTACTGTGCGTTCGATGAGGGCGGCGAGATGAGAGGTTGTGACGGCCTTAATTTTAGGAGTCTTAAAATTGACGACTTGGTTTAGGAGGGGAGGTAAATCTTCCACCGGAACTTTGTTGTCATAACTACCACGCACTGTAGTGTGGTAGTTATGCAGCAGGGCGCTGCTTATAAGGGGCCAGGGGATAAAGCCGTCGGGGCGCTGTAGCCTCCTGGCATATGGTGTAGGTGAAAGTTTTGGTTGTGGCTGCAGCTGAATTCCAAATTCTAAATGCCAAATGCCAAATTTTTTGACTATCATTTTGGCGGCGAGGGCGTAGAGGGTGTTGAGGGCCCCGGACCAGCCGTAGACGATGCCGAAGAAGGACTGGGCGCTCTGGTTGTATTGGGCCGGGTCGCGGGTGAAGAGGTATTGGTTGCCGACGATGGGGCAGGAGCCGAGGCCGGGATTATGACTTGAGTCGCGGTACGTTTCGAGCACCTTCGCTTCATCGCACGAAGCGATCTCGCCTTTCTCAAAAGCAGGGGTTTGGTTTGCCGTCTGCTGCTCGGCC
>JACOWY010000052.1 GCA_016176555.1 Candidatus Chisholmbacteria bacterium | reverse complement strand
AAGAGTCTACGTCTGCGACGATCTTGTTGTACACCACACCCCAGAGGGTAGTCTAAGCTCTAAGGAATCAACCAGCTTCGGCCGCTACGTCGAAATGGTCACAAGGTTTTACGATTTTTACCCACCAGAAGAGTGGCAACACCTAATCCCCTACCCACACAGAGAAAAGTACGAGCTTATGCAAACAGGACTTAAGAGGATGATGCAGCAGGTTCGTGACGGAGCACCCGAATCAGAGATAAGAGAAATATATGACCTGACGCACGACCTCCTTCATACCCAAGCAGCCGTTACTCGAATGGGTCGAGAACACCCTACTACTATCTATCGCTAGCTACGGTTATGACCCTTAAGACCTTGAAGAGTCTTGAAGAGTTGAAGAGGGAGTTGAAGAGTTGAAGAGGTCCGACCTCTCGACGCTCTAAAAACCACGAGTAACGACAGTCTGTATATAGTCTATCCACTCCTGCCTGCTTGAGTCTTGATCAAATTGAATATAGCGCGCCGCCCTCTCTTCTTGGCCCGAAGCATTAGGCTCGTAAACGCTCCCCAACAGCCCACACTGAAGAATATATGCTTCAGCTTCATACCCGTAGGCACCCGCCTCTTCTTTCCAGTAGTTAAGCGGGTTCGCTGAATACTCCCTCATATACTCAAACTTTTCTTCTTCAGTTTGTCCTGCCTCGGGCAGGGACGAAAGATAAAAAAATCTCTCTAAATGATAAGACTCGTGGGTTGCACTTGTCGTCAACATCAGGGCACTCTCGCCGGGCACCAAACTGGTAATAATAACCAGAGAGTAATCAATCATCCCATCTTTATTCAAGTTAGCGACAGCAGTCATAATTGCATTGGGCAGATCGGTACTTTCTCTAGGTCTGAATCCAAACGGCAGTAAACCTTGTGAGTGTAAGTCTTGAATATACTCTGAAGCCGCTCGAAAGTAGTGGTTCTCCGATCGAGCCATCCGCACCAAATTTCCCTCAAAAAAATGTTGCAGTGACTCTGGATTTGCCCCAAGTGAAGTTGCCTGAAGAAATTCCTCCTGAGCCTCAGCCCAGAGCGATTTTTCCTGAGCACTTTCCTTAATCCCCAAGCGCCTGATTTCCTCTTGAATAATCTCTTCCGGAGTTTGTTTTCTCTCTGCTGGTGCCAGTAAAGCACGCACCACTGCACCAACGGTAGTCAAGCCTAACCCTGCTGCAGCTACATACCCAGCCCGCCGCAAAAAATCGCGCCGAGTGCTCCAAGCATATTCCCTCTTTCGCTGAGCTTTTCGCCTTCTCTCTCGCTGAGAACGCGTCGGCCTTCTGCCTTGTCTTCCCTCAGGCTCTTTTGACATAAGAGCGTTATTATAGAGGTGGAAATCGCTTTTTACAAGACTATAGGGTAAACAATTCAGGTTACCCAACCCGGACGTGTAACGATAGGATTTTTAGAGGAATATATAGGACTTATAATTTCTGTTCCTCAATTCCCTCAATTACCTTAGTCAACTTAATTAACTCGGTTAACTGGTTAACTCGCTATCTTGCTATCTCGCTACCTTGCTAACTCAGTCACTTAATTAACTTAGTTAACTCAATTAACTCTTTTTACTTCCCCAACTTCTGCCGCACCACTTCTTTCTTAAGCTGAATATCCCGGTCATTGGGGGCAATTTTCTCGGCCACTTGGATCACCTCCCACGCTCTTTCCCATTGCTCGGTGCGCACATACACCGAAATAAGGTTCCCATACGAGCGGACATCCCCGGGCGCCAGCTCAATCGCGCGATTCAAAGCCGCTTCCGCCTCATCAATCTCCCCTCGCATCGTCTGCACTCCCCCTAATCCGAGCCAGGCCATATAAAAGTTCTCATCCTGTTTAATCGATTCTTCAAAAGCAACTAACGACCCTTCGTAATCTTTAAGCTGAAACATGGCTACCCCCAAATTATTCCACCCATCCGCTTTCTCGGGCGCGAGCTCCACTGCCTTTTCAAACTGAGCTTTGGCTTTCTCCCAATCCTGTGCCCGCAAATACGCTGCCCCCAAGGTAATCCGATAATCTTGATCAGTGGGGTTAAGCTCCACCGCCCGCTCCAACCGCTCGATCCCTTCAGGCAACCTCCCTGCCTCGGTCAGGACAAAGCCATAATTTTTGTTAGTCCGATCCTTCTCTGGGGCTTTTCTCCACGCATCCCCCCACAAATTCACTTCACTGGCCCACACATTGGCTCGCGCTACTGTCAACCCACTATATATGAGCAACAATGCCACCAAACCGACAATAATGACCTCTCTGTATCGATCATAAAACTTATATATCAAAAATATAACTAGTATCACAAAACCCACCAGCGACATATAAGCCCTGTGCTCATAAATGAGGTCGCGAATCGGAATGACTGACGACTCGACCAAAAGCGGCACCAAAAACCACCCCACCGCCAACGGCACCAGCAGCCACGTTCTCCTATCGTCATGTTTTAATTTTAGATTTTGGATTTTGGAATTTATTTGTAATTTGTAATTTGTAATTTGTAATTTCTGCTTCGCTTCCCCCCTTTTAGACAGATGCCATCCATATATCCCTACACCTACGATGGCTAAAAGAAGCAGTAATGACATCCCCGTCGGCCACACCCTAAACTCCGTCTCCAAGGGATAATCATGATCAATCGACTGTCCATACGGCAAAAATGACATCCTTAGATACGTTTTGATCACGTTAAATTGGGTCAAAAAGTACGTCCACCGATTAAGCCGCACGTCCGGCTTTTCCAACACCACCGCTTGGCTGGCTAGAAAGCTCGTCACCGCTGTCTCCACCGTCTTCGGCGGCGCGCTGGTCACAATCTGCCACGGCACCTTGAGCGCCAACAAGAAAAACATCCCCAGCACTAACCACACTTGCCAATCTCCCCTACGCTCCCCACTTGACGACGCTGATACGCTTTTTAAATCAGCGTCGTCATCCTGAGCGCTTCTGGCGGTGCGGGATCCGCCAGAAAGCCGAAGGGCCTCTCCCACGCCTTTTAGACCTGACCTCACGACCAGCACTTCCGTCAACACCAGCATCACCGGCAACGTCACCGCACTCTCCTTGCTAGAGAGGGCCAAAAAAGCCGCCACAAAAGCACCAAGGTAGAACCAAAAGGGCTTTTTTATGAAGGTCTGACCTTGCAGGAGTGCAAGGTCAGACCTTTTCAGAAACTCAAGTCTCCTTGCCTTCAGGTACAACACCACCGTCAGGATATAAAACAGTGCCGTTAACGACACATACCGCTGCGAGATGTAGGCCACCGCCTGGCTAGCCAGTGGATGAAGGAGGAATACCAGCCCCCCCACCAAGGAAAACCAAAAGGAGCTTTTAGCTTGTAGCTTGTGGCTTGTAGAAGATTTCCCCTCTTGTACTTTTTGTACCTCTTGTACCTGTGTCCCTAGCCACCACAGCATCTCCTCCACCAGCATCACCACCAATATCGCCACCAACGCGTGGATCGTCACATTAAACACGTGGTACCCCGTCGTCTCCATCCCCGAAAGTTTCCAGTTGGCAAGTACGGTCGCCGCCGGGATCGCCCGAGTCCCCATGGCTCCCCCATCCCGCTCCTTCTCACAACAGAGACTCGAAGCCAAAGTGCCCCAAAAATCTCTTCGCTCCCGCACTTGAGGGTCCAGCACCACCCTCTTATCATCAAACTGAAACGGCCCATTTAAAGCCGGCGCATAGACTAATAGGGCCAGCAGAAAAAACCCACTCAAGACGAGCAGATACCGTTTACCCTGAGCCAGATCGAAGGGCCACTGCCACATGATTAAAATCTTAGCAACAAAATAAGCACACTGGAATAACTGGATTGTGACTGGATAACACCGGAAAATCCCGCGTCGTCCTGTTAAATTCCCGCTCCTCCCGTGTGCTTAAGACTACAACTGCCCTTTATACTGCTCAATCCCCCGGACTACCCGCGAATCATTCTTGAGCCGCTCCAAAAACAGCACGTTGTCCCGGTTAAAACTAATTTCGTCCACCGGTCCATGGAGCTCGTCCCCAAGCTTGATGAGCTGCACCTCTTGCCGCTCTTGGGGCAACGCTTCAACTTCATCCCCTTCCTCAGGCGGCTGCAACCGCCGCTGGGCCCGCAGGTAAAACACGTCAGTTAGCCTTAAGTACTGCCCCTCTTTGTTACCCAGCTTGCCAAAATACACTTGGTTGCTAGTCAAAAACACCGCCCAATAGTCCGACGCCCCTGCCTCCTCTACCGGTTTTGGAGAGTCAAGCCAGCTCGCCAAAGGCGAAGTCACCTTCGAAGCGAGCCTGCCCCAATCCAAAACCCCCACCACAGTCAAAGTCACCAGCACCGTCAGTCCCAAAGCCGCCACCGGACCGACACCCATCACTAACCACCGTTTGAAGATTGCCTTCTTCCGCCTGCTGCCTACTCCTCCCCCAGTCTCATCATCTTTAGTAAATGGGTTAATTTTCTCTATCTCCATAGTTAAATCATTTCATCGCGTCCCCGTTAAAAAGTCAAGGAGAAAAATCCTCAAAATCAGAACTTATGGCAGTGGACTAATAATCCCCGCGCTCGGTGTCGGCAAAGGCGAGGGCTCGGGCTCAGGCACCACTAACCCCACTGCTGTCTCTGAAGTTGCGCTTGCCGCGGCCGAAGCCTCAGGAGCCACTTCCAAGCTCTCCTCAGCAGCAGACCCAGGTTCAGGCGCGGTCTCCACTGGTGCCTCAGCTGAGAGCTCCGGCACTACTCCGGGCCAACCAACTCCTGGTTGCACCAGAAGCTCAGAGCCAGACAGAGCCACTCCTAAAGCTTGGTTACCCGCTGCCTCAGTCGTCAAACCCCCAGCCTCATCCACAAAGTACCGTGCCCCAGCCGACAGGCCAGAAAGACCACCCACTCTACCGGCCACCGCCACCCTGACGCTGCCACCCGCCCCGGCGCCACTGGCGGCTACACCTACCACGGGTCGGCCGCCCCCGGCTCTCGACACCGAGCCATCACCATTGACCGCCACTGGATCACCGGCACTCACACTTCCCCCTGCCGTCATCACTACCGTCACTGCTCCGGTCAGGTTGACGTCACCCTTCACTTCGATGCCGTTAACCGTCAGTTTACCCTGGAACGTCGCGTCCCCCAACACCAGCACCGACCCCTCAAAGGTAGCCGCGGTCGTCACCGTCAGCTCATCCACCACTTGAGTCTTCACTACCGGCAAGGCCTCAGCACCCGCGGCCAACACCTCTCCGTCGCTTTGCGCCACCACTTCACCCGCCGCCGTCTCAGTCACCGCCTCAGCCGTCACCGCCACCGTCTCCACCACCCCTGTCGCCCCGCCCAAATCCGAAGCCAAAGATGCAGTTTCTAATCCCAACACTTCGCCCGTCTCGAGTAGTTCCGCGCTCGCCCCCAAGGCAGCCAAAAGGGCCATTTGGTCATATACTTCAGAAGCGACATAGCCTTTGCCCACAAACACCATTATTTGCCCAGACTCTCCGTCAAAACCTTCCAAAGCTGTGCCCACCACCATACCACCTTTAGAGGCTCGCATGGCAAAGCCTGGTGTGGATGAACTCGTCAGGTAATCGCCCGCCGCAATCGGCCCATTCTCATTGGTTACCTTCACCGGCACCCGGCCCGAAAGGGCAATCGGCTGCGGGTTTTGGGCAACTGACCGAATGGCATCACCAAAAGCTTGGTAGGGCGAAGTTGAGACCACCCCTACAAGATACGGGCTATACGAAGCAGTCGATTTACCTAAGACCGCCACTTTCTCAGTCCTAGTCACCCCTTCAATCTGCATGCCGGTAAACGGATCCAGGGGCGTGTAGCTATACTCGATCATTTTGCCCGACAACACCACCACGTCCCCTGGGCCCACACCACTCGAGGTTTCATACCACTCAGCCAAGTCACCCACTGTGTCGGTACACGCCACCAACGTCCGGTCATAAAACACCGTATCTGAATCTGCACCCGAGTGACACACCCCATTACCCGTGGCCGTGGCCGTGGCGTCTATATCCACATCGCCGTTCAAACTGGTATTCCCGCCAGTTATGACTATCCCAGAAGCGTTAACCGTATCCGTCCCGCCAGACATGGAAATGCCATTCGTCCCCGCTACCACCGTCACCGCATCCCCCGAAAGAATATCGATGTCCCCAGTTCCCGACCCCGTGGAAATGTCAATTCCTCCCTGAGGAGCGACAATGGTGATGGCCGTCGCTGCCGCTTGGCCAGAAAGAATGTCAATCGACCCACCTTGGCCTAACTGACCACCGGTACTAAGGTCAATTCCTCCAGCTGCCCCAGTGGTAATCAAGGTAATTGCATCCGCCACCGACTCAGCGGCTCGTAAATTAACACTCGAGCCACCCAAAAGGTCAATGTCGTTACCCGCTGCCCCTGAACCAGTCGAAATGTCAATCCCTCCTTGAGCACTCACCAAAGTCAGGGCCGCCGCCGCCGCGTTACCTGAAAGGATATCAATCGCCCCTCCTTGGCCACCCTGGCCTCCGGTAGACAAATCAATCCCTCCGGCTGCACTGCTAGTGCTTAAAGTAATCGCGTCAGCTACGCTCTCTGTAGAAAACAAGTTAATCGAAGAGCCCGTCGCCCTAATGTCAATATCCTCTCCCGCCGCCGCGCCCGTAGCCAGAATGTCAATGCCGCCGGCACTCGAGGTTAATACAATTGAGTCAGCCGCACTCTCTGCCGCAGTCAAGTTAATACTCGAACCCGAGAGAAGGTCAATATCATTACCCGCCGCCCCTGAACCAGTCGAAATATCAATCCCTCCTTGAGCACTCACCAAAGTCAGGGCTGCTGCTGCAGCTTGGCCGGAAAGAATATCAATCGACCCTCCTTGCCCCAGTTGGCCACCAGTAGATAGGTCAATCCCTCCCGCTGCCCCCAAGGTAAAGAGGGTAATGGCATCGGCGGCAGATTCTGAGGCTCTGAGATTAAGGCTGGCCCCACCTAAGATGTCGATGTCTTGGGTGGCTGAACCCGTCGAGATATCAATCCCTCCCTGGGGTGCCACGATGGTAATGGCCGTAGCTGCTCCCTGGCCGCCCAAGAGATCGATAGACCCACCTTGACCTAGTTGCCCACCAGTAGAAATATCAATGCCCCCCGCCGCACCCAGAGTAAAGATAGTGATCGCATCCGCTGCTGACTCGGCAGCTCTCAAGTTGAGACTGGCACCTCCCAAGATGTCGATGTCCTGCGTGGCAGAGCCGGTGGAAATGTCAATCCCTCCTTGAGGTGCGACAATGGTAATCGCCGTGGCTGCCGCGTTGCCAGAGAGGATATCAATGGCACCTCCTTGGCCACCCTGACCTCCGGTAGACAAATCAATCCCTCCAGCTGCGCTGCTAGTGGTTAAAGTAATCGCGTTAGCTACACTCTCGGTAGCTGAGATGTTGACGCTTGAACCCGTTGCGGCAATATCAATGTCTTCTCCCGCCGCCGCTCCCGTAGCCAAGATATCAATCCCGCCGGCTGAAGACGTCAGCACGATTGAGTCAGCCGCCGATTCTGCGGCTGTCAGGTTGATCGATGACCCCGACAAAAGATCAATATCATTCGCTGCCGCGCCACTGCCGGTAGAAATATTAATTCCCCCCGCAGAGGAAACCAAAGTAATGGCGTTTTCTATTCCTTCAGTCGAAGACAGATTCACACTTGAGCCCGTGGCGATAATGTCAATGTCCTCCCCCGCTGCAGCCCCGCTGGCTAAGATATCA
The DNA here is from genome assembly GCA_016176555.1 of Candidatus Chisholmbacteria bacterium. Classification (GTDB taxonomy): domain Bacteria; phylum Patescibacteriota; class Microgenomatia; order UBA1400; family JACOWY01; genus JACOWY01. The sequence continues at coordinate 4,239 of JACOWY010000052.1, read as the reverse complement.
ATCCCTCCTGCACTCGAGGTCAATACAATACTATCAGCTGCACTCTCCCCTGCCGTCAGGTTGATCGATGATCCAGATAAAAGATCAATGTCATTCCCCGCCGCCGCACTGCCGGTCGAGATGTCAATGCCTCCCGCAGACGAAACGAGTACCAAGCCCGCCGCCGCCCCCTTGTCGGTCAGAACCGTAATCCCCGCCGCATCAGCCCCCGATAAAGTCAAATCCGTCCCGTCTGAAGAAAACTGGAAGAAATCCCCGGTGTCGTTATCTGCCTGCAAAGCAATATCTCCCGTGCCTGAGCGCAAAGTAAATACTCCGGCATCAGTCACAAATATCCGGCCATAATCCCCCGCATCATCACTTACCACCGCGATCGAGGGGTCAGTCACCCCATTAAACATGCCCAAATCCACGTTATCAATTGAAGCATCCCCCACCACTAGCACCGGCACGTCAATCGCCCCACCCTCATCAAACGCCACAATCAGCTCATTAGCATTAGCATCAGCCGTCTCCCACAAAAAGTCTGCTACTCCCCCCGTACCAAACGACAGCTTGGTGTCGTCGCTCAAAGTGCTCGCCCCCGAGAAGGTCACCCCACTCAAGGTCAAATCATTGGCAATATAGGCGTCGGCAATGATATTGGCGTTCCACGTCCCTTCGGTCAGGGTCCCCACGGCTTGGATTTTGCCGTATTTGCCATCGAGGCGATCAGTCCCCAGAATACCATAGTTAATATTAGCCGCATCCATATCGGTGATTTTTCTGCCAGAGGCAGCGGGATAGAGGCCGTTGGCGTCTAATTGGACGATTTTTTTAGCCGTCGTCCCCACATCCACATCCAAGTTATTGTTTGACGAAATCAGCCCATTCCCCGCCAGCGCCGAGGCCACCACCGAAATCACGTCAGCGAGCGAAATAGAAATGCCATCGCCTGCAGTTAGCTCACCAGTAGAAACTACCTCAGGCTCCGGCTCAGCCGCCACCACCGTCTTCACCGGCTTGGAGGGCTTAGGAGAAGCTTGGGGCTCCTCACTGGCTATCTCAGAGGGGGACGAGCTAAAGAGGCTTCCCACCCAGTCAAAGAAATTATCCAGCGCCGTCTTGGCTCCCAAGACCAAGCCCTGGGTCTTGGCTCCCAATACCTGCCCCCAACCTGGCTGGCGCTGCGCCACTACTCGCTTCGGCACCCCTGAACCCTGGGCCCAACTTCTAGACACATTATCCCAAGTACTCGAAAGCCAATTAGTCAACTGGTTAAAAAGCTCCGGCTCTGCTGGTTTATTGGCTGCCGCCTGAGCCGGGGTTTCGAGCTGCCCACTCGGGCCCACCGTCCCCACCACGTGATTAGCCAACGCTTTGCCTGGTAGAATGGCGGCGCCCACACCGAGTACAAAACATACCCCAATAAATACCCCTTGCCATTGTCTATGAGAAATCGTGGGCAGGCTCATCAGTAATATAAAGTATAAATTTAAGTAAGAACTAATTTTAAGTCCTTGTCAAGCCCCACCTCACCTGCCACAATGAGACAAGAAAAATCATAAATCATATATAAGAAATAAGATACAAAAGCGCGCACTGCAGCCATACCTTAGAGGATTCTATAGGAATTTAGAGGCCAAAGGAATTTAGAGGCCAAATACGATTGTTTATCTATTTATAAGACCCACTAACTGCCTGCTCAATTTACTCGATTAACTTAGTTAACTCAGTTCACTAGATTCACTCAAGTCAACTCCCATGTCTGCCTTTCTCGACACCACTCTCTTCCGTAACGTCCTTGGCCTCGGCGTCATCGCCGGGATCTGGCTTATTTTTTCCCTGGTCGGTCTTCGCGGTGTCTCTTTGGGCAAACCCATCAAAGACATCCGCCAAGAAGCCGGCATGAGCCTCCTGACGTTGGCCGTCTTCACCCTCGGGCTTTTGGGGCTCATCGCCTTAATCTATAGTAACTAACAGAAAACTCAGAATACTCAGAAAACCAGCGTTCCAGAGTTTCAGAAAACCAGTAAGTGTCAACCTATGATCCGCGACGTCACCGACCTTGAAGTGTATCAGCTATCCTTGAAACTCCTCAAGAAACTATATAAATTCCTCCAAAAAATACCGCATTCAGAGTATGACTCTGTTCGTCAGTGCAAACGGGCCGGCAAGTCAATTCCTGCGCTTATTGCGGAGGGCTTCGCCAAACGCTCTTCGGAAAAAGAACTAAAACGCTTCTTAAAAATGGCTATAGGCTCAAGTGACGAAATAATCACTCACCTAAGAACTATTGTCATTGCTCTCCCCCACCTCTTAGTAGAAGCCAAAGACCTTGCCCAAGAATACAAAGTCCTCTCTAAACGAATCAACAAACTCCACTCAGTCTGGCATTCCGGGATATTCTGAAATTCTGATCCTCTGACCTCCGAGTCTTCCGAGTTTTCCGAAAAATCTACTCCCCCCGTTCTTCTTCACTATAAGTCCAGGGCATGGCCGCGTGTTCGTAGTCGAAAATTTCTTCTTCAGTAAACACCAATCCCTGCTCTTTTTGAGCTGTCTCCACACTATCTGAGGCATGAATTAAATTGAGCTGCTGGCTCATCGAAAAATCGCCCCGAATCGACCCCGCCTCGGCTTCCCGCCCGTGCGTCGTCCCCGTCAGTTTCCGCACCGTCTTGACTGCCTCAATCCCTTCCCACAGCATCGCCACCACCGGCATCGAGCTCATAAAGCTCTTCAAGGGGCCAAAAAAAGGCTTGTCTTTATGATGTTCGTACCATGAAGATAAAGTTTCGTCCGACAGCTTCAACATTTTGAGAGCCACAAGCTTGAGACCTTTGCGCTCAAATCGGGTGATAATCTCACCGAGTAACCCCCGCTGCAACCCATCGGGCTTTAAAAGTACCACTGATCGCTCTGCTGTCATAGGTATAGGTTTTAATTTCTCCTCAATTAACTCGATTACCTTTCTATCTTCTCTCATCCTATACCACAACTACTGCAAAAGGCAAGGCAAGTCTCAAGCACACAGGAGTAACAGGAAATTAACTGGAGAACACGGGAAAAAATTCTCCCTTATTTGTCATGCTGAAGCTGAGCCAGCCCAAGCTGAAGCATCTCCCTAAATAACCTTAATCAATAAGATCCTTCTCCTTCGCTTTAGCTCAGAATCAGGATGACAGTTTAAAGTTCCCGCGTTATCCAGTTCTAATCCCGCTCGTCCTGCCTGCCCCGTGGCGAAGCTTTACGGGGTGTCCTTCTTTCCTACTTTTCATGGAATTTATTAAGTCTCTTACTCAAGTTATCCACACCTTCTTCACACATGTGCAAAAATACTGATCAATGGGCCTTGACAGAACTTTTCCAACTCGCTTTAATAGAAGAGCCAAACCTATCAAACCCTACTCATTTAGCCTAGAAAAAATCAGTGCCAGTTCAGCAAAGTTATGTATTCAAAAACCGGTTCTTTTCACCCAGTTCACTTCAGTGCCCTCAGCGTCATCCTCAGTCTTCTCAGTGTTGCTGCTCTGCCCATCCAAGATACCTGCCCAACAACACTGAAACGCTGAAATAACTGAGGTCACAGAAATACTGCCCCTATGATCCCAAAAAACCTCCTCTCAGTCGGTGAAGTTTCCCAAAAGCTCGGCGTTTCTATCTCCACCTTGCGCCGTTGGGATAATCTGGGCAAATTAACCAGCCTTCGCACCCCCGGCAACCAAAGAAGATATCGTCAAGAGCAGATCTCTGCATTCCTTAAGGGAGATAAGGGTAATAAGGGAAGTCAGGGGGACATTGCAGAAAGAACACCGGAACCGTTTCCCGTTCCTTCCCGTCAACATCCAGTTCCTTCCCGCGTGCTTACGTTCCCCGATCCTCATCAGCTTCTCTACGCCGCTTTGGCCGCCATCGTCACTGTCCAACTCCTGCACCTAGCCATCCTCAAGGTGCCTGCATTGAAAGTTGGGGTAGACTTCGCAGCCACCACCACCCTCGAAGGCATCTCAAGCATTCTGGGAGCAAGGACACAGGAAAAACAGGATGTAAACGGGACAACACAGGAAAAAATTCCCGTGTTATCCAGTGATAATCCCGTTCCTTCCCGTGTGCTTCTCTCCACCTTCACTCATGCCTTCCTCAAATCCGCCCTCTACTCCGGCACCCACTATTACCAATCGTTCGCCCAAAAAACCAATACCGTCTCCACTCAAGGCACTTACCTTCTGGCTTCAACCGCTGTCGCTGCCGCGAAAA
>JACOWY010000051.1 GCA_016176555.1 Candidatus Chisholmbacteria bacterium | reverse complement strand
CGATCACTCGAGTAGTCAAACAGTGACCCACCCAAAAGATCGTTACACCCTGCTTGCTTGTCGGTAATCTCTTGCCGAATAGCCGCGATCTCATCTGGAGAGATAACAGTCGCCCCTCCCTGCTCGGCGTAAAACGCTTTTTGCGCTAACTCTATCTGCCTGCCCACATTCCTCGCTTCCGTTCGCTCCTGGAGCCAGTATGCCTGCCCTTCCGGGTCATCGGTAAAGCTCGAAATGAAAAAGTCCACTACCTCATCCTCACCACACTTCTTGGCCGCAGTTCTCTGCCGAGGCATTGAGTACCACCTCTTGGTACTGATCCCACCAGTGAGCCTGAATATTCTCCCGGGCGGCCGCTTCGGCCACCTCCACCCGCGTCTTCTCCTCAATCGCAAACACTTGCCATTCTTGCGGTACTGCCAAGGTCAAGAGTTCCTCTGCCGTCCCATACGAACACACCCTCCTATCCAGAGGAGTGGCAGCCCGATTGGCTACACAACCTTGCCGCAGCGTAGCTATATCCTCATTCACATAAGCCTGTGCCAGCCGCGTCCAATCCAGCCGTTGCTGTCTTTGCTCCTCAAGTGCTGTTTCCGCTTCTGCCCGAAGATTCAACGTTTGCTGTTTTCCGTCCGCACCGGTAAAAGTAAGTTCACTTGGCACTGCAGCCAGTAATCGCCGCTGATTATTCTCACAAGCCAGAGCCTCGACACTCCCCGGCCCGAAACTCCCCACACACGACCGCGCCGCTGCCTGCATATAAGCGTTGTACGCCGCAATCCCCTGGTCAATCAGCTCTTGATCCACCCAAGATTCTTTAACCAACTCCACACTCTTCTCGTCGTAGTCAACCAGCATCGCGTCAATCACTGCTTCAGCATTAGGGCAATTCACTCCTGTAAATCTAAACGTCACTCCTCCTCGAGCGATCGATCCTCCCTGCCGCTTTGCCTGGGTACACAAACCCGTCAACTCAGCATCACTTGAGTCAGCAATAATCTCCACCGTGGCCTCAAACCGCTCCTGCATTTGAGTTGCCACCAACTCATACTCAGCCAATTTAGTCTCTCGATCGGCTCTCAGTTTTGCCGGATCAAGAGGATCAAACCCCAAGCTCGTCATCAACGCCGAAATTTCACCCGCAAGCTGAGACAGTTTCTGCCGCACTATGGCTTCGCAGCTATCAACAATGTCTCCAAACCCGGACAAGCTCGGAGCCGATCGACACCCTGGTGCCAGTTCCTCGTCAGTCTGGTAGTACTCCTCAAGCTTCTGATTTAACTTGGCTTGAGGTTTGATCACTTCTGTTATTAAACTTCGCTCCACCTCTGATAACCGAGTCTGCCCTGTCCAAGCAAGCATCGTCACCAATCTCTCGGTATCCTCAGGATCAGCCCCAATCCAACATTTTCCAGGAGCATTTTCTATCTCTCGACTGGCCCCAAGTACACCACAAGTTACCGCCACCTCACACTTTCCTTCTTCGTTACAGTACGACCCGTATTGATTGTTGTTACACACACTCCCATCTTGGTTGCGGCACACCGGGTCAATTACCCCAGGCACTACTTCACCCACTTGAATTGTTCGCGTCTGATCCACCCCATACTCAATCTCATACGCCTCCGTCACCACCGTGCCGCAATTTTTTACCCCTTGCTGCTGGCACCCCCCGCCTCTAGCATCAGCACAAAAACCGCCACAGTAATTGCAGTAAAGATTCCCCGGGCAATTCTTCAAATCCTGGCTTGCCCGCTCCTCCAAAAACCCAATTCGAAACCGCACTTCCTTGAATGTTCCATCCGGCTGCTCTACCAGATGAATTTCCCACTCCCCCTCAATCCTAGAGGCCGCGGGCTGATCTTTTCTCCCACTCCCCACAATCTCTGCCTTTAGTTCCTCGCTCACCCCTCCCAACGCCCCCCCAAAATTATCTTCTCTGCTGATTACTTGCCGCGGATCTCCCCCTGCGGCAATAAAATCGCGCGCTATCTCATCGCCACTCCGATCCTTATTTGCTCCGGTCACGCACTTACCGGGATTATTGGGGTACGACCCCGACCCCGCACAGTATTGATTTCCCCCACAGTTCCAGGCTCCAAAACAATCTCCGCCTGATCCGCCGGTAGAGGCGGACCCTCCAGCAGCCACCCCCGTCCCCCCACCCCCTTGCCTCGCCGCAGCATCAGCGGAGGCGGGGCCACCACTTCCCACCCCATTCTGCGCGATAAATTGCTCCGCCTCCCTTTGCAGCTGCTCCACTGACCGAGCCATATCATCGGCAGAAAGACTCGAGTTATCACCTTGAAACTCCCCCGTTCCCTTGCCGTCACAAGACTTGGGTCCACTCCACGCCCCTCCCTGGCATGAGTAGGTACATCCATTGCCAGCATTGCGCTGCGAGCTACCGCTATCCGCCCACCCATCACATTTGGCTCCCCCATCCCCAGTACCTCCTCCACCCCCCTGGGGTATTGGCGCTGGCGCCGGTTTCGGCGTCGATTGCTTTGGCTCGTCTTTACTTTTTACCTTATCTTTCTTGCTATCCGTGTTCCTATATTGTGGGTCATTGGTATCTCGGTAATCTGGGTTAGGGTTTCCCCCCGCCCAGCAGCCATGGGTACACGCGCCCTGTTGGGTAAACTGGTTACACGACGACCCACACGGATGGCTGGCCAAAATCACCCTGCCCTCTTTCGTCTTGCCATTACTTCCCGTCTCTCTCTCGCTTGACAAGCTCGCTAAACTTTTCAGAGCGAGCTTGTCACCCTGAGCGCTTCTGGAGGTTTGTGGACCTCCAGAAAGTCGAAGGGCCCCCTCCGTACCCTCCTCCGTACTTTCCGTACTTCTCGTACCTCTTGTACTTCTTTGTACCTCTCGTACCTCCTCCTTTCCCACTGCCTGCACTGCTATCGGCCTTGCCACCACCGCCCCAATCCCGAGCTCAAGCATGGGATAAACACTCTGCAGCACCATGCTGAAGGTTAGAAGAAGACTTATCGGTCTTTGGTACCTAGTATTCATTGTTCGCTTTCCATTTATTTTTGCCTACTGTCCCTTCAGTCCTGAGCGCAGTCGAAGGGCTAAAAGTCAAAAGTAGGCTTACTGGTCTTTGATATTTCGGCTTCATTCTTATAGATTTATTGTTACTTTTTGTACATTTTGTACTTTTTGTACCTCTTGTACTTTTTGCAATTCTTGTTACTTGTTACTTGTTGCTTGTTGCTAAAAATACAGGCTAATCACTATCAGCTCCGGACTTTCGACTCCCAATGAAATGTCATAGGAAAACAAAAGATTAAGGGTACTATCGCCTCTTAAATCTCCCTCGGCCGTAAACACGCTATAAGCCACAGGCGCACCACCCTCTTCCACAAAACCAGCCACTCCTACGGGGGTGTATGTCACTGCATCGCGCGTCAGCCACAGCTGGAGCACACTTCCATAAGGCGTCGGTAACCCCTCAACTCTAGAAAATACAAAACTACTATCCAGTTCAGGGTCGTAAGCCAAAAAGGCTACCCCTTGTACCACTTTGTTAGCTTCTGATACCCTTTGATCAGGAGAAACAACCTGCGTCAACGTCTCCGCCGCCGAAATATTCTGCACCTCAGCATCCCAATAAATCCTCGTCAGCTCATGGAAAAGTCTCGCCGTCTCGCGAGCACGTCCTGAGCCTGTCGAAGGGCTTTGTGTGGCTAAACTCGCCAATCTCCCTGGCTGCCGGGGCCCAACGCCGGCAGCCTGTCGCACGTTAGCGAGGTTCACTTGTGCTCCACTCCACGCTCTTCCAGCCAAAATGCCAATTTGTGGTGTCGACCGCACCACCCAAGCAGTCCCCAAAGCCAGGCCAACCATACCAGTCACCATCAAAGCCTGTTTGAGCATTAGTTTTTTATCACTAGTCATAAAAATCCTCTAAACTCGTCGGGAAAAAACCCTTTTGAAAGCCACGCCGCTGAAAGTTGCAGCTGAGGGTGAGCGGAAAGCCGGAACTGACCAAGCGAAGCGCGGGAATTCCGGAAGGAGCGGCAGCGGTCTGATCCGGCGACAGCCGGAGAAGACCTTCCGCCAGCCGAGGCAAAACTTTCCGGCAGGCTTTCAAGGGGCGCCCTTTTCTCGCCACTCTTTTGCGCGCCCAAAAGAGTGGCAAAAATCCTTTGCATCAGCAAAGAAAAAAAGGTTTTATGGAAAGAAAAATATTTATTCATTGGTCTCAATGGTTATCGCCGGTAATGGCTGAATCATCCTTATATCCCCCTCAAACCTCTTCCTCTCCGAGCTCCCGTGAATCACTTCCACCACAAACGTCCCCGTTTGCCCTAAGCCTTCCGACTGAGCCTGCAAATTCGCCAAATCCAAGCCGTAATTTCCCTGTTCATTCGTCATCGCCGCGATGGGCGCCCGCGCTGTAGGAGAAAGACTATATAAATAGATCAAAGTATTCTGTAATGGATCACCAAACTGATCCTCCACCTTCCCGTATGCCGGCTGTGGCAAAGGTGGCTGCTCCTCCAGAATCTGGGCGGTTTTCACCACCGGCGTGCCCCAAAATTGCCACCGCAGCCCCGAGACATACCCCACGCGATACGACTGCTCCTCCGAAAACCCCTCAAACCTCACCAAATGCGCCGCTACCTTTTCCCAATCACAGCGCATCAACCACCGCCACCACTGTTTCTGGGGAACAACGACCACACAGCCTCTACTTGGAGCGTCGGTTGCCCACCCAACAGAGAAAGACCGCGCCGTCACATTTGCTACCCGTAGATCGCTTGGCCTCGGGCTCAAGGCTAAAAAGAAAATCACCACAGCTAAGCCCACTCCCGAGAGCAAAAACCGCCGCGTCAAAATCCTCTCTTGAAACTGTTGCCAGTTGTTAGTTGTTTGTTGGTTGTTGCGTAGCTTGGCAGGCATGGCAGTTTTAGTGAACCAAGTTAATTAAGTTAATCAAGGTAATTGAGGTAATTAAGATCATTAAGATACATTTGTTTATATTTAGGAATACTCAGAAGAGACAGAAAACCAGATATCCTCAGATAATATCTACGCCCCACCACGGCGGGGCCGACGTTACACGCGTCCCGCGTATAATCAGCCCATCTGATCATCTGGCTTTCTGAAATACCGACACTCCGAGTTTTTCTAAGTTTTCTGAATCTGGTCATTGTAATTTATTAGACCTGCCTACCGGCAGGCAGGTAGCTTCGCGAATTCTCTTGTGATTTAAATTGCCTTTGGCGAAAGCGGTTCAGATCCATCCGCTTTTTCGAGAGGGAAAGCAGAAACTGACCAAGGTCGCCTTGGGCGACCGCGGGAATTTCTGAAGGGCAACATTCCCCGAGAAAAAGCGTAGTCCTGAGTTCACCGAAGGACGCAGATGGATCAACCGCGAAGCCACGGCTGCCCTTTCTTTGGTTCGTTTCTTTGGGCACGCAAAGAAATGAACAAGCTATGCTTGCTTTAGCAAAAAAGAAAATATGTTTTAAATCAAACTTCATAAACTCAGTTCCACTTCCTCCTCCGCCTTAATCAAGTAACCCCTATTCGTCTCAATCGGGAAATTAGTCCCATACTCCTGAATATCCTCAGCTGAATAAATCCGCTTTACGAAAGGATCCCAAAATCCCGACTCCCATCGATCAATCTCCGTCACCCGTTCTACCGGGTGCCGACTGGTACCCGACTCCACCACATCTTCATTCAACCCATCGATAACCAATCGTGCCGTCAAAGTCGCCTGGGAAAACCCTACTCCATTCCACCCCACAGCGAGGGTTGTCATTGGTGGCGCCACTTTCTTGCCCACCACCTCCCACTCTATTTCGACATTTGAGCGCACAAAATAAGCGGTGTAAGGTTTAATCTCAAAATCATCCCCAAATTGCTCCGCCCCCCGCTGCGAAAACGTCCGCCACTGATCCCCCTCCCACCCGCTCACCGTGGTGATATATCCGCCCGAAGCCGCCACGTGCCCAACTAACCCGGCCGCCGAATCAAACTCACTAGGTTCAAAAGGAAACGAGATTAAGTTCCATCCATCAAGAAGAGAATAAGTCGCGCTCGTCTCATCAGAAGCCCCCACCACGATCGTCTCCTCCCGTACTCCTTGTTGCACCCGCTGGAAAACCTCCCGATACGTCGCCGAGAGCTCCCCCATAAACCACCGCCCCACCGCCATCACCATTATCGGCCCAAAAGTTAATCCCACCACCGCGGCCACGATCTTCCAGTTAACGCGCTGTGTTTCCATGTAATTTATCTACGCCAAAAAACCTGCGTGTAAATCGCGCAGTTATACATATAATAAAAAAGCTCTACCAGATAAAAGTCAATGGTTAAAGATCCTGTGAAAAAAAACTCCCTCTAATCAAAATCGTGAAGCTAGTAAAGACCGGGTCTTTCTCCAAGACCCGGTCTTGAAGCCACCCAAGATTACCATCAAGTCTAATTACCTATAGGTCAAACAAAAAAACTCCTATAAGCCCATATACTAACCGAACTATCGCCACTTGACACGCGGGCTAAACTATTTTAGAGCCCGCGTGTCATCCTGAGCGCGTCTGGAACCATGTGAGGTTCCAGACAGTCGAAGGGACCTCTCTATCCCGCCAACTCAGCCCCATCTAAGCGCCCATACCACAAAAAAACCGCTCCAGGAGCGGTTTGTACAACATTAGATTTAAAAAAGTGTGGGTGAGCCAGGGATCGAACCTGGGACCTCGTTCTTATCAGGAACGCGCTCTACCACTGAGCCACTCACCCGAAAACCACCAATATTGTACCAGAAGACTACTTGGCCTCAGGTTTTTTCTTTTTTCTTCGCGAGCGACCCTTCTGCCCTCTTCCAAAGAAAGGTTTCTCTGGTGGTTTTTCTTTCGGAGCATCACCAATCGGTTTGAGCTTTGTTTCCTCTAGCCTATCAGCCGTTTTCTCAGACGGCTCATCACCCTGTCTGCCAGGAATATTTTCTCGAAGAGCTCTCTCTCTAGCTGCCTCATGCTCCCCTAGAGCATCCTGCTCGCTTTGTCGAGGCTGATCAGCTTCCGGTCTCGGCCCTGTTGGCTCAGGCTCGCCGCCTTCATCCAGAGGTTCACTCTCACTCATACTCTTACATCATACTTCATACCTTTTGTACTTTCCGTACCTTCCGTACTTTCTATACCTCTTGTACCTTTTGTACCTTATTGTACCTCTTGTACTTTTTTAATCCCCTCCACCACCCTCTCCACCTCTGGTGCATAGTTCGTCATCACCAACACCTTTTCAAAAATCGCCTCCGCTTCCTCCAGTCGCTCAAGCTTCCACAGAAGCTGTCCATAAACCAGCTGAAACTGGATATTCCCCGGGTACGCCCGCGTTAAGGTCTCTGCATAGGACAGTGCTTCAGCATACTTTTCTTGACCAATATAAATATTAATGAGCTGTGCATAGGATAAATGAAAGTCCGGATTAAGTTCAATCGCTTGCCGATAAAACTGTTCCGCCTCTGCGACATCCCCAAGTACCCCATAAGCATTACCTAAGTTGTGATAGATGTGAGGATAAAACTCAGGTGCCAGCTCGAGTGCTCTCCTGTATTGCCAAATCGCCTCTCCCACCCTCCCCTCATCCGCATAAGCCATCCCCAAGTTATTGTGAAGCCGTGCCGTTTCCGCATAACGAAGTGTGTACTCATAAAACCTCTTCGGCTCCCCCCAAATCCAGTTCATTCGCCAGGTTAACACCATATAGACGCTCATCAACACCACCAACCCGTACGTAAGGTATCTCATCCTTGTACGAGTAACATAGTTTCTCAAAAAAGAAAAAAGACCATAGATAACCAATAAAAATCCAGTCAATGGACCATAAAGCCAATGCTCATACAAAAGCCCATTGATGGGTACGATCCCCGATATGGGCACCAACATCACTCCATACCACACTGACCCTAACCAAATCCACAGGGACCCTCTCTTCTTAAATTCCACCCACCCCAACACGGCCATGAGAATAAACAACCCCATCACCCCCGCCACCCAAGGGTTGAAGGAGGTAAAAAGATCCGACGTCCGCTCCATATGCAACGGATGCGGCCACACCAGTAGTCCCAGATAAATCCAAAACACCTTGCCAAACGTCATTAATCTCACCCACAAGCTCTCGGTATAAATGCTCTGCACCCCATGGAAGTTAAGACTATTAGCAAAATTCAACACTGTCAGACGCAACCAAATATATCCCCCAGCTACTATCGCAATGCCCAACAACCCAATCAACTGCGCTCGAAAGCTAAGTAAGGTTCCCATAATACTTTTGATACCCTTGATTTCGAGCTTGCGAGAAAGAGCGGCCATAGGCGTAGCTATACCCTCCATACTCTTGATACCTTTTGTACCTCTTGTACTTCTTGTACCTCTTATACCTTGGTGCACCAACACCAATCCGTAAAGTCCCGCCCCCGCCAACCCCACTTCCTTAGACAAAAAACTCATTACATAGGCAAAGATTGAAAGGATCATCAACCACCCCTTACTCATCCTTACGCCTGACACGGTTGCTAAACTCTTTAGAGCAATCGTGTCACCTCTTCGATCCCGAGCGAAGTCGAGGGGCTGAGCGCGCCTGGCGCTATGCTTGCCCTGAGCGGAGCCGAAGGGTGACGAACCAGGCAGTCGAAGGGCCCCCACATGACTAAAAGCCCTAAATGACAGCGTCCACAGGTAAAGCCCCGCAAACAACCACAGCGCATAGAGCGCATCTCCTCTAGTATCTGCATGAGCCACTGCCTCGGTCTGAATCGGGTGCACCAGAAAAATCGCTGCCACCCAAAACGCCGCTCGCTCCCCCAACCCCAATGCCCGAAGCAGAAAAAACAGCATCACCCCTGCCCCCACATGAATCAACATATTGTGCCAATGAAACCAAAAAGGCACGAGCCCCCATATTTGTCGATCAACAAGAAACGACAGCGTCGTCACCGGCCGATAGTAATTCGACACCATCCCCGCTCCGGCAATGGTGTTGGTTTTGAAAATCTCATCCACGTACTCCCAGGAAGTTAAAAACACGTTCTTTTGGATAAACTGCTCATCATCCCAAATAAACCCCCCCCATAAGGTAGGCACATAGGCTATGACCCCTAAGGCCGCTAGTATCACTATCAACCGCCGCATGTGCTCAGAATAACACAACAAGAAATTGCACGAGCAGAGAGCCGAAAGTGAACAAACTGTATTTGCGGTAAGCAAAAGAATGAACAATTTGTCTCTTTGTTAAAGAATTAACAACTTCTTTCCACCAAAAAACCTGCCTCCTCGGCAGGTTTTTCTACTTTTTGTACCTTTTGCCTGCCCCGTGGCGCTTGCGCTTTTCGGGGTACTTTTTGTACCTCTCGTGCTTTCAGCGTTGAATACCCTGAGATGTGGTAGGAAGTACTCGCCGTCACCGGCGAGATTCCATTTCGGCTGTCTTACGACATCCGGGAGAACTCCGGCGTGAGGTCGGAGTACCCTTTCTCCTTAGAAAGGAGGTGATCCATCCGCACCTTCCAGTACGGATACCTTGTTCACTCGTGTTACACACGAGAATGTCAAATATCAAATGACAAATAATCTCGTATGGCGTTGCCTTGGCAACGCTCTTACAGTCGCCTGTAAGGTCGGACTATATCTTCTGCCCTAGTTAAAGGGCCTCGGCATGTAGTCTCTGAGGGGTCCCGCAACTGCGGGACTTCCCTGCTGATTATCCCCACCAGATGGATTGTCAGTCCGACACGAGTCGGACTACCACCGGATGCCCGGGACGTTCCAGCATATAGCCAAATTTTTCATCCCGATTGCTCGGGAAGGTCGCAACATCGTAGCTTAATCCGCGTCAATCTGTGTCCGGCGCATCTCTCTTAAGCTTTAAAGTCTTAGAGCCTTCCGGGCGCCGCTTTCCGCGTCTATCCGCGTCTGGCACGAATTACCTCCTTTGCTACGAACTACTTCACGACTTAGTCCTCGTCACTGACCTTGCCTTAAGCCCCTCCACCAAAAGCAGAAAGTTTTGGTGGAAAGTTCGAAATTCTAAATCCGAAATTCGAAACAAATTCAAATATCTAAATCCAAATGATCAAAACTGTTTTAATTTTGAAATTGGAATTTTGATATTGTTTAGTGCTTCGATATTCGTGCTTCGAATTTCCCTTCCGCCCTTGGCGGAGGGGATTTCGGGCATTGCCAACTTCGCTGGCTTGACGGGCAGTGTTCTGAGATAGCCATTGCCATTACTGGCTCATGCTTCTCTCCCGACCGGGCACACGGTTTTCCCGTACCCTGGCCGACGCTTGGTATTTCTTACTATACTGATTCATCTTTTCTCGAATGTTCCTAAGTTTCTTAATTCCTTCTAAAGTTAAGTGTTCTTTTCGCCTGAATACCTCAACTGCTTGAAGAAAGTATTCATACGAAAACCGCTTTTTCGCTTTGAGCGGATAGTTCGTTAAAAATGGAATCAGCCTTTCTGTGATTTCCCGGAACGATGACACCTTAAGTTCAACGTGTGGATTCCATCCATATCTCTCATACGAGAGATGATAAATTCTTCCACACCCTAGTGTCTCTTGTATGTCCTGAATAATTGGCAAATCATCGCTCCTCACTTCTATTTCAAAGTGCAAGCGCGCATCTACCCCAAGCTTTTTTGTTTTGTGCTTGGCGATGACGATGGTAAAACAACCCTCGCCATCAATAAATCCAGCTACATATTCTCCCGGTAATTTCATCCCAAGTTAGTCCTTCGTCCGGCGGCTGCCGGACTACTATGACATCTGCAGACTTCCTGCTGTATGTTTGATGTTGTCACCTTCATCATACTCGCTTATCGATTTGAGTCAAATAACGAGATATAACAGGATCTCCCTTCGTCCGCCCGTATTCAGTTTATTTCCATTTCGAGTCCACATACGACTACGTATTCAATTATTGTAAGTTGGTTTCCCCTTTTGTACGCAGGGTCACCCATACGTAGTGCCGTTTCGACTTCAAACTGGAAATTGCTACTTTCACCCTTCGTCCTGAGCCTTACGGCTGAAGGACTGCAATTTCGCTTCAGGTCACTTACTCTACCTAGTTGGACTTTCACCAACTCGAATACGTGCGCGGAAGGCGCATATTTACGTTGTACAAGGAGCGAGAACGTATTCACCGCAGTCTTCTGACCTGCGATTACTACCAATTCCGACTTCATGCAGGCGAATTTCAGCCTGCAATCCGAACTGAGGAAAAGTTTAAGGATTAGCTCCAGGTCACCCCTTCGCAAACCCGTTGTCTTCCCCATTGTAGGATGTGTGTTGCCCTGGATGTAAGGGACGTGCTGACTTGACGTCGTCCTCTCCTTCCTCCGTGCGACTAGCACGGCAGTCCCGTATGAAATACAACATACAGTAAGGGTTGCGCTCGTTACCGCACTGAAGCGGACGTCTCACGACACGAGCTGACGACAGCCATGCATCACCTGTGATACACCTTCGAAAGATCCCGGTTTTCACCGGGAGTGCAGTATCATGTCAAACCCAGGTAAGGTTTTTCGCTTTGTTTCGAATTGAACCACATGCTCCACTGGTTGTGCGCTCCCCCGTCAATTCCTTTAAGTTTTAGCCTTGCGGCCGTACTTCCCAGGCGCCTTACTTAACGCGTTAGCTTACGACAGTCATCCCGCTGAAAGCGGGAAAATTCGAAGCACGAAGCACCAAATTCGAAACAAATCTAAATAACTAAATCCAAATATCAAAACAAAAGTTTTGAATTTATCAAATTTGAATTTTGAAATTGTTTAGGATTTCGAACTTGTGAGAAACCTCGGCCTATCCAACCGATTCGGTTGGAGAGGCGTAGAGATTTCGATATTAGGATTTCGTGCTTCCCGCCCTCGGCGGGACGACCATCTAGTAAGGATTGTTTACGGCTAGGACTACTCGGGTCTCTAATCCGATTCGCTCCCCTAGCTTTCGTGCCTCAGTGTCAGGCGTGTCCTAAGTGCTTGCCTTCGCCCTCGGTGTTCTTCACGATATCCGGGCTTTGACGACATACTTGTTTTCCCACCTACGCTACACTTTACGCCCAGTAAATCCGGATAACGCTTGGACCCTACGTATTACCGCGGCTGCTGGCTGACTTTAGAAATTTTATATTCAAAACAAGGCAAAATATGGGGCGAAATCAAACGTATAAACTCACCCATACTTTCAGCGCTCACATAGAGCCTGAAATAAACCTTGCCTCGCATAGTGCTTCTATGTATTTTGACCTTTAGCCCAAAATTTACTAGAAACACCTTTCTAAGTAGCTCACAGTCTGCTCTAGAAAAATTGTAAGTAGCAATACAGGCGTTAAAATGATCGCCGGCTCGAAAATCGAGCGAGCCATCATCCATATACCATACTGCCAAAGATACTGGATCAGTCAACAAACTACCTATCTCCACCGGAATACACTTCTTTCCTTTAGGATAAAATAGCCTGTATAACTTCCCTAGTTCTTTTGCTGGTTTCGTGTAGAAACGGTGTTGATGATACTCTTCTTTAGGACGGATTGCATTGACACCAATCGGTTTAAAAACCCGATGTAACCAACGTAAATAAGGCAAATATCTATCGCTGTATTTAATATCCAGCAAAGATTCTCCTTTACGCTTCGTTGGTGGCCGTAAATTACCGTCTCCAAGAATGAGCCCCACCGCTACACTCTGCCATTTTACTTTCATTTTTCTTGCGACTGTGGTCGGACTATATCATCACCCCGTCTAAATTTTACTAAATTTTGGCGGGGGTTCGGCGTATAGTCTCTGAGGGGTCCCACCTAAGGCGGGACTTCCCTGCTGATTGTTCCACAACCCATATCTGAAACCGCTATCTTTGCGGGTTAACAAAACATTTTCACTCCGATGTCACATCGGAGTAGCTTTGCTTTAGCGGAATATTCCAGCATATAGCCGAATTTTCTTTACTCCTGTTACCAGAAGTACTACGCACCAAGTTGCACGTAGTTTGCAGGTCCTTATTCGCAAGGTACCGTCATTGATTTCTTCCCTTGCAAAAGGAGTTTACACCCGAAAGGGCGTCTTCCTCCACGCGGCGTCGCTGCATCAGGCTTTCGCCCATTGTGCAATATTCCCGGTTGCTGCCACCCGTAGGTGTAGGCCCCGTGTCTCAGTGACCTTGTGGGGGGTCGCGCTCTCACGCCCCCTACCCGTCATCGCCTTGGTAGGCCATTACCCCACCAACAAGCTGATAGGACGCAGGCTCCTCCATCGGCGAGCAGTTATGCTCTTTCCTCAAAGCTTCGCTTTAAGGAAATCCTAAATCCCAAATCCTAAACCCTAAACAAACTTAAAATCAAAATATCAAAGCTCAAAAAAACTCTTGAAAATTTGAATTTTGAAATTGGGATTTGTTTAGAAATTAGAAATTAGAAATTTGGATTTCCTCAAGGTGAAACCTTGAGGTTATGCGGTATTACCCCGCCTTTCGGCGAGCTATACCCCACCAAAGGGTAGATTCCTACGCGTTACTCACCCGTCTGCCGCTGCTCGCGCGAAGCGCGAGCACACCGATTAAACAGATCTAAGGCTCGCTCAAAGCTCGCCAACACTGATTAAACAGATTACCGTTGGAGATCATCTGTGTTTATCTGTGTCAGTCGCCTTTGGCGACAATCAATCTGTGTCTATCTGTGTGCTTGTGCTTCGCACAAGCCGCTCGACTTGCATGCCTAAGGCACGCCGCCAGCGTTCATCCTGAGCCAGGATCAAACTCTCAAAAAAAGTTTCTTCAGAAACTTTTTGCAGTCCCGCTCTTGAACCCGAGTGCGCAACCGACTGAATAAGTCGATTTAAGCAATTCGAGTGAACAGGGCGGGGCAAAAAAGTTTCCTTCAAAACCTGCCTCTCGTCTCTTGACTCAAAACAAGAGGACTTTAATTTCCTACCACATCTCAAGATATTAACCCCGCACTTGAGCCCGAATGCCAATACGGCGCAATCAAGCCGACAGTGGTAAGTCGAGCGAATAGTGCTGGGGTTATGCTGTCTAATAATCCTCTTCACTTTTTAAAGTGCTATCTATCTGTGTAATCTGTGTTTGTTTTTTGAATCTGTGAAAATCTGTGTTTTGACAAAAAAGCCCCGCTAAGCGGGGGCTCTAATTCCCAAGAATTCGCTCAGCGACACTTTATGTCATACCGAGGCTAATTATAGTACAGCCACCCCTCCCCGTCAATCTCAATCTTCTTAGATCTATCCCAGGTTCTAAATCTTCTATCTTTGTGTATGATTTATGATTTATGATTTATGATTTCTGGTCTGTAGACGCCATCCCCCAACCATAGTATCCTCAATCTATAGTCACTCTTCTGAAATTAGTGTTTATTTAGAAATTAGGAATTAGGAATTAGAAATTTTGATTTTTATGATGGATCCTACCCTCAAAAAAACCCTTAATATCGGCAGCTTAGTCCTCGCTGCCTTCTTTGTCACCCCCACCGTCGTTATCCTCGCCTCCTGGAATGCCCTGCCCGGCGATATCCTCTATTCCACCAAACGCAATCTTGAAGGTCTCGCCCTCCGCCTCACGGCTGGCAGCTACGGCACCAACACGAACCTCCAAACCCAAATTCTCGCCCGCCGCGCCGACGAAGCCATTGTCCTCGCCCTCGAACGCTCTTCTACAGACGGCCTTGACGATCTCAAAAATCAAGTCCAAGTCCTCCGCGCTCAAGTCGCTGCCGCCCCTACCACTCAAGAAAAACAAGCCGTCGCCCAAAAAGCCGTAGCCAAACTCCAACAATCCAAAACCAAATTACGCCAAACCCAAGTCACCCTCGCTCAAGCTCCCTCTTCCACCACCATCATTCGCGAAACTACCGTCACTCAGCAAATCGTCCACTATATCCCCATCATCATTCAACCACCTCCTCCCCCCCCTTCCACCACCGATGACATCATCGATCAAATCTCGGATACCGAAGATGAAATTACCGGTGTCATCGACGACCTCACCGAGATCGTTCCCACCAGCCTCTCCAACCCTTCTCCTACTCCAGAGCCCTCTTCTCCAGGCAGATCTCGCAATCCCTTCGGTAATTTTGGCGACAACCGAGGAAACAACCAATCCTCACCTCAACCTTCTCCAACAACCCAAACCACGCCCGCCTCAAACCCCTCTCCTTCCTCCTCTTCTGCCGACAACTAACCTCAGTCCTTATTTAAGCGACACCGACTAACTCAACCAAATCCCCTCTTAAATACACCTCCGAAAAATATCTCACCTAAACTTCTCGACCAGACACCATTAAAGTACCAATCTCCCTCATCGTCATCGAAGGTCGATCACTCCCAAAAATCATAACCTCTTCACTTGAACCATAATCTTCATCTATCCCAGGGAAACTAACCTTAAAGGCAGTTTCAAGTGATTCTTGCCCTGAAGCTCTTTTAGAAACAACTGCAACCCTCGACACTGTGATTGGATATCTCCACCTTTTTGATCTAATCTGTACGGTAGTCTCCCCAGATAGTCTTACTTTGCCATTTTCAATTTGGATGCCCGAGTGCCGTTCTGGATTAAAAGCCTCATAAGGTTCTTTGCCATTCGCTTTTCCGTTAAGAACAAAAATATCTTCAGGAGAAATACGGATTCCTGCCTCTGGTTCAAATACTAACGAGCTCACGGCATGCTTTGCAAGCTCAGTGCCCGCCACCCTTATCTGAGGCAAACCGTCTCCTTTCGGTGGTCTCCCATTTACTCCTTGCTCTGGTGGTTCAAGTCCATCAGCCATAATCAGAAGTTGTGTAGCTTCAATAGTCAAAAGTATATACCAAAGTAGTCTTTAAAGAATAACAAACTTTGTACCATATTACGAACGAAGTGAGTAACGTCTGCTGAACGAAGTGAAGCGTAGACATATAAAATTTCCCCGTCCACCCCTTTCCCTGTGCTATCATGAATTCAAGATGCGGGCGCGAGTAAGCTCTGCTCGCAGCGCCCGTACAATTAATTTCTTTTTGCCGTAGCTTTTTCTTTCTCAAAGAAAAAGTACGCCTAGTTTTATGTCCGAACCCCTCGCCATCCTCGAGCTGCGGACCCCCAAAGACTCGCAGGAGTCACCCGAAGCCGCCGCTCAATTTTTCTCAAGCCTCCCCAAACTCAAAGCTAGTTTTTGGGACCGTCTCCTGGGCACCGAAACGCCTTTAAGTTTCGAGATCGCTTCCATCAATCAAACCATCTACTTCCTCACCACCTTCCCCGAAAGCGAACGCTCCTACCTTGAGTCCCAACTCACGGCCAGCTACCCCAAGCTCGTCATCACCCCACTCAAAGAATACATCCCCCCCATTGCCAAACTCACCCACCCCAAAGCCGGGCTCTTGCATCTCACCGCTCCCAATTACTTTCCCTTAAAAACTTATATCGACTTTAGAGACGTTGATCCCCTGTCTACCGTCCTCGGCACCCTGGCCAAAGTCGAAGCCCAAGATTTTCTTTTAATCCAGTTTTTAGTCTCTCCCGCTCCCACTTCGT
>JACOWY010000050.1 GCA_016176555.1 Candidatus Chisholmbacteria bacterium | reverse complement strand
CCAAGGCTTTGGCGATGGAGCGGCCGATCGAGGTCTTACCTACCCCAGGAGGGCCGACGAAGCAAAGAATGGTGGGAACGACGGCTTCCCGGGGTTCTAATTCTCCATTGCCTTTGCCTGGCTTGGTTTTTTGGCCGTGGCGTTTGAGAGTCATGACGGCGAGATATTCGGTGATGCGTTCTTTGACTTCGGAGAGAGCGTAGTGATCGCCGTCCAAGATTTTTTCAGCTTTTTTAATGGAAATGTTGTTGGGAGTGCGTTTGCTCCAGGGCATCTCGACCATGGTGTCGAGCCAAGTGCGGATGTAGCCGGCTTCGGGGTTGTGGCCCGACATTTGGGCCAAACGTTTGAGTTCTTTGAGGGATTTTTGGTGAGCCTCTTCGGGCATTTTGGCTGCTTTGATTTTGAGCCTCAAGTCACGAACTTCTTTGTCTTCGTCTTCGTCGCCCAACTCTTTTTGGATGGGGTTCTTGAGGCGATGCGGCGCTCGATTTCGAGAACTTTGATTTCGCGGGAAAGAAAATCAGAAATTTTCTCTAAGCGCTCTTTGACGCTATGGATTTCTAAAAGCTCTTGCTTGTCTTTGGTTTTGATATCCAGCGTTGAGGCAATTTGGTCGGCGAGCTCGGCGGGATCGACGCCGGACATGAGTTTCATGAAGTTTAAGAACTCGACTGATTTGCCCATGTTGACGGCTTTTTTAAACTCGGCGGTAATGTGCTTACAAAGCGCCGAAACTCCCTCGGATTCCTCCTGAATTTCGGGGATTTCGGAGACGACGGCGATCATGAAGGGGTCTTGGACTTTGGCGCGTTCGATATGCACGCGTTTGATGCCTTTGACGAGGGCGTTGATGTCGCCATTGGTTTTGAGAATGCGATCGATGGTGCAGAGGGTCCCCACAGAGTAGAGATCTTCTTCGGAGGGGCTAGTTAACGAAGGGTTTTTTTGGCTGACAAAGACGATGCGTTTGTCGGTGCGGAAGGCGGCTTCAACGCCGGCGACGGAGCGACTGCGGCCAAAAGTGAGCACTACTTCGGTGTGGGGAAAAATGACGCCGTCACGAATGGCGACTAGGGGGAGAGCGCGTTCGGTTCTGGGATCCTGATCTTGGGGTCTATTTAAAACTATGGCCATAAATCAGTCTCATACTTTTTCTTTGGGAAAGAAAAATTAGAGAAGCCTCCGGCTTCAGAAACGTTTGATTTTAATCTTTTAATGGTTTTCTTGTTTTGGCAAAAATAAATTTTGGAGAAACGCTGCGCTACACGAGTTTGCTCGCGTTTCAGATTTATAAACTTTGTTAATTCTAAATATAAAGTATAGCTCTTTTAAGTTACGCTTTCAGACAGAATTAGCAGTTTATAGGAAAGAGTGCTAAAAGTCAACCCATCCCCGAAGGGGGAAATTCTAAACTCTAAGCACTAAACTCAAAACAAACTCAAAATATTAAGGTTCAAATTCTAAACTATAGATATCCACGCGTAAACGCGTGGTTCTCTGTTACGCTTTGTACGGGCCGTTGGCCCGATTATTTATGCGTTGTTCCGCCTAGGCGGAACTGCCGATATTGCTTGGCATTATATCGGCTTCATTCACGGCTAAAGCCGTGGTTTTCGCCTGTCTTATAATAAACTTCCGAGGGCTAATAGCCCTCGGTATTCTCCCTCTCGGGAGAAGAAGTATGTTACGCTTTGTATTCGCTATCGCTCATTCTTTTTAGATCGCCTTCATCCGTGGCCTAAAAGGCCACGGTATTCGTCTGTCTTGTAATAAACATATGTAGATTTGGCGATTGGATTTTGGACTTAATTATTATTTAGGATTTATGATTTGAGATTTAGGATTTTCTAGGCAATTTTAATTGACTAGGTTCTTGGGGTGGTGCCGTGAACGATGACTTTCGTACCAGGGTTATCTGAGCTTGAGCGGACGGCGCTTTCCCCCTCGGGCAGAACGGGTCCGGCCCAGTAGAATAATTTTTCAGCATTGGCGATAGAGAGGTTAAGACAACCGTGGCTCATGGGTTGACCGAAATTATTGTGCCAATAGGTACCGTGAAGGCCAAAAGGCCCATTGAAAAACATGGTGAAGGGAACGTTGGGGAGATAATAGTAACGGTTGGTGCCTCGCTCTCCCCCTTCCATTTTGGTGTATTTGGTTTTGTACCAAATTTCATATTCGCCCGTCGGCGTGGGGGCAAATTTGCCTGAAGAGGTGAGAAACTCGTAGACGACTTTGTCGCCTTCATAGGCGCGAACGCGCTGACTCTCGAGATCGACGTCGATCCATTTTTCGAAACTAGTTTGGCCGAGCACTTGAGCGCGCGCGAGCAGACTTGCTTCCTCACTTTGGGCATATTCACGGAGGGGCGGGTTAACAGTTTGCCCCAGCCAGATGGCCTGATTTTCTTGCGGGTTAAACTGCCCACTTTGCGATAATAAGTCAGGATTGGCGCAAGCTTTCAGACTTTGGGCCTCTTGCCGGGTTTTACTGATCGAGGCAGAGAAAATGAGCGTGCCGGCTATGGTAGACAGGGCAAGCAGCAGAAAAAATAACGATCGGGAAAATCGCTGGGATTTGGTCATTTGTACTCATCCTAACATGAGTAAGTTAGCGGGAACAAGTTAGACTTATTGACCACCTCCCAGGTGAGAATTGCTTACACCTGGGAGGTGTCCTGAGAAACTGTCATTCTGAGTCCCGCCGCGGCAGGACGAAGAATCTCCTTGAGATGCGGTAGAGATCCTTCGTCGTTTCACTCCTCAGGATGACAATAAGAATGTGGTCAGAATGACAGAGAGGGTTTTAGAAACCACTGCTTAGTTTTCTTCTAGGATGATAGTCACCGGGCCGTCGTTGGTGAGTGACACCTGCATTAGGGCACCGAAGATGCCTGTTTTGACGGTCAAGCCTGTTTTTCTTAAGGTGACAACAAAATAGTCGTACAACTGTTCGGCCTGTTTGGGGTCGGCGGCTTTAATGAAACTGGGACGATTGCCTTTGGAGGTGTCGGCGTAGAGGGTGAATTGGGAAACGACGAGTATTTCTCCCCCACTGTCATGGAGGTTGAGATTCATTTTGTCTGTTTCATCGGCCATGATTCGCAGTTTGACTATTTTGTGAGCAAGCTTCTCAGCGATTGCTTCAGTATCGCTGTGGGTAACCCCGAGGAGAATCAAAAAACCTTTGCCAATTTCGGATATTTCCTTGCCGGCAATGGTAACTAGGGCATTGGTGACGCGTTGGATGACCGCTTTCATATCGCCTACCGTTATTTAACCTCAATTACAAAATTAATAGCTGCGATACTTTGTCATCCTGAGTCCCGCCGCGGCGGGACGAAGGATCTCTCTGATTAGGGCATAACGAAGGAGATTCTTCGTTTCACTCAGAATGACACAATACTTGAGGTGTAATTTTGTAATTAGGTTAAGCTATATAATTCTCTCATGAAAAAAAGAACTTTTCCTATAGCGATTGCGGCGGGGAGTTGGGATCACTTTCATGAAGGGCATAAGCAGTTTCTGAAGAAAGCATTTTCGGTGGCAGAAGAAGTGTGGGTGGGGGTAACGGCACCAGAGTTGACTCGGAATAAGCCGTTGGCGGCGACGATTGAGTCATTGGCAACTCGGCAAGAGAGGGTCAAAAAATTTGTAAAAAGTTTAGGCATGTTACACCGTGCCAAATTCTTTCGCCTTGAAGATATATTTGGCCCGGCCATCGAACCTAGGGT
Source organism: Candidatus Chisholmbacteria bacterium (assembly GCA_016176555.1). Classification (GTDB taxonomy): domain Bacteria; phylum Patescibacteriota; class Microgenomatia; order UBA1400; family JACOWY01; genus JACOWY01. The sequence goes on along the minus strand of JACOWY010000050.1, from coordinate 9,002 downwards.
TGAGGGAGCCCTTCTCGTAAGCGCGCAAACTATTGGGGGGGGTAAAGCAGTTAATGACAAGAGACAAGAATTGGGGCTGGCGCCACTTCAATTAATTAAAGTACCGTTTTTTATGGCAGAAGACGGTAAACCTCTTTCTTCGGAACGAATTCGACGGGGAGAAGTAGACAGAAATGGATTGATTTATCGTGGCTTATTTGCTAGACATGATTCTTTCTGGCTGCCAGTAAATTTGCGGCCGCGACTGAGGCGGCCGTTGGGGACACTTGTCCCCCATTCACAGGTGAAGAACCATCTTCGGGCTTCGGCTGGAATGCGAGCAGTGGTGGGTGATGTGGTGACGAGACTTTTTTTGCGAAATCAAATCCAGGCAGATTTGTTTATTGTCGACCTCAGAGTAGAGCGGAGAAAGAAATATTCATCACTCGATGACTTAGGTTTTTCGGCTAAGCGGGAAGTAGTTAAAGTCAGAAACGAGGCGGGAACAGTGACTGGGGAAATTCACCGAGCTATAGAGCGGGCGATAAAAAAATCGCTCCAAGGACAACAGAAAATTGGGTCTACGCTTCTCCGGCATAGCCGGATCAGCCGACGTAATTCGCTGCCGCTCATTATTATGGTTGAGGGTGAAGAAGATTTGGCGGTGTTGCCGGTAGTGTTGGCTTTGCCTTTGGGAGCGCAAGTGTTTTATGGACAACCGGGAGAGGGGGTGGTGATCGTTGACGTGACCGAGGGAAAGAAAGAGGAAGCGGATGAGCTTTTGAGGCAATTCACTCCAACCCGTTAGATTAAAGATGCAGAAGAGATCCTTCGTCTCCGGCTGAGCCGGATCCTCAGGATGACAATATGATCTGTAGGAAAGGTATCTACGAAGGGCTTCAAGGCCGGGTCTTCTCGAAAGACCCGGCCTTTTACTACCAGTGATGCAAAATTGGTGAGGTTAGGTAAGTCAAAGATTGTCGACTGAGATGTTTTCGGGGGTAGGGCTCGGGGTGGCAGTTTCTTCGATAATTTCAATACTGTTGATAGTGACCGGTGTTTGGGGCTTGGAGTTTTCGCCGGTGGCATTTGGACCTACTGGACTAGCGGTGATGGTGTCAAGAGTTGAAAAAGAATCATCACCGGTTAGTTCGCCGAAGATGACGTATTGTTTGGGGAGGTTGGTGTCTTGGGTCACGATGAAAAACTGGCTGCCATTGGTGTCGGGGCCGGAGTTGGCCATGGCGACAATGCCGCGAGTGTAGCCGCGGGTGATGGGCTCGTCTTTAAATTTGTATCCCGGTCCCCCAGTACCGTCGCCATTAGGATCGCCGCCTTGGATCATAAAATCTCGGACGATGCGGTGAAAGGTGAGGCCGGTGTAAAAACTTTCGCGAGTAAGAAAGATAAAATTGTTGACGGTTTGGGGGGCTTCGTCTGGGAGAAAGTTGATGCGCAAGGGACCGAGCGAGGTGGTGAGCAGAGCGGAATACTTTTTAGTTAAATCAATTTGGAGGGTGGGTGGCTCTGCATACTGCTTGGGGGTGGTAGTATTTTGCTTGTCTTTGGCGATGAGATCTTGGATACCCTCCTGCTCTGGTAAAGAAAGATCGAGATCAGATGTGGCTTGGGGGTCGGGAGTGGAGGGGGCGGCTTGGCGATTTAGCACCAAGAGACTCCCGGCAGTGACGGCGAGGATACCCAAAGTCAAGCCGATAGCTTTGAAGTTCATCGAGAAGAGCATTCTAATTGAAGATGGTTCTAGCGCGCAAGTATCAACGGAGAGTATTGAATACTACGTTTACTTCGTCATCCTGGTAACTCAGAGCGAAGCGTGGAGGCATCCAGGATCAGATTCTGGACAAGCCAAGTACCATACGGTACCTGGCTGTCGGGTACCGACTGGTACTCGACAAGCCAGAATGACGAGTTATTCGACAGTATTAGCGGAGGTTGAGGAAAGTAACCAGGCTAAAGGCGCCAAAGAAAATGAAAGCCGTAGCCATGGCGAGACGGCGAAAGAGGCTGGGTTTAAGGCTCTCGTGGAGTGACGTCGTATTGAGCCACAGAGTTAGCCCAAGATGAGCGAACATGGCGACCGCGTTTAAGACGGCGCTAATAGTGAGAAGCGTGAGGGGTTCGCGGATACCAAAAAGAAAGATGATGATGCCGGTAAAGATTTGGACCCAGAGGACGGTGTAAAACAGGGGGCGCAAGTTTTCGGCTTTGAATTTATGGGAAGCGAGGAGAATGATATTTTCCGCCAGGATGCGGCTCGTGGCATCTAAGACCGATAAGTGCGTCGCAAAAAGCATTAAGCTAACGATGATAAGGAATATCTTCCCCAAGAAAGGGAAGAAGCGAAGCCCGATGATCTGGGCTTCCAAGATGACGAAGTTAATTCCCTGCTCGGTGCCTGCAAGACCGTAGGTAGTGGAAAAAGCTAGTAAGCCTAATAATAGGATGGTGGCCATGCCAGCGATGAGAAAGACGAAAAGGTGCTCGAGGTTGATGAGGCGCCACCATTTTTTAAAATCCGAGAGATCATTGCCTTCTGGATTGAAGGTGACACCTGAGACTTTGAGAGTTTCTTTTTTGCCGGTCAAAAGACTGGTGATCCGGCCCATGAATTTGCCCATGCCGTAGCCTTTTTCGCGGATGTAGTAGGACTGAGCCAGATTGAGGTTACCCCCGGCACCCGAATACGCCAGAGCGGCGAGAAAGGAAGCCAGGGGAATGCCAGCGGGGAGAAACAAGTAACCGTCGCCCCGGCCGATGACGCCTTGGGCAAGCGCTCCCCAATCAGTGGGGGTGGCGAAGAGAATAGCGAGGATGAAGATGGCGGGGGCGCCAAGGATAATAAACCACATTTGTAATTTTTCTTGGATTTTGTAGAGGACGGGGCCAAGGGAGAGGATTAACCCAATGATGATGAGGAGAGCAATGGCGAGATAGTGGCTGTGGTTGGCATCTAGACCGATGACGCTGCCGCCGATGGCGGCGGCGCTACCAATGATGCCCGGCCAGATCCAGGGGAAAAAGGTGGAAGCAAGAAACCAAAGCGGCAGCCAGCGTGCTTTGCGGGCAAAGCCGACGAAGATGCTCTCGCCGTTGACGAGGGCGTAGCGCTCGATTTCCATGTTCATAAAAAACTGAAAGGTGATGCCCAAGACCGCGCCCCAGATGATACCCAGGCCAAAGTTGGAAGTAAGGTAGGGCCAGAGGATGAGCTCGCCGGAGCCAAGGCCGAGGCCAAGGACGATGAAGCTCGGGCCGATGAGTTGGCGGAGTTTGGGGGGACTAGGGAGGTTGGCTTTTTCTAGCGGGGGCAAGAAGTTCATACCTGCTTTCAGTTTACCGTATTAAGAAGATGCCGAGGGTAACGAGGAGGGCACTTAAGGCTTTGCGGCCGAGGTGGCTCGTTTCTTTAAGAAAAATGGCGGCGAGGATGACGGTGAGGACGGTTTGAGTTTTGATAATAGTATTCATTTGAGACGCCAAGGCACCAAGTTCAAGTGCAAGATAAAAAGTAATGGCTTGAATGCCGTAGAGCAAGCTAAAGATAATGAGTTTGGCATTGAGGTGATAGCGGAGTGCGCGAGTAAGAAGAAAAATCTTTTTAGGAAAGACAACTCCTAGAATAAGAGTTGGAGTCAGGGTGGTGAGGACAAGGTAAGAAGCAGCATCGAATGAGCGAATGACATGCGCGTCAATGACGACAGCCAAACCAAACATGGAGGTGCCAATTAGTGTCATGAGAGAACCGTGGTTAAATTTGAGAGATTGTTTCTCGAACCTTATGGCAACGACTGAAGCGATAATCAATCCTACGCCGAGCAATTGAGACGGACGAAGACGCTCATCCAAGAAGAAGTAGGCAACAATAATCGAAACTACGGCACCAAATGTCGAAAGCAATGCTGCTTCGGAAGCTTCAATTATTTTTATAGCTTTAAAGAGCAATATGCCTCCGAAAGCGTAAATAGTGGAGCTCAAAAATCCTGGTAATAATATATTTTGGGGCGGAAGATGGAAGCCTTTGACTAGAGCAAAAGTGAGAGCGAAACAAGTCATTAAGAACTGAAAAATAAAGACTGAAACAATGGGATCTCTTTCTTTATCTTTCATGGTGAGTCTTTGAAAGAGATTTCCCACCGATAGAGAGACAACGCCGATTACGGCAAGTACGGGCCAAGACATGAGGTAATTGTATCTTTAATCTGAGTTACGAAATTAGTTGGCATTATGGATGTGTCATCCTGAGGGAGGCACGACCGAAGGATCTTGAGATTCTTCGCTACGCTCAGAATGACAAACATGAAGTTGGGTCTATTTTTTCTTTAAGTGCTTGAAGTATTCCACCTGGCGGAGGCGCTTTTGGGCTGCGGATTTGGTTTGGTAGGGGCCGCCGAGGTTTTTACCTTTTTCGGACAGAACGTGGTAGCCGGCTTGGCGTTTGACTATCACTGGGTTCGAGGGTTTGCGGGAATAACCGGTTGAGGACAGCTGAGGATGAGGTGATGAGTTTTCTGGGAGCCGAGGTTGACGGTAGTGCGAGTGCCGATGAGCTCCTGGCCATCGAGGTTGACTTGGACGTTGCCGGAGTAGGCAAAGTCAAAGTTGAGACCCAAGGCGGAGAGGTTGACGATGTTCTCGCGGGTGCCGTCGACGGTGAAGGTAAGCGGCGGGACTTCGGCGGTGGCGGTGCTACCCGAAGGGATGGATGCGGTGGGTAATCTTAAACCTGGCAAAGATATGGGGACGGAGACTTGGGGATGGAGAGTGTCGCAACCATTGTTTTGGATCGTGACCTCGACGGCGAGGCGATCCAGCGCCATGAGGCCAGCGGCGACAACAACGGCAATGGCAGTGATAGCACCAAGCGGCCCTTTGGCCAGGCGAGCGATGCGGCCGGCTTGTTTGGCAGTGTGGATAGTTTGACTTTCTCCTTCGGGAGTTTCGCGCTCCAATTCATTTTTGACGCGCTTGACCTCGCTTTTTAACTTGTTCCAACGAGAGAGGAAAAGGAGCAACAGTTTTTTGCGGCGCTTTTCTTCTTTAGTATCTTCGGGAAGATTTTCAGCGGTGAGTTGGATAACTTTTTGTTTGTAAACTTTTTCCAAGGTGGTGAGAATCTTATTGGCTTTGGCGAGTTTTTTGTCAATTTGCGGGTTAATGCCCTCGATGAGATCTTTGAGGGCGCGGAATCTCTCAGGTGAAGTGCTGTCTTCGGTGAAGAGTTTCTCCGCGGCTTTGAGCCGCTCGTTGAGGTCTTTGAAGTCTAGGTATTTCATGCTGATTTAGTATTCTACACTCTTGCGAGTGAGGAGTAAGAACTTATATTTCATGCTTTTTTGCTAAGAATACTAGACGATGGTGAAAGGGCGTGAGTCATGATGGCGCAGGTAAAAACGAGATGAGGAAACTTGGCCGGAAATAGATCATGAAGTAAAAAGGTGAGTTCGGCAATGTGTTTGGCTTGAGGACTTTTTTGGGTGAGCTCCATAAATTCTTTGTAAGTGATAGAGAATGGCCGTGGGATTTGAGGCACTAAATTTAAAATAAGCTCTTCTAGAGCGACGCGGCGCGTAAGATAGGTTTCGGTTTTTAATAGTTTGTCCATGAATTTGGCGACGGCAGTAAAAAATTGCGAATAACGGGAAATGGCTAACGACTGATTGCCTGTTAATGGCGCAAGAAGTTGTGATGTAGGAGAGAGATTACTGCTTTTTTCTCGAATACTCATTAAGTCATAGGCAGTCTTTTCTTCTGAAGTTTCTGTGGTGTAAGAATTTTTGGCCGCCTGCTTATCTAGTTTTAATATCCCAAGAGCTATACCTTTGATATTTTCGCGAATGGCTATGGTTACGAGAGCAAGGGTGGCATTGATGGCAGTCAGTCCAGCAACGGTTTTTTTGAGATCTTTAATTTCTTTTGGGGTCAATGTGGGAGCTAAGCCAGCCAGTTCAGGATCAATACTAATCCAGTGATTGGTAACGGCTTCGGCGTGCTGTGAAATTCTTTTGGATAATTGTGAGAATTCGGTAGTTTCTAGATTTGTCTCTATTTGACTCCAAAGGTGCAGGAGGTAGTCCTCATAGTTAGCCATCAACTGAAATATTGGAGGGACAAAAGTAATGCCAAGTTGTTTCCTGATTTTTTGATATGTGGCTTTGATTTGAGGCGAAGCCTGGGCATCTTCGACGGGTTTTAGAAATCGCATCAGGATGGGTTGTTATTTGTACAACATTGACGAATAAATAGTATTGGCGTCATCTTGTCTGTTGGCCACAAGTTTAAAATCATAAAAAATCATTTCTTTGGTTTTCTTTAATTCTTTTATGGCTTTCTCTTGGTTTTGTTTGGGTACAAACCAGACTATCTTGGTATAGTGCGTGGTCACCACGCCTTCGGGGATGAATTTTTTGGCCACTTCTCTGATAGGTTGTGTTTGAATGGTGTCAAATGAAAGGGCGAGGTGTTGGCTATCTTTGATGATCACTCCGTTGGTTTCTAGCTTAAAGGGCAGAAACGGCCGTAGCTCTCGCAATAGATCGAGGTAGCGAGAGAGCTTTCCTACAGGCACTTCCCGTTCAATGACTAACGACAGATGACTGAAGATGCCAACAGCTTCACTGTCTTGGGAAATTTGACTATATTTGTCTTCTAGGGCTTTAAAATACTTCTCTTGCCCCGATTCAAGTCGACCAAATATCCCAAGTGCGTTGATGGTGTTGGAAGTTGAAGAAAGCGACATATTTTTAGGTGAAGTAGGGAATCCCCCACCAAAGACTGGGGTTGACGTAGCGGTGGTTTTGGTTGAGGGCGTTGACACTCATTTAAGCGAACCTATTTATCGTCGAAACCAGAATATCAATCCCTTTATCCAAACTGGATCTTGGAATAGTCAGAGGAGGCATAAGTTGAATATTGCGGTCAGTATCAGAAACTAAATGGAGGCCTTTTCTCTCAGCTTCAGCAACTACGTTTACGGCTGTCTTTTCTTCTTTTAGCTCGACCCCGATTTCCATTCCTATTCCCCTAACCTCAACCACACTTCCGTTCTTTTTAAGTTCTCTCTGGAGGCTTTGGATAATATATCTGCCATCTTTCTTGGCTTTTTCCCAAACTTTATCTCTTTTGTGGATTTCAAGAGTTTTACTAGTTACAGCGCACGCTGTTGGCAACCAACCAAAAGTAGATACGATTCTGGCTTTCGGCGATCCTTTTTCTGCAATTTTATTTGTTGTTACTGTTGCTCCAATTGCAGCTGCACCATTTGATATGCCTTTTGCGAAGGTAACAATGTCTGGAGTTACTTCCTCAATCTGCATTCCAAATAATTTTCCACACCGAGAAAAACCAGTTCCCACTTCATCTAAAATCAATAGACTGCTATATTGCTTTGTTTTTTCTCTCAGTAACTTAAGAAATCCCATTGGCGCGACATACGTTGAGCCCCACCCAGTGATAATTCCCGCTTCTGCTACTATAGCTGCGACGTCTTTTTTAGAAAGCGCTTTGTCGAGCACTTCTTCGAAGTCATTCAGAACCTGTTTATCGTCTTTACTCTTATCGGTTCTAGGAAATTCTATGTGCCTAAAGCCTCCTACAACCGGAGAAATTGCGCTTAAATTCTGTGGGATATTGCCAATAGCCAACGTTCCAAATGATTGACCATGATACGTATTCTTGAACCCAACAATTATTTCTCTTTCGGTATACGCTCTTGCTGTTTTAAGAGCTTCTTCATTCGCTTCTGTTCCTCCGGTTGCTCTTAAAACTGTGTCCAGGCCTTTTGGAAGGGAGTTCGTTAGGGTCTTTGCGTATTCATTTTGCATTGGGTCAGCTGTCCACATTGGAACATAGTTACTTTTTTTTGCCTGCACTACCAATGCTTGAGTAATTTCAGGGTGATTCCATCCCAGATTAGTTACATTCCAACCAGAAGTAAAATCAATATATTTTTTCCCCTCAGAGTCCCAAAGGAATTCGCCCTGCGCCCTAGAAACATCAAACCTCCATTTAGAATACTCGGAGTATACAAGCTGCTTCTTAATCATAACGCTATTTTACCTCATTATTGAGAAGTTCTTTATTTATTGCTTGCTTGTTGGTTATAATACCGATTTACTGATGGCAAAGAAGAGGCGCAACCTCTCAAAGAGATACTTAATGATCGGAAGTTTTGTCGTGGCTTTTGCTGCGGGACTTTTCTTTTTGTTTAACGGCACAACGTTAACCTGGAAAACATATTCGAGCGACAAAGTGCCTTTGGCATTTCTTTTACCTGGTCCCTGGCCGATTAGCCATTGTTATAGTGGCGGTCAACTAGAATCATTCAACATCAAAGAAGAATTTACCTTCGTTGCCGATTGTTACTCGATGCAGAAAGGAACGAACGGTTCGATATCTGTAACGGACACCGGACAAGTTGATAACCCAGTAGAGTATTTGAAAAGTGAATTTAGTTTTCTTGGAGTTAGTGGAGATTATGAAACCAAAACGATAGGGGGTATTACGGGATACACACTGAGTGGTGCTGCCTCTAATGAAGGCAGGGAACGATATTATGTTTTCGCTAATGACTATCTTTATAAGATTAGTCTTAAAAGCGATGGGGTGTTTTCTAAACTTGTCAAAAACTTGATTCTCTCAACCTTCGTGTTTTAGTCTACCGGTTTTTAAAGGTGTTTTAAGATTTTAGCGCGAGTTTTTGATTTGAGACGTTGCTTAGTTCTAGGTGGTATTTCTTGACACGATAGCGAAATTCTTTAGGTATCAGAATATTAAGATTGCTACCTTCAGTATCAGCGAGTCCTAATAAGAGTAACTCTATGAAAATGTCTTGGTATTTCTTTCTGGCATTATTTACGGCTTCATCTGATTGTTTTAGACTTTTCTCCATTGAAAAGATTTGGTGAGGAATATCGTGGTATTTAATCATTTGTTGAATTCTCTTTATACTACTAGCTCTTAAGCGAATCCTTTCTAGGATTTTTTTAGCTTTTATGCTTCCCTTA
>JACOWY010000049.1 GCA_016176555.1 Candidatus Chisholmbacteria bacterium | reverse complement strand
CTTCGTTCACATCGAAGAGGTTGTTGGTTCGATCCCAACGTCGTCCACTTAATGATGCTCAGCTGGTTTACCCGACTAAATTTTGCTTCGCAAAACTTTAACGGGTAAAGAGCGTACGATTCACATTCGTAAGGTCCCTGGTTCGAGTCTAGGCGGATCCACCAAATAAAATGACCAGAACCGAATTCGAAAAACTCGTTGCCGCAGCGGTCGATAATCTCCCCAAAGAATTTCGCGAAAAATTAGATAACGTCGATATTGTCGTCGCAGATTGGCCCAGTCGGCATGTATTAAACGTCACCGGAATAGGGGAGAGGGGTTTACTTTTCGGCCTCTACCAAGGCGTGCCTCAACCTCAGCGCACCTCAAGCTTGAGACTACCAGATAAAATCACCATCTTCGCCGGCCCCATCCTCTTAGTCTCTCACTCTCCCGCAGAAATTAAAACCAGAGTCACCCAAGTCGTCAAACACGAAATCGGCCACCACTTCGGCCTCTCCGACTCCCACCTTCGCCGCCGCGGCTACTAACCTTTAAAGGTGACACCCTGCAAGGTGATTTAATTTAACCCACCTCCTCAATCACAAGCTCACCTAAAAACTCCTCACTTGGTATCTCTGTTTGCTCTACAAAAGACTGATAAGAGTTTATATGGCGTAAACTAGTTAAAGTTCCCTCTTTGAAAAAAGCCAGTATTGTTCTCTTCTCTATCCAAGAAGTTTGCCTCAATCCCAGATAATCAGCATAAGAAGAATAACCCTTGCTTATATCATCGACGTACTCCGAAGGGTTGCGATGGATATATCGGGAAAGATGCAATAGGTATGCATCTTCCTGAATCAGTACTGCCCGATAAGCCCCTTGAAATAACGCACCCACCCTTTTGTGCCTCTTATTGAAGTACATTGTGTATCGCGTCGTCAACGATTGCATGAACTCGGCAATTACTTCTGAATCTGTTTGTTGAATCAGCAGATGAAAATGGTTTGGCATCAAGCAATAAGCCAGAAGCTTGATCTTTTCGTGATAGTTCTTAGGTTGCCTCGCCATACCTTTAAAGGTGACACCCTGCAAGGTATGCAAGGTAGCAACCCCTTCAAGGTAAGGTAGCAACCCCTTCACCGCCGACGTTGTCATTGTTGAAGGCAGACCAATTGCCAAAATAGACCGTAAATTCAAGCCCATCACAACATAACTACCAACTCTCCCGCAGCCATCCCAAATCTTCACCCCCAAAACTAATGTTAGAGTAAACTAAGCCATGATTACAAAAACTATGGCAAGCATAAGTAAACGTGACTGCACTATCTACCTCGTCCGCCACGTCGAGACGAAATGGAACGTGCGCCATCGCCTTCAAGGCCATGGCGATTCTCCTATCACTCGTCGCGGCAGACGCCAAGCGCGAAAAATGGGTCGGCAGTTTAAACACATTCACTTCGACGCCGTTTATTCTTCAGATCTCTTACGTGCCCATCGCACCGCTAAAATCATTGCTCGGGAAAAAAAGCTAGCCGTCCAAACGAGCGAAGCTTTGCGTGAACGACATTTTGGTAAGCATGAAGGTAAGACTTTTGAAGTTTTTAACGAAGAGTTCAAGGAAGCGTTTAGAAGGTACTATCAAGAGGTTAGCGAAGAAGAACGCCGCACTTTTATCTTAGACAACCAGGTAGAAACTGATGACAAACTCATCAACCGCTTCATTACCTTCTTGCGTCAAGTCGCTCTCGCCAATCAAGGCAAAACTATTCTCGTCGTCAGTCATGGTGGCACCATCCGCGCTTTCCTGATTCACACCGGTTTTGCTAAAGCCAATGAACTGCGCTTTGGCGCCATCGCCAACACCTGCTACATCAAAGTCGTCTCCGACGGCGTCGACTTTTTTGTCAAAGAAGCCACTGGCGTCACCCTGCGCGCTGGGAGCAAATAGTTCACCAGGCATGAAAATCTCCTTTGTCACTACAGTCCTCAACGAAGCAGAAAGCATAGAAGCTCTCCTGTATTCCCTCGAAAATCAATCCCAAAAACCCGACGAAGTCATTATTATCGACGGGGGATCGACCGACAGTACCGTCGCCAAAATTAAAAGTTTTCACAAAAAGAGTCGTCTCGAGATAAAATGCCTGGTGAAAAAAAGTAATCGCTCCAGAGGTCGTAATCTGGGGATAGGGCAGGCGACAGGAGAGGGGATAGTGGTCACCGATGGCGGCTGTACTCCCTACCCGGATTGGCTGGAGAAAATAAGCCAACCAATTCGGGGAAAAAAGGCCGATGTCGTTGCAGGTTGGTACGAAATGAGAACTGATACAATTTTCACACGCTGCTCCGCCCCCTTTTTTGGTCCCATGTCGCACAACCTTAATAAAAAAACCTTTCTCCCCGCTTCCCGCTCCATCGCCTTCACTAAAAAGGCCTGGGCCAAAGTCGGCGGCTACCCCGAGTCTTTAGACTTCGCTGCCGAAGATATCGTTTTTGCTCAAAATTTAAAGGATAATCCCGGTCTTAAAATGGTCTTTAGGCAATCGGCCGTGGTGGAGTGGACCCCTGCTCAAAACTTGCAGATCTTTTTCCACGACATCAAAAATCATACCCGCGGCAACATTCAGGCAGGCTATACTAGGCACCTCAAGAAAAACGCCCTCGTCGCCATCCGCTACGCCGTGGGGGTAAGTCTGCTTCTGGCAGCCATCATCAGCCTAAACCCATCCATAGTTATGAGTGTAATTTTCTTGGCAGTGCTATATTTTATCTATCCTTCAATTAAATTTGCCCCCCTAGTGAAACACCCCATCTATGTGGTTTACTTTGGATTCTTGCAGCTTACCGCTGATTTAGCCGTAATATCCGCTCTTTTCGAAGGAGGCAGGCATTAATGGGTTATCTTAAACAAGCCACGATCGCTACCGGTTGGATGGGAGCCCTAAGGGTAGTTAGCCGAGGGCTGGGATTTGTCAAAGTGGTTATTCTGGCTCGCATTCTGACCCCCACAGATTTTGGCGTTTTTGGCATCGTGGCCTTAACGCTCGCTTTTTTTGAAACCATTACCGAACCTGGGGTTAACCTCAAATTGGTGCAGCAGAAAGAAAAAATAGATAGTTTCGTCAGCACCGCTTGGGTTATTTCCTTGGTAAGAGGTAGTCTCATCGCCATCGCCATCTTTTTATCCGCCCCCTTAGTGGCCGGATTTTTTAACCAACCAGAAGCGTTGCCTCTCTTGAAAATAGCAGCTTTAATTCCCTTACTGAGAGGTTGGCTCAACCCGGCGGCCATAAATTTTGTCAGGGAGCTCCACTTTCGCCAGGAATTTACGTTACGCGCCATTCCCCTAAGTCTCGATATCATCACTACCATCATCTTTGGGCTTACCCTGCGCTCACCGGTGGCTCTAGTCTATGGCATGATTGTTGGCGCCGGGGCAGAACTTATCCTCACGTTTACGATGACGAGTCTCAAACCCGACTTAAGCTTTATTAAAGCCAAAGCCAAAGAGCTTTTCAACTACGGCAAATGGGTTAACATTGGTTGGATTATTTCTTACCTAGCCGAAGAATTCGACGATATTTTGGTGGGTAGAATTTTGGGTCCTACGAGCCTTGGTATCTATCAACAGGCCTACAAACTTTCGGTTCTACCTTCAGGTGAAATTGCCGAAACCCTCTCGAAAGTTACCTTTCCGGTTTACTCCAAAATTGCTACAGACACCGAGCGCCTGTGGCGGGCTGTGAAAAAAACAACCGTGGTCACTACTGTCATTGCCTTACCGGCCACCCTGGTTTTTATCTTCTTTCCTGCTCTTATTATTCAAATTATTTTAGGCGACCAATGGCTCTCTGCAACAGCACCCCTTCAGATTTTGGCCATTTTTGGCTTTTTCCGGGCTGTTAACCAACCTGCGTCAGCTGCCCTTTATGCCAGCAACCGACCAGACCTGGCCGCCCTGCTCCGGGCCGCGAACTTCGCCGTCATGGCAGGATTGTTGTTTTACCTTGTGCCCCGTTACCAATTGCCAGGTACCGCCACCGCCGTAGTCATCAGTACATTAGTAGTTACCCCCTGGTTATGGCTGAGTGTACGCAAAATCTTGACGCCATCCCCCCTAAAGTGAAAGTTTCAACAGTTCAAGTTCGCTCAGCAGAAATTCATAAGCCTGGTCGTCGATAAAGCGAGGATGGTGCCGGTTTAACTGGCTCTCGAACTGGTCAAGAAAGAGATTAGTCAAATTGACGCTCGTCGGATAAAACCTTTCTGCTTGATTAACCAAGACGGTCAGTAGTTTTTCTACCCCACCTTTATCTATGCCATTGAGAAGTCGCATCGCCTCAACATCGTTCCTGAGAGTTTCAAAATCGACCACCTTATTCAAACTGGCAAAATTTTCTCCCCCTGCCTGAGTGTAATCGAGCCGGTAAGTCGCGGGATAAAAAGACCCCACAAAAACTTCAGTTTCCTTAAACACCATTGGATTGGCGTCTTGGTCGTAAGCATACAGCTCAAAGTCATACCAGTCACTTTCACCGGTATTAAATTCTATCTGGTACTGCCCACTGATGGGATCGGGCAGAGTGTACTCCCAAAATGCCTCACCCGTAGTCTCGCTTGGGTCATCGTCAACAGCCAGCGGGTAACCCATGTCAAACAAACTATTTGCAATCTCGCTAAATTCGTCACCGGCTTTATTTTTCCCGAGTTTATTATCTTCCGGATTAGTAATCAGAGTGTCAAGCCCCAAGTCGGCATGAAGGATTACGTAACTCAAGTTGGGTGTTGAATTTAAGGCTGAAATTCCAGCACCCACGGCTTCATCTACGGGGAAGAGATAACGGGCACTGATGAGTTCATCAGGGGGAAGCAGCATGCTTGCCCGACTAGCTTCAAAGGGGTCAAGGATAGAATATTCTTGAGCCGAGGTGACCACACCAGTAGCCGCAGTAAAATGAACCCCAGAGGGACTAAAGGGTTGGTTTTCTTCAAAAATTAGCGGCTGGCCCTTTTCACTTAAAATCTGATCTATCTCGTCAAAATCGGGCGGAGAAATCTTTTTATAGTCAAGAATCGGTATGGTCGAATCAGTGTTATGCATAATTTTCGATAGTCTGATTAACGCCGTCCAGGGAGTCAGGCCATTACGCCAATCCTTATCGGGGTTTTGATTGAACCACTCATTTAAATTACCTACATTAAGCGCACTGCCGTCGGGCAAAGAGTTGATACCGTAGTGGCTAAGCGTCATTGTTGCTGCACTCAAAGTACAGCCTACTTGACCAATAGTGGCAGCCAGCGAATCATACTGGTCATCTTTCCACTGATCGTCTAGCTGTGAAAAATAAGGCACTCCCACATCCCCACACACCAACTGGCCTTGATTGATGAGGAAGTTATCGAAAGCAACTAGAACATTTTGGTCTGTGAAAAAATTGTTGTGACTCCATGCTAATAAGCCAAAAGACACTTCTTCAGGAAGTCTATTATGAGAATCAATAGTAACCCAGTTTCCAGAATCAGCATTATAATACTGGCCTTGCAAAGTATTACCGTTTCTAACAAGCCGTAGCTTTCCCAATAAATCGTTAGTGGTAACCGTAGTAAAAATACCGCCACCGAAATCGGTTAAATAAACATCTCTAGGATAGCCAGAAAAATCAGTTGGAGCACCGAAACCAATACGTTCAACAAGGGCTACATCATTTCCCAATAAGCCTGTTTTTGTGACTAAGCCCACTCTAACCCCACTCTTGAAAGGCCAAACAAGCAGGTTGTAATCTACCTGGATATCAAAATCTCCCCGGAATTTGCATTGACTAAAATAACCAGCAATAAAAGCCTCTGTTATAGGATCATCAACTGAGTCTCCAGGAATAGTAATCTCTAGTCTTTGATTAGATTCCGAAATCGAAGGTCCTGTACCTAAAAAGGCTTCAGTCCACAAAGCATTGTTTATCGTGTTGTCATTAAAATCATCCTTAAGTAATGTTGATGAATAAACTCGAAACGGAAAAAGTGTTACTAACAAAAAGAAAGTAAAAAAAGAAAAAAAGAAATTAACCTTGGGGGAAAACGACCTTAATCCCATTAGAAATTTTTAGGTATTACCAAATCTAATAATTCAGTAGATGGGTTTATTAAACAACTTTATTGCAAAACAAAGCAACGGTCGTTATATAACGCCCTCTATAATTTGCATAATGAACTGAGTCAAGTAACTTAGAACTAGAAAAACTTGTGTTGTAAACTGGCCTACACCCATTCCTTACAGCAGTATTCAAGAGCACGTTTCTAATATCTGCGAATTTAAATGCTCCACCAATCCCTCTATATTTTACGTCGGTTTTCCACCGGTCAGTTTTCTGCTTCGTAAGGTATGCGTCAGTGGTAATATAAAGTTTACCTCCCTTTTTCAGAACCCGAATCATTTCTTTTATAGCCCTCTTGGTTCTGCGGATAAAAACGTCATATGTAACTTGCTTATTTTGGGGATAGTTTGTATCGAGGTGTTCAATAGTTGAAATAGCCATGACCAAATTAAAAGAGTTATCAGAGAAAGGTAGAGCCAAAACGGTTCCGTGAACGTTCTTAACATTACTCCGCTTACTTTTGTAGTCCCAACGTGCTTCCATCGGACTTGGCAAATCAATAGTTGTCACGCGTGCACCTTCGTGAGCTAGGTAATATGAAAAAGTACTGGAGCCTGGACCTACATCTAGAATCATTGGATGCGAATCCAGTTCTACGAGCGAGAGAAATTTTCCATATTCCCATGCCCGCACGCCTTTAATATAAAATTCTCCAATCATTTCCTTCAACCTCTGATCAAATTGGGATAGCCTTTTAAGGCTAGGGGCGAAAGCCACCAAATCCCATAAATAAAAAAACTGATTTCCTCTGTCCGTTGGGAAAGGATAATGAATTGGCAACTTTAAATAAAATCTGATCAGATAAAAAATATAAAATTCTTTCTTGACTAAATAGTCTAGGTTTTTTATAGATTTTAATTCCCACCGATGACGGGAGAAAGTAGCGGTAATTCTTTGATACAGATTCTTTAGCAATTTAATCACTCTCACCAGTATAGCGCGAGAATCGGTCGAATCATGATCAAAAATAAGTGGTAACATCTTTGAGGCTATCTAAAATCTATTGAAAACAAAAGCATGAAAGTTGCTGTCGATATTACCCCAATAGCATCCTCACCGACAATTGGCACGGGAAAAATTATTGAGAATTTACTGGGAGCTCTTGAGACACGTAAAGAATTTGACATAGGCCATTACGCCTCTTTATCTCGAGGACTTCTAAAAAACATACAACACAAATACCCAAAAGTAAAAGCCCCGGCTATTCCAGCCAAGTTGTCTCGAATAAGCTGGTGGTTTAGTCAAAAAATCGGCTTACCCCTGGACCTAATCACCGACCCAGCAGATGCGGCTATAAGCATCGGGCCCCTCTGTCTGCCTCTGCGCCACGGTAAAACTCTCGCCATCATTGCTGACACCACTCCCATAACCCATCCCGAATGGTGTGAGCCTGAATCAATTTTCTGGTTTAAAGCCAGGATCGAAGCCATTAAAAAACACGCCGATGTAGTAGTAGCCATTTCCCACGCCGTAAAAAATGATCTGGTGAAATACCTTAATCTTCGCCCCAACCAAATCTTAGTTGCCTACCCCGGTGTCACCCAAAACTTTCTCAAACCATTTCCTCCCTCAAAATTAAATGCTGTCAAGAAAAAATATAAATTACCTCCATCGTACCTTCTTTTCGTTGGCATCCTCGCTCCGCGCAAGAACATATCCAGGCTTACCCAAGCCTTTTCTCGTCTCAACCCCAAAATCAGAAATAACACCGAGCTTCTCCTGGTGGGCCCTAAAGGCTGGGGAAAGACCCCTAAAACCTCAAAAAATATTAGAAGCCTAGGTTTTGTCCCAGACGGTGATTTACCTGCTCTCTACGCTCTGTCCCAGGGCTTAGTCTACCCCTCGCTCGAAGAGGGTTTTGGTTTCCCCATTGTCGAAGCCTTTGCGACTAACACCCCCGTGCTCACCAGCAACAACTCATCGATGCGGGAAATCGCTAAAGGCGCCTCTATTTTAGTTAATCCCCGTTCAACTCTTAGTATCACTCGGGGTTTAAACGAGCTACTATCCCTAAATAAGTCGAACAAAACCAAACTAATCAAAGCCGGCAAAAAAAGACTTAAAAAATTTAGCTTTGCTAAGATGGCCGATGAATTAATACGAGCCATCCAAGAATTACCTTGAAATTTCTCATTATCCAACCCTCGCCCGACTGGGGTGGTACCGAAGAGTTGATCGCCACGTTAGTTTCCGCGTGGCGCCACCGAGTGAAAGTTTGGGGAGTTTCTAACTATCCGCCGCTAATAAAGTCCTGGCGGCGGTCCGGGGCCAAAGTCATTCGTCTGCCTTTTATTCCACCGGCTGCCAGCCGAATACTCCGCCTTTCCATGGGCGGAGGTGAGGCGCCGCTCCCGCTGAATCGGCGGGAGCAGGGCAGCCCCGGACGGCGGAAACCCCGGCCTTCCATGGCCGGGGAGGACGTCATTTTAGACATCGCCGGCGACTGGAAAGGATTAATCAAAGCCATCATGGTGTTGCCTTATGCTGTTTTGTGGTATTGGGAGCTTTTATCTAGAGCCAAAAAGGCAGGCGTCAACGCTATTATCCTCACGGGTTTTGGGGAAAAGCTCCTCGTTAGTTGGTTAGGTAGCTTAATAAAATTGCCGGTAATTTGGTTTGAATACCCCCCCCTCAAAACTCAGTTCTCCACAAACTTTGGTTTGCCCCAGATTTTATATCGGGCCTCAGTCCATTTGCCTAAGCTTGTCATTGCCATTTCTCAGCATACCCAAAAAAGTTTAGTGAGCGACGCTGGCATTTCCCCGGATAAAATTCGTGTCATTTATCCAGGAGTCACTATCCCCGCCAAAGTCGTCGTCACTAACCGACCCGTAGTTGGTCACCTCTCTCGATTAACACCCGAAAAAGGTCAACGATTACTCTTACGTGCATGGAAACAGGTGATCGCCCACATTCCGGAAGCCAAACTCAAAATAGCTGGCCGAGGGCCGGATGCAACGTATCTCAAACAGCGAGTCAAAGACCTTGGCCTCACCGACTCAGTAGAATTTTTAGGTTTTATTGATGATAAAAACTCGTTTTATCGCTCGCTCAAGTTATTCGTTTTTCCTACCATTTGGGAGATGGAAGGCTTTGGTTTAGTCGCTGCCGAAGCCTTAAGTTATGGTCTCCCTGTCGTTGCCTTTGATCATGGCCCTGTTTCAGAAATTGTTACCCCCAAAGTTGGTATTCTGATCAAAAAGAAACAACCGACTGCCCTCGCCCAAGCCATTATCAAGCTTTTAAAGGATAATGAGGCATACCAAAGTCTTAGGGAGCAAACGAGAAAGCATGCGAGTACCTACTTTAACCTTAGACTTCAATCGAACCTTATTCTTAAAGAAATCACCGATGTCCTTAAAACGAGCTAAAATCTCTACTCCTGCGGCCGAGGTTTTTCGCAGACTCAAAATCACTGCCATTGTCCTGACTCGCAACGAGGCCGCTAACATCGCCTCCTGCCTCAAAACCATTAGTTGGTGTGACCAAATCCTCCTCATCGATAATTCCACCGACGACACTATCCCCAAATCTAAAAAAATTATCCCCACCCCCAAACTCAGAATCATCCATTCGTCTCAAGACAACTTTGCTTACCTGCGCAATCTCGGTCTCCACAAAGCCCGCTTCTCCTGGGTCTTTTTTGTCGACGCCGATCACCGCGTTCCCAGAGCTTTGCGTCATGAAATTCTAACTCTACTCAAAAGCTCTCCGCAATACAAAGCCTATCGCATCAAGCAACAGGATGTAGTTTTTAAAAGAGAGCTCAGTTTTGGCGAAACCGCCCACGTCGCCCACGTTCTTTTGGGCAAAAAAACTGCTGGCTTTTGGCGCCGCCGCGTCCACGAGAAATGGCACGTTAGAGGTAACATCGGCACACTCCAACATCCAATCCGTCATTTCCCTCACCAAAATCTCGAAGAATTTTTGGGTCACATCAATCGCTGGTCCACGCTCGATGCCCAAGAATTCAACGCCCAAAAAATCACCGCCCCACTTTTGCAAGTCATCGTGTTTCCTGTGGCTAAATTTCTCTACAATTATTTTTGGCGCTTGGGGTTTATCGATGGCATTCCCGGGCTCATCGTCGCCTATGTCATGAGCCTCCATTCGCTCTCTGTTCGCATCAAACTCCGCCAACTGCTATGAACAAATTTTGGTTGCCCATCATTGCTCTCTTAATTCTTTTCCCTCTGGGCCATCTCGTCCGCTGGGAAATAACTTCTACCGTTGCTCTCTACCCTCAAGATATTATCGTGGGCTTCCTCTCTTTCATCGTTTTGTCTCGATTACTTCGCCATAAAATTATTCGAGCCTGGCTGAATACTGGGCCATTGGCCCAGATGAATGCCAGGCAGAACGAACTCCGACAGGCGAAGCCCGAGGATACCACGGGCGTTAGCCCGTGGTTGTTCATTTTTCCTCAACCACTCGCCCTCGGCCTCGGTGCTTTTGCTCTAGCCGTGGCGCTGTCTCTCTTAACCAATCTCAAATCCGTCACTGCTTCCCAGTTTCTTGTCGGCAGCCTCTATGCCTTAAGATGGGTGAGTTACGCCGGCGTCTTTTTCTACGTTCGAGAGTTTTTAGGCCACAATCCTTTTAAGTTAAACGGGGGAAAATATCCTCTTCTTAACCTCCTCGCCATGTCAGGCGTTGCTCTGGCATTCTTAGGTCTCGCCCAATATGCTTTCTATCCCGATACGCGGGCTATTCTGCTCTTAGGCTGGGATGAGCATTTCTACCGGCTTATCGGCCCCATCCTCGACCCCGATTTCATGGGCATCCTCCTCATCCTGGCGTGGTTTTTGCTGTTGGGTCTACCACTTTCCAAAAAAACTAAAACGGTAACCTCACTCATCGTGTTGGCAGCGCTTTTTCTGACCTACTCTCGCGGGAGTTACCTCGCTTGGGGTGGGGGAAGCTTGGTATTCTTATGGCTAAAGAAAAAACTCCAATACGCCCTCATTGGCCTAGCTGTTTTTGCCCTGATTCTTCTCATCCTGCCCAAACCTGGAGGTTCAGGAGTCGACCTGACTCGCACCTTTTCTATCCACCAGCGCCTTGTTTCGTGGCAAGAAGGAGTTGTATTATTCACTGGTAAACCTTTACTTGGCCACGGTTTTAATCTGCTGCGCTACCAAAAGGAGGTTATTGGCCTCTTACCCAAGGAATATGAAACTAACCACGGCGCCACAGGCATCCAAAATAGTTATCTCTTTATCTTGGCTACCACGGGCATCATCGGCCTAGCCGCTTTTGGCTATTTTCTCTCCGTGCTTTTTAAAGCCAAAACCACCACTGCCCAATTTTTTGTCACCAAACAATCCAGCCTCACCGCTTTGAGTCTCCACGCTCTCTTTACCACTACCTGGATCTATCCTTGGGTGCTGCTCTGGCTGTGGCTCTTTCTTGCCGGAAGCATTAGACCGTCATCCTGGGGACTCAAAGCGAAGCATGGAGGACTCCAGGATCGAGAAAACCGAATTCTGGACAAGCCAGAATGACGACATCAAGAGGGGGAATACGTAACTTTTAACGTTTTTTCTGTTCTGTTACCCGCCGCGTCTTCCGCCACGATAGTCAGCGAATTTTCTCCTTCAGAGAGAGACATTGATTTGGCAAAACTATTATCCGTTCCCTGCAGCGCAAACTGACCATTAATGGTAACTGTTGCTTCCTCATCCACCAACCCAGACACTTCTATAGACTTTTCCGTTACCGTTTTGCCATCTTCAGGAGAATTAATCGTGATCACGGGCTTACTTTGGTCGACGATCACCACCACTTCTGCCGACTTCTCGCTCTCATTACCTTCCTCGTCGCGCGCCGTGGCCCACAATCGATTTTTGCCTGACCGCAACGTCACCTCTATCACCTCAAATTCTCCGAGGTCGTCGACAATCACGTCTTCTTCCGGATTCCCATTTACAAACAGCGCTACTAAAAGCCCCTCTTGAGCAAAACCAGTCACGTCAAGCTCCCCGCTAAACGTCGCCTCAGGCAAAGTGTCCAAAACCGGTGGCACCAGGATCGCCGCCACGTTCCGATCTTCACTTTGCCTGCCTCCCTGCACATCGCTGACAAATACCGCCAAGCGAATGAGCAGCGGTATGCCATATCGCACCACCACTAAAAGCAAAGTGAAAGCTAAAAGAATCAAGAAAATTGATTGCCTCATCAAAGACCAAGAATCAAGAAAATTGATTGCCTCATCAAAGACCGGCTCTGAGTCCGGGCCAGTCTTGATTTGCTGCGGCGAAAATCTCGGGTTGTCACCATGAGCCCTCCCGGGGAATCGAACCCCGATCTACGGTTTACGATACCGCTGCTCTACCATTGAGCTAGGAAGGCAAAAGGGAGCCGTCCTGTTTACCCCCAGTTCCCACCTTAGATTGTAGCAAAAGTAAGCCAAGAAGCCTTAATAGTACTTTTCAATGCCCCCAAAACCAATCTGCTTATTTTTCTCCGTCATCACCATAAAATTTTTCAGCCTCTTTTTAAACTCTTCTGGTCTTTTTCTGGCTCCTTCAATGTAGGCAATCCTAATCCGCCGGTACGCGGCAGAAAACAGTTGATAATGCTTCCACGCCTGCTTGTGCTTCTTAATCTCCTTAATGATATCTGAAGGAAACACAAACGCTTGC
>JACOWY010000048.1 GCA_016176555.1 Candidatus Chisholmbacteria bacterium | reverse complement strand
ACAGTTTCATGGCACTCAAAAGAGATTCCTGTAGGGACGCTGAGGAGCATCGTGAGACAATCTCAGCTACCGATCGAGTTATTTCGTAAATGAAGTTTTACCTGAGTATAAGCTGGGAAACGAAGCGTTTACGGGGTTCCCCGCCTACGCCAAGGCTTCGGCGGGCAAGCCCGCCTGCCGGCGAGGCAGGGACTCCTGGTGGGGGCACAAAAGGGAGTTACTAAGTTACTAAGTTACTGAGTTAACAAGATGGTGAGACACGAAGTTAATCAGTTAATTGAGGTAATCGGAGGAGGAGAAGTTATGTTGCCAGATGATGAACGTCGAGCAAGATTGAGGGACATCAAAACATATAGTAGCCACCGCTTTTTAGAGACGGTGGGGTCAGAGTTTGTTTCCCGAGAAAACCCACTTACCCCTGAGGACCTGCGAGCAGCTATGGACGATTTTGTGAAAAAAAATCCTGGGACTATCCTTGAGACTATTGAGCTTGGGACACACGTATTTGAATTCGGGCCTGAGGTGATTGCAACTTTTGCCGAGCCTCTCACAACTCTTGCCCGTGCCGAAGTAGAGCAGTGTGAACACCCAGGAGAAAGATTGGTTCGGCAGATGCTATTAGGAATTATGGTAAAGGGTTTTGATCTCTTTTTTGGAAGCAGGGGAGGAGTTCACTAAACTGAAGGGGATCTGACATCTATGTTACTCTGTAGTTAGGAGATATTATATGCAAGTAAAAGACAAGAAGATGACGCAGAAGTCAGCCAAGACCACCACCGCGGCTGGCAGGACGTTTACGGACGAGGAACGAGCTGCAATACAGGAGCGCGCCCAAGAGCTTTTGGCGGAAGCGAGCGCGAGCAATGAGAGAGCGGCTGGGGAAAGCGCCGTGCTCACGAAGATCGCCGAGATGCGGGGATCGGATCGCGCCATGGCTAAAAGGCTTCATGCGATCATCAAAGCCAGCGCACCTGCCCTTAAGCCTAAAACTTGGTACGGGATGCCCGCGTATGCCAACAAGGACGGCAAGATCATCTGCTTCTTTCAAGCTGCAGCGAAGTTCAAGTCGAGGTACGCGACGTTTGGCTTCAATGACGCGGCGAATCTTGACGAAGGCCACATGTGGCCTACCTCCTTTGCCATCAAGAAGTTGACAGACAGCGAAGAGGCAAAGATCGCCGCGCTCGTGAAGAAAGCCTGCCTGCCGGCAGGCAGGCAGTGAGGCTCGAGGATACACTAGCTCAAGCGTTCGCCGCTGCCGGCGCTGCCTTTTTCGGCAATCTGATTAAGGATGATTCTATTTTCCTCGGCGGCGGCCTGAGCTAAGTCCTGAATTGTTTCCGGAATCCAAGTATTTTCTCTGCCTGTTCTAACCTGTTTTGGTAACCCCGAGGGGATATAGTCTTCCTCGTCTTCTATGTGGCTGCGGGTTCTTGTCGGCCCCGAGTCGGGGATGGCTACCTCTTTAATATAGTCATTTACCACAATACTGCCTTGAACATCAATGCCTACCATTCCTGGCCCGAGTTCGTGCAAATAACTCCTGACTGTAGTCGGGTGTAAGTCGAGTGCTGTGCCAACTTGTTCGAGTGTTAGGTCGTTGATGGAGTGAATCCTTTGGGCAAGGAGGGCCTTTTACCACGCATAGGATTTCTGGGTAGAAATTTTATCACAGAGCGGAGTTTAAGGAGGAATAAAGACTACTTGAGAATTTCTGCGCGGGAGATGCCAGCTTCCTTGAGTAGAGAATTGAGAGTACCCTTTTTGATGTCCTTGAGATGAAACGGAACAACTGCGCGGCGCTTGGTGCGGGGGTGATACATGACGATGTGACTGCCGGTGGTGTGATCTTTGACGAAGCCTAGTTTGGTCAGTTTCTTAAGGAGTTGTTTTGGAGTGAGGGCAGGGAGTTTAGGCATACGACTGCCGGGAAGGGGGAGTGGTGATATCAATTGTCGAGAAAAAAGAGGCATCGTCTGAGGGGATGGATTCGCCGTGTTTCTTGAGACTCGCTAGGTAGCCAGTGATGGCGTCTTTAGCCATAGTTTTGGCTGCTTCAAGGTTTTCTCCATAGGTGACACATCCTGGGAGTGAGGGAACAACGACCGTGAAGCCTCCCCCTGGTTCAGGTTTAAAGATGAGATTGAAATGGCGGTGTTTCATAGTGGCGCCAGTATATCTACGCTTCTCCGGCAGCTGCCGGATCAGCCGATGTAATTTGCTGGCGCTCATTATAACACGTCTCCGGTGCACACTTGGACCAACGGTTACCTTGGAAGGTACGGAATCTGCCAAACTTTTACTTTAGGTTGATGGTGTACCATCCTTCGCATTAAGCTACGGAATGGTAGCGTTGGGGGGGGTGGCCCCTCCTTCGCTCCTTTTAAGATTGAAGGAATTGGGTGGGAGTGAGTGATTGAGAGAGGTTTGAGAGTTTGGCATCAACAGTGAGGAGTTGGCAGTGCTTTTTTTGAGCCAGCGCCAAATATAGGGCATCGTAGGCAGTCACGTCGTGTTGGTTGATGAGGGCGATGAGGTTTAGGTATCCGGCGGAGCTTCGGAGATAAACTCGATGCCGCTTCTTAAGAGAAGCCCCATGGCCTGCTTTTGGAGAGAGGGAGAGATGTGTTTCTTTTTAGCCAGAATATTGAGAGTTTCGACTAGCAGAAATGGTGGAGCCAAGAGGGTGATTTTTTCGTCCTTGAGTAGTTGATAGATTTGTCGCGCTTGCCTGACATCTTTTTCCCGCTGGGCCGAAAACCATTTGAGGACCACACTGGCATCGATGACAAACTCAGGCATTGTGGCGATTTCTTTCTTGTCGCAGGGCACGCTTGAGATCGATGGATTTACCCGAAGAGGCGATCTGGTCAAACAGGCTAAAATCTTTTGTCAGGGGCTGGGTGGGTGTATCTTGTCTTTTGGTGGAGCGAAAGCGATGAGCAATGACTTCGCCAAAGGAACGCCGCTTGAGAAATGACTCCTGGCGGACTGCTTCATAAACGTCAGCAGGCAGGCTGATGGTGGTGCGGATCGTAGTCATGGGTGCATCTTAGCATCACAGCATTATGATGTCATACTCTCAAGAGGTCGGACCTCTTACCTTCTCTTACCTTCGAAGTTAGTCCAGGATGAGATTTTCCAGAACGTCTTGTGGTCTTTCGGGGTAAGCCCTCACAAAGGATTCGTAGGAGAGGAGGTCGGAGAAATTTGCTTGCGATTTTCTGGCAGTTTTGAAGTAGGAGAGAATCGGTTGAGTCTTTACCCAGGGAGTGTTGCGAAAGCCCAGGTAGTCTGGGTAGCTAGAGTAGATGTAGCCGTTGAGAGGTCCGACCTCTACAGGGTTGAGGTGGATATAGCGAGAGAGGTGCAGAAGGTAGGGATCGGTTTCGATGAGCGCAGCCTTGAACTTACCCTGGAAGAGGGCGCCGACGCGTTGGTATTTTTTATTGAAATAACGCACATAGGCATTTGATACGCGGCGCATAAACTTGGTAATTCCGTTGGGAGAGTTTTGTTTAAGCAGCAGGTGGAAGTGGTTGGGCATGAGGCAAAAACAGAGGAGTACGACTTCGTCTGCTTCTAGTTTTGATCTCCAGTAGGGGGTAGTATGGATAGTTATGTCTTTAGCGAGAGGTTGCTTCGGGGTGAGGTAGCTCGATAAAAGGTCGATGAAGGTGCGATAGTCATACTGGTCGAGGTAGAGGAGTCGTTTTTCAACCCCCCGGTTGTAGACGTGGTAGTGCCCGTTAATGATGTACGTGCGGATAGTGTGTCTATGTGGCATGTTGCCAGCATAGGATGCGATACATTGGCTGTCAAGAGGTCGGACCTCTAGACGCTTTTAATTGTTTAATTATCTCTAGGCCGCCTGGGCCAAATGGGGCTTTTAGCTCTGGGGACATTTCTTCCCAACCTTGGAGGAGCAGGTGAGTGAGGGCGAGGATTAGCTCCGGGGCTGTGGCCCGGAGTTCGGCGCCGTACTCATCCTCGAGAATTTGGCCGAGTTGCTCTGGGCTCGTAATTCCGGGGTTAAAGAGAGGGAGAAATTCGTTGCAGATTTCTTGGTTGATTGCCCCAGGGCTGGAGGTGTTCACCCATTCGCCTCGTTCACGCCCCATGAAGTTGTTGACGATGGCAGCTTTGAGGCCATGGGTAAGCTCAGGATTGATTGCCATGGACTACTTTAAGTTGATGGTGTACAAGTTGGGCGGCAGGGTGGCGGTGGCGGAGAGGTTGGTGAGGGTGACGAGCTCGGAGCCATCAGGCCAGGGGTAGGAGAAGTTTTCGGCAAAGGAATTAGCAAAGATCGTGGCTAAATTCGTGCCATCATATTCGATGATGGAGATACTATTTTCCGAGGTGATGATGAGATGGGAGGAAGTGGGGAACCACTGGATGTTTTGGATACTTCTTGAGGAGTACTGGGCGTTGAAGGCGGCGATAGTCTCAGCAGTATCTCGGCCTTCCTGGAGTTTACGAAACTCTAGGGGGCTTGAGGAGCCCCCGGCAGGCCTGCCCGCATCGCTACGCGAAGCGTTGCTGGCGGGGGAGGCAGATTCGGTGCTTGAGCTAAGGTCGGGTAGCAGCATTGAGGTTTCGGGGGTGAGGGCGTCGATAAGCTGGGTTTTTTCAAGTTCTGGTTCGCCTAACTCAGCGGGATGGGGATCGAGGACTCTAAAGTTTTTGTCTTCCTTAAGGTCGTAGACATAACGGGCGCCGGGTTCGAGCGAACGCTCTTCTGGTTGGGTGGATTCAGAGGGGAGTGGGGGAAGGAGATCTGTGGGGATAGTGACTGGCTCGGTGGCCGTGTAAAGAAGTTTTTTTTCATCTGGGGAAAAGAAGACATTTTTAGCCTGTTTGAGGATGATAGTTTGGAGGGCATCCGGGAGAGTCAGTAGCCTTTGCAGTTCTTTTTGCGTCAACTCAAGTTCCCATTCAGAGAAAATGACGGGCAATCTGGCGGTAACGTCGGTAAGTTGGCCGTCGTCGCTAAGGCGGGTGGCGTCGACCAACCAGTTGCTTGTTTCTGTGTGGATGAGGAGTTGGCGGCTATCAGGCGACCAAGTGATAGCGGCTGTGTCCAAGCCAACGCGGTCGCGCATGACTTGGTTGGGGCCAACGTCCCTTAAGAAATTACCGCCGGTCATACTTAGTACCCAGAGGCCGTTTCTGGCAGCATTGGCGGCGTTTTTGACCACAAAAGCGATTTTTTGGCCGTCGGGCGAGGGGGTGGCATTTTGCGCGCCAGTGAAGGTGAGGGGTTTGAGGGTGGGCACAGAGGGAAAAAGGGTGGTGTTGGTTTGGGTGACGAGTTCTGCTTTGAGCTTGAGGGTTTTTTTCCAGGGAGTGAAGCCGTCTTTGCGAATTTCGATCTCGTAGTCGCCAGGAGGGAGATTTAAGGTGTCGTCGGTAGCGGTAGTTAGTTTGCCATTTAAGAAGACTTGGGCGGCGGAAGGGAAGGAGTTGACGACCAAGAGGCCCGTGCCTTGGATGGTGCGATTCTCCAGGCTCGGGCGGTAGCCTTGGCCGAATTTGATGGCGATATAGGTGCCGCCCGCGATCAGGCCCAGGCTAAGGAGGGAAAAGAGAAGAGTTTTGAGGGGCTTTTGCATGCGGTTTCTAGTATAACAGACTTCAGTTCTTTCTAGATACTTGACTTAATTTTTTTGGCTTGCGCCAAAGGATTTTTGCCACTCTTTTGCGTGCCCAAAAGAGTGGCGAGAAAAGGGCACGCGTTGGTCGGTCTGTCAGGACTTAACGCTTGACTCATGTGGTGGGTTCAAAAGCTGCCTGATCCTACGGAGTTCAGGCGCGCCACGTCAAACGTGGCTCGCTTGAACCCAAAGGGTATTCGTCAAGCTATCTTGATCAGCTGGCGACCAAAAGCGAATTTTTCCATACCTTCCGTACTTTTTGTACCTCTTGTACTTCATGTACCTTTTTTCTATAGTGCTGGCTGCATGGAAAAGGGAGAGGGAAGTGACTTAGCCACAAAAAGACGGACTTTGAAGTTAGTGGGAGTGGGCTTGCCTTTGGCGATAGCGGTGGTGTTGACATTAGTTTTCTTCTGGCAGTGGTGGCGGAGCCGGCCGAGGCAAATAGCGGAAGAACCGGTGGAATCAAGCGAGTTGCCGACTTCTGAGTTAGCTCGGGAAGCTTCTTCGGCTTCGGTGCTGGGAGGGAGTGAAGCAACCTCTTCGGCATCCTTCGACTTAGCTCAGGACAAGCGCTCAGGACAAGACCCTGCGGCTGAAATTGAAGCTAAAGCTTACACATTTGCCGTGCGCAATGGAGCGGGGATGGCGGGATTGGCAGCGAGATTTTCTCGTCAGATAAGGGGGGCGATTGATGGGGCCAGGGTAGTGGAGACGACGAATGCAGAAAAAACTACCTATCAGGAAAGCACATTGGTGAGTTTGATTGAGGATAGTGGGGAAGCTAAGCGAGTGGCAGAGCTTTTAGACTTGAGGTTGGGCGATTTACCTACCGGTGAGACTGAACCTGAGGCGGATTTTTTGGTGGTGGTGGGGCGGGATCAGGAGTAGGTTTCCCTTACAGGGTTTTAGGTGCCGATGAGGGCGATGCGGTGTTGGGGAAAGTGGGGAGAGGTGGAGAAGGCGTGGGTGATGCCGGAGCGGGCGATCATGGAAATGTGCAGGGCGGTTTTATAGTCGATATTCTGCGTCGCCGGAGTGTTGATAGTTTTGTAAGCGCGAGATTCATCTCTAGGGGTGGGGCGCAGCGTCCCGATACTGGTGAGGGGCAGGATTTTGACAAACTCGCGGGCTAAATTGTAGCCAAGATTAGCTAGGAGATAGTCGTGGAGATCGGCGATGACTAGGGTTGAGGTGTAAAGGTAAGCATTTAAGCGGGCGAGGCTTTCAAAGGCTTCGATGGCGCTTAGGTGCTTGGGGTGGCCGCGATTAATGAAGGATTCGAAGGCGATGGTGTCGAGAAAAACTCTGGTGGCAGCCATAAGGTAAGGTTAGATAGCTTCCTGGCTAAAGCCTAGGCCTTTAAAACGCCAGAGGGGGTCGGTGTCGGAAAAGGCGCGGCGGTGAGGGCGGTGGGAGAGGTGAGGTGGGGCCGATCTTCTCGGAAAAGGACTGATGGTGTTAGCCATGTCTTGGGCGGCTTTTTTGCTGATGCGGATACTGCCGCCGATTTTTTTAGCTTTGAGTTTACCTTCGCGAATATAGCGGCGAATGGTGATGGGGTGGACGTGCCAGCGAGTAGCCAGTTGGTTGACGGTGAAGAAATTCATCTAACAAAAAGTAGTGCAAGTAGTAAAGGTAGTACAAGTAGAAAGTATCTTAGTACTAATGATTTGTCAATAATTAATCTTAAACAAAAGTAAACAATTTTATACATGTAACATGAAAACTTGACAAGTTATTTTTTTATATGGAACAGTGGTACTAATCTGGGAAGAATTGGGAAAAAGGTGGGAAAACTAGGGAAAAGTTAGATTCGGAGCTAAAAACATTGAGGAAAGACGAGGAAACCTGATGAAAAACTTTTATACGCCAAAAGAGCTGATTGAGCTTTTGAGATTTTCGAAGAACACAGTTTACAAATACTTGGAAGAAGGCACGATTGAGAGCACTCGGGTGGGGAGGCGGGGGGGTTATCGGGTGCCGGCGGAGGAAGTAGAGCGATTACTCAAGCAACATGGGACGGCCGGGTTACCTAGCCAGGAGGAAGTGATGGTGAAGGTAGAGCCGGATGCCAGCGATGAGCCGTCGGGGGTGCCGTTGTCGATTAAGAGTCAGCGCTGGCTTGAGGGGGTAAAGC
Source organism: Candidatus Chisholmbacteria bacterium (assembly GCA_016176555.1). Taxonomy (GTDB): domain Bacteria; phylum Patescibacteriota; class Microgenomatia; order UBA1400; family JACOWY01; genus JACOWY01. The sequence goes on along the minus strand of JACOWY010000048.1, from coordinate 5,231 downwards.
AAGCTCCGGAGCTATTTGACTGGTTTGTGGGGCTTTTGGCGCTTCTGTCTGGATTTTCGTTGTTTTTGGTGCCGAGTTATTTTTATCGAGAATCATTCGCCCTGGTGCTGCCATACTTCAGCGTGGCTCGATTTGTGCTTTTGGCCTCGGGGATGGGGTTTTTGCTGTTTGAGTTTATGCGCAACACCGATGGCTGGCATCGGTGGCTGCATGGTTTTTTGGCAGTGCCTTTTTTGGGGCTAGGGTTTCAATATGCTCGGGGACAAGAGTGGCGGGGAACGATTCTCTATGGGGCGGTGGGGTTGGTGATGGTGCTGGCGGCGGCGATGCCCAAAATACCTCAGGTGGTGCGATTTGTATTAGCGGTGTATTTGGTGGCAGCTTCGGGGGCAATCCTCAGTTGGTTGGGGCCAGACACGGTGGGACAGAAGCTGTTTGATTCTTTTCCTGCCTTCGTGACACCGGTGGCGACGTTTAGTATGGCCACGGTGATTTTAATCGTCAGCTTGGTGTCTTTAAGGCTGAGGAATTGGTGGTATCTCGTAGCGTCGAGTATCAATGGGTTGATTTTTTTGGGATTTGGCTTTTTGGCGGTAGTTATTGGCGTTTGGGATCGAGCGGTGAGCTATGTTCTCTTTGCGGCGTTTTCATTTTTGTTCCCCTTCTGGGAGAGGCTGAGGTACCGGAAGTCGGCGGGGAAACGGACACTTTTAACTTTCGTCTATTTGGGTTTTGTACTTTTAGTGGGGCTTTTGGTGGTGAGTTTGTCGCACTATGCAGCTGAGGAGTGGGCCAGAGAGAAGCTCGAGGTGCAAACAGAGGCGGCAGGGGGCGAGGTTGAAGAATTCCTTAAAAAGGCGGAATTAAAGGCGGTGGCGTTGGCGCAAAGCCCCCTACTGCAGAAGGCATTGGTAGAGGAGGATACGGAATTCGCGGATCAGATTTTTCGAGATACGTTACGGGGCACTGCGGTGCTGAGACGGTTGCTTTTGCTTGACTCTGAAGGAGTGGTGTTGTGGGTTTATCCCGAGAGCGAGATTGATATTCGAGGCAATGATCTGTCATTTCGGGAGTATGTGCAGCGGGCCAAAGAGGGGGAGGTGGCGGTGACTGATCTTTTTGAAGCCACGACGGGACCGAATCTTTGGGCGGTGGTGGCGGCCAGCCCGATTTATGGCGCTGAGGGTGAGCTTTCCGGCATCGTGGTGGCAGGGGTGGACTACGAGGAACTCCAGGCTTCTCTTGGGAGCCTCAAGATAGGCGAGGAGGGGTACCTCGTCGTGACGGATGCGGTGAACCGAGTGGTGGTACACCCGGATACGGAGAGACGATTTGGTTTTTACGAGGAGCTGGTGTGGAACGTGGAGCGATGGGGGGGATGGGATGGGCAGTGGGGCTCTTTTGATATCGATGGCCAGGGGAAGGAGATGGCGTTAACGTCAGTGGAAGAGGTCGAGGGGTATGGGTGGCGCGTCATCGGGGTGCAACCGATGGCAGAAGTGACGGAGAGAGTGAACGTGGTGTCTTTGGTGGTGTTTCTCCTGATGTTTGGCGGTTCGGTGGCCTGGCTTTTTGTCGATACGGTGGTGCGGGGAGGCGAAAAGTAGGCAGATGGAGACAGAAGCAGCAGGGATTTATTACAAGACAGCCGAATACCGCCCCGATTTATCGGGACGGATGAAGGCGATCTTAATGGTATGAGCGAAGCGAATTCGAAGCGTAACAAACTGGTTTTCTCTAAATAGAGAAAACTGAGGCCTCTTAGGCCTCTGAAGTTTATTTGGGAAAATCAGGGAAAAAGAGAGATTTTTTGGGAAAAAATGGGAAAAATGAAGAAAGAGTGCGCTAAGGATATTTCCCTTCGGGCGGGAGGGGGGGAGAGGAGATTTTTCCCCCAAGGAGTGGGACTCATAGGGGTATTGGTGTTGGTGGCCATACTGGGAGTGGGGGTGGCGGGGGGAGCGTGGGTGATGCGGGATCGGCTGGTCGACTCAGGGTTGCAGCTGGATCTCGATGGTCTGGGACTGCGGGAAGGTGATTTTCAGGAAGCGCGCGTTGTTTGGCCGGTTTTGGGCACGGTGCAGTTAGCGGACGGGTCGTTTTCGGCCTATCAAGTAGCGCGAGGGGAGATGCGGGAGGGAGCCTATCTCGGGCAAGCGAAGATAGAGTTTTCCAATGGCGATGTGGCGTTTGTGGATAGGGCGGGGAAATTAGCGCGGTTTATTCAGAAAAACGGTGAGTCGCAAACGGCGCGAGTGATTGATGGCATGGTGGTGAAGCTCCAATTGGCTGACGGGCGGAGTTACTCTGCTCGAGTGGCTGAGGGTATGGTTAAGGATGGAAAGATTGTGGGAGAAGTGGGTTTGCAGATTTTGAATCCAAAGTATTGGCTGAGGGCTATGGTGGGTGAGGGGGGTGGGTTGAGCCAGGTGACACTAGTCAAAGATGAGAGTATTCTCCCTGAGATTCACTACCATGTTGCCAAGCAAGCTTTGGGGCTGGCGGAAAAGCTCAATTGGGTATCGGCGGGGAAGTTGAGTTTGAGGGGAGAAGATGCGAGGGTGTTGGGGGCGGTGACAGAGATTGAGTACCCGGAAGATTTGGTGTCTTTGGTTTACGACGAAGAGTTGGGGACATGGCGGTATGCGGCATTGTCGGTTTTGGCTGCAGCAGGAGTGGAATCACAAGTGCCGCTGGTGCGAGCGGGGAGCGACAACATCGGCGTTCGCTACGAGGGGGGGGCGGTGGTGATTACGGCAGACAGTGCGGTAAGCGAGGCAGTGGTGACAAGCTCGGGGATTTTGGATCGGACGATTCTGGGCATTGATATTGCCACCGGTGGGGTGGGGACGGTGGAATTGGCTAACGACGCGGTGACTTCGGCTAAGATTAAAGACGGAGAGGTAAAGGAGGGTGATTTAGGGGGAGATGCGGTGACAGCGGGTAAAATTAAAGATGGTGAGGTGAAATCGGCGGAGATTGCCGATGGGGCGGTGGGCAGTGGAGAGCTCGCTGACGGAGCGGTGAACTCTACTAAGATTAGCGATAACTCGATCACTGCCAGTGACCTGGCGGCCACGTTGACTTTGGCTGACGGGGATTTTTTGGATTTGGCGGCGATCGTCCACGATGATACGGCGCTTCAAGGCTTGAGATTGCCGCAGGCGGCGAGCTTGACGGCGCCAACTTCAGGGGAAGGCTTTGTGGCTTGGGATAGCGACGATAATACCCTCCAAGTCTATGACGGGTCGAGTTGGGGATCGGTATCTGGAGGGTCGTCACTTTGGACTGATGGGGGGACGTTTACCTATTTGACGGCGACGACAGATGACTTGGTGGTGGGGGGGTCGACAGTGGCTGGTGGGTCACTTTTATTTGATGAATCAGCGGGAAGTTTATATTTGGGGACTGATGATACTCTGTCTGGTTCTTTGACTTTGTATTCGGCTGGCTCGAGCGTGACCGATGCCACGATCACCACCAATACTTCTGGGGATTTGATTATTAACGCTGGGGGGGTGTTGGATATAGACGACGCGACCGTGTCTTTGGCGACACAGGCAACGGATTTGGACATTATTGATAACACGGCCTCGGCTTTGACCGTGTCGGAAAGCTCGAATAACTATCTCTTGGTGACGACGAGCAACAACTCAGAGGCGATTACCGTTGGGAACACGAGTACTAACCCGACGATTACTTTGCAAACCAATAAGGGAGCGGGAAATGCGATTGAAATCATTGCTGGAGCAGGAGGGATTGATATCTCGACTGGCTCTGGCTCAGCGGATATCGATGTTCTTTCTGGCGATGCGATTAACCTTCGGGCAGGAAATAACGGCATTAATCTATCGGCAGGTACCTCCACGGCCCAGAGTGGGTTTATCTTCTATACCTCCAGTAATTTGCAGATTTTGGGGGATGTGACGGTGACGGGGGGTGACATTACTTTGGGGACGACCTCTATCTTCTCGGGGGGAGATACGGCTTCTTTGAACAACATTGACGCGATAGATAGTACCACAGAGACGACCTTGGAAGGAGCGTTGGACATTGCGGGAGATGTGACGGGGACGGGCTTGGGCTCGGTGACATTGGCTGATAACGTCGTCGACGACGCGGAGCTGGTTAACGTGCTCTCCTACACTGGGCAGCTAGCTTTGGCTCAGGCCCTGGCAGCCAACGGGGGGATTTCCACCTCAACGGGGGACTTAAGCCTCAATTCTGGCTCGGGCACGATTGTCATCACCGGAAGTGAGAGTGTGGCGGATTCCATCCAGCTGATTTCGGGGACTGGCGGGATTGACATTAGCACTGGTTCGGGTTCCCAAGACATTGATATCCTCTCTGGTGATGCAATCAACTTGAGAACTGGGAGCAATGGCATTAATCTTTCGGCCGGGACTCCAACTCACTCCTCAGGGCTTTTGGTCAATTCATCGGGGGATGTGATTGCCGGAAACAACGTGCTGGTGGTGGATGTCTCAGCGGGGAACGTGGGGATTGGTTCCTCAACTCCCGGCTACAACTTGGATATTGTGGGTAGCCTAGGAGTTGACGGCGATTTGACCTTTGTGGGAGCCCAGCAGATTACCACTACTACTGGTAACTTAACCATAGACTCTGGCGGCACCCTGGTCATCTCTGATGCCGTGGATCTCAATAACGACCTTGACGTCGATGCCACGGGGCAGTTGTCTTTGAACACTTCCCAGGGAGCGGCCAATGCCATTGAACTCATTGCAGGTGCAGGGGGCATTGACATCTCCACGGGCAGCGGGACGCAAGATATTGATATTCTAAGTGGTGACGACATCACCTTGCGAGCTGCGGGTGGGGACATTACCCTGTCGGCGGCCACCACCACGCTGGGGGGGTTGGCTTACACTTGGCCTACCGGTGCCCAAGCTTCGGGCTATGCGCTGACTACCAATGGGTCTGGCACTTTGAGTTGGAGCGACATCGCTACTGGCGGCAATGCCGGGGCCTGGACTTTAAATGGGAGTGACCTTTACCCGGACTCGACCGCTTACAACGTGGGTGTGGGCACGACCAGCACGGCAGGGAAACTGGACGTCAAACAGACTTCACTCGGTGGCTCGTTTGTCTTGGGGACTTCAACTGGTGGGGTGACGCTGTCAACAGCCGGCACGAGTAACGCCACTATCGCGGCAGGGGGCTCGGTGACGCTTTCTGGCGGCACAGGTCAGTCCACGGCTTCGGGGTTGGCT
>JACOWY010000042.1 GCA_016176555.1 Candidatus Chisholmbacteria bacterium | reverse complement strand
CAGCAAAGGGCCAACGAACATCACCCCGGCGCGAGATTGTTCACCGTATTTTTCCGGGACATGGTAGCCTTTGAGTGGAGCGGTGTTGATATAGAGAGTCCGCTCGCCCGCGGTGCGGATGGTGCAGCCTAAGCTTTTGAGGATGTCTTTAGTGATATCGACGTCGGCGATGTCGGAAAAGTTTAAGATGCGAGATTCCCCGGGAGCCAAGAGAGAGGCAATCATGATTTTAAAGCTGGCGTTTTTGGCGCCACCTAAGCGAACTGAACCACGGAGGGGTTTGCCGCCGAAGACTGTTATTTTTTTCATCCAAACTCTCCCACTACAAAGATTTCTAATTTGAGATCGACGCCAAATTTATTTTTGACGGCGGATTTGATTTTTTCGATGAGCTCAATGACCTCTTTCGCGGTAGCTCCACCCAAATTTTCGATGAAGCTGGCGTGAATGTCACTCACCTGGGCCTGACCGACTTTGGCACCTTTCATGCCAGCCTTGTCAACGAGGTAGCCGGCACTTTGGGTGTGGTCGGGCGTTCCCAATCTCAGAGCATCGGAACGGGAAATATTCTGAAAAGTACAACCAGAACAGGCGATGCCGATGGGTTGTCTCGAATTTCGACGGCGAACACAGGCAACGGCTTTTTTCCACAGGTCATCGCGATCCGAACCCTTGAGGGCAAAGGCGGCAGAAACGATGGTTTCTTTAGTTTCCTGCAGGTAAGAATAGTCGTAGTTGAATTTGAAGTAATGATGATTGACTTCTTTGACTTTGCCCCGTGAGTCGATCAAAGTGGCCGTCGCGACGAGGTTGCCAAAAAATTCATCTTTTTCGGGACGATAGTGAGAGTTGTTGTAGATGGCACCACCGACTGTGCCCGGGACTGAGAGAAAGACTTCGAGGCCGGCGAGGCCCTCTTCAATGGTGTAGCGAACGAGTTTATTTAAGAGGGTGCCCGAGTCAGCTGCGACAATAGCTTGTTTTACCCTCGGAGTTTGACCATCAATTTTGCCCTGAAAACTTTTGAGGCGAATTTCGTCGGCCCGATTTTTGACGACTAAACCCCGGAAGCCCAAATCGCCTACGAGGATGTTGGCGCCGCCGCCGAGGATAAAATAGGGCACATCGTAGCGGATGGCAGCTTTGACCGCTTTAGTTAGGTCAACACTTGTTTTGGCTTCGAAAAAAAGATCGGCTGGACCGCCGATTTTAAAATAGGTGTGAGCACTTAACGGTTCGTTGGCTTTAACGAGAGCGGGACTCAGGGCGTCTTTCACCAGAGCGTAGGATTGTTTCATAAATTAAGAGGAATTTGGTGAGCGAGGGAGAAAATGTCGCCAGCGCCTAAGGTGATGATGACACTTTCGGGTGACGCGTTTTCCTCAAGAAATTGTAGCACAGCGGCGGGGTTTGGCAGCGGGTAGACGTGGGGATGATGACGGCTGGTTTCAGCAGCAAGGAGATCACTTGACACAGCTGGATCGGGGGCTTCGCGGGCTGAGGCGTAGATGGGGAGGAAGATGACAGTGTCTGCGGCTTCGAAGCTTTGAGCAAAGTCCTGAAGCAGGGTTTTGGTGCGAGAAAAAGTGTGGGGCTGAAAGATGGCGATAAGGGGACGACCGGGAAACCACTCTTTAGCGGCCTTGAGGGTGGCTTTGATTTCGGTGGGGTGGTGGGCGTAGTCGTCTACGATCGTGGAACCGTTTTTGGTGGTGCCGACTATTTGGAAGCGGCGCATGGTGCCGGTAAAGTTTTTGATCGCTACAGTGGCTGCCTGATGTGACACTCCTAATTCCGTAGCCAAAGAAATGGCGCAGAGAGCATTGAAAGCATTAAATTTACCTGGAACATTAAGGAAAAATTCATGAGTAGCCCTATGATATGCAAAAGTGCACAGGGCTTTGGCTTGGGCAACGTGATAGCGAATTAGGCGAACGTGGGCTTGAGGATGAGCGCCATAGGTCAAAAGTTGAGTTTTAGATTTTTTGGCAACAGTCAAGGTAGTAGGGTTATCGGCAAAGGCGACTAGTTTGCCGTTTTGGGGAAGCGAAGAAAAAAACTTGAGGTACGCGGCTGCCGTCTCCGCCAGATTAGCATAAACGTCGGGGTGGTCGTACTCAATGTTACTGACTCCGATAAAGTCCGGTTTTAGGTAATGAAACTTGGGGGTGTGGTTCTCCCCAGGTGCGGCGACATACTCATCGGTTTCGACTACGAAATGACGGCTATTTTTGCGATAGGCCGAGGGGTTACCCAACTCGGGAATATCACCGACGCCGACAAGGTAGGAGGGCTGCCGATGGGTCTTTTCCAAAATGGTAGCCAGCATGGCAGACATGGTACTTTTGCCGCCGACGCCACAGAGAGCGATGAGCTGCCTACCCTCGGTAAATAATGGAATAGTGGCTGCGTAACTGAGGGTAGGAATTTGATGTTTTTGGGCGGCAAGGACTTCGGGATTTTTCGGCCCACCATGAGCGCCGGTGTAGACTAAGAGGCATTGGGCAGAGGGCTTAGAGCCTAGGGCGGAAAGGAGATTTTTTTCGGAAAAGCCAACGCTCCATTTGATGCCGCGACGCTTTAAAATGGAGTCGGTGACGAAGGTTTCTTCGGTGTCGCTGCGAAGGTTTCTTCGGTGTCGCTGCCGGAGACGGTGATGCCGGCATCTTGGGCGAGCAGAGCAAGCCCGGTCATGCCGACACCTTTGATGCCGGTAAAGTGAATATGGCGAATGTTTTTTATGTTCATAAAAAATAATTTCTAATTTCTAATACCAATAACACTTGCAAATCTGCCTTCGGCTTCCCCTGTCATTTTACTTCTTTGGTGAGAAAAGAAGTTTTTATTTTCAAAGGTGCAGACGTTCATAATTTCTAGGTGATGGCTTTGGATGCCGGCATTCTGCAGCTCCTCAATGACGAAACCCCTGATATCGACCTGCCATTGGTTATCTTTTTTGGTGATGAATGGTTGCCAGCGCGGATTATCACTTTGCTGTGGTCTTTTCTCTGAGACAAAGCAGCGAGTACAGATACCTGGACCAATACCTACAAGTATATCTTGTGGCCGGCTCCCGTAGTGGGTTTTTAACAGATTAATGGCTTTACGGTGAATACCGGCGGCGGCTCCCCGCCAGCCGAGATGAATGAGACCGATGACGTTTTGGTGAGGATCGAAGCGGTTTTGATGAGGAGTAAAACGTGGGGCAAGGAAGTGATCAGACCATCGGCTGCTTGAGGATGATTAACTTTAGCTACGTTTGACTGATCGACAATGACTATGGTGCTGCCGTGGACTTGATCGACGGTGAACACCTTGGCTTTTAGTAAAAGTTCAGCCTTAATAGCCGCGGTGACCTCTTTAATTTGAATGCGACTACTGAAGCGCGGACTTATGTTGCCAGTGTGTTTATCAAAAATGCCCTGGACAACTTGAGTATATGGCTGAAATAACCTAAACGTGTGCATTAGAGCCTGTTTGGAAAGTCTCTTTTGACTGCAATTTCATCAGTTCGGCTACAACTACGTCGCTCCTCCTCGCTGTATCGCTGCGTCTGATACAGCTTCGTCGTCGTTCCTGGTTTCGTCCGATCTGCTGAAATTTCGTGACAAAACATTCTTTCCAAACAGGCTCTTAGAAACTCTTTTTGAGTGAATCTCGCATGGCCTTGGCTAAGCGGGCTCGGTTGGGGGTGACCGTGAGTCTTGATTTGACTCTGGCGAAGGAGCCAGCTAGGACATCTTGATCGAGCATTACTCCAGCGCCAATGAAACTGCCTTCCCCAATTTTAACGCCGGGCATGAGACTAGAGTTGATACCGATGCGGACATCTTTGCCTATAATAGATCCGAGCTTGTGGCGACCCGTCATAATTTTGATGCCTTCGACCATGGAGCTAATTTCGCCTTCGTCGAGGCGGAAGTTGGCTAGCACCGTGCCAGCGCCAAGACTTATATTTGATTCGAGTACCGAGTCACCAACGTAATTAGAGTGAAACCAACAGCCATCGCCAACATAACTTCTGGCAATCTCGGTAGAAAAGCCGACGACGCAATCGCAACCCACGTGGGATTGACGAACTAAAGCGCCATTGCCAATGACGGTATTGGCGCCAATGTAGGCGGGGCCGCTGATCACGGCATTTTCTAAGACTTTGACGCCAGACTCGAAGACGACTGGGCCATTGACGGTGGCTTTAGCCGAGATGTCGACGTCTTTACCGCGGTGTTCTTTAAGATCTTTAAACAAGAGATCTGTGACGCTTAGAAGATGCCAGGGGTATTTGGTGGCTTGCCAATACTCGTCGTAGGTAATCAAAGTAAACGTCTC
>JACOWY010000063.1 GCA_016176555.1 Candidatus Chisholmbacteria bacterium | reverse complement strand
TATGCTATTTCGCGGCATGAGGTGGCGGATTATTTTCGGCGGCGCTATGCCAAGCGAGCGCTTAAGTTTGTGCCACTTGTAGGTGAGGTAGTAGACGAGCGACTTTATAGAAGTGGAGAGCTGTCGCGGCGAATTGATTTGGTGTACACGAGGCTTTTGCCACGCTACGCGGAGATTTTGCGACTTAAATATGAAGAGGAGTTATCAGTGAAAGAGATTGCTACGAAACTTAAGCTGAAGGTAAAGGCAGTGGAGTCGAGACTTTTTCGAGCGAGGGCGGCGTTTCAGGCGGTATTTGTGGAGGAGTAGTGCGACAGAAAGAATTTGAAAGAGAACTAGAACAGCGGCTTACAGAAAACAAGCAATTGTGGGAGCACCCTTTTTTGCCTAAAGAGATGGTGCCGGTGGTGGTGTTTGTGGCTAACCATTTGTTTTACTTGGCGGTGATAGCGGCTTTTTTGTTGACGGTGGCATCATTTTTAATCTCTGACACGTTTGGGTTAGCGGTGAGTCGGAGGATATTACTTTTGTAAGTTGGTTCAACAGCACTTTTACGGTCATCCTGAACGTACGTGAAGGATCTCAATAGATTCTTCGTCGAGTCCGACTCGACTCAGAATGACAATCTTGGAATTGCTTCTATGATTAGCAGTCGAGAAAGAGCGATTTTATCTTGGGGGTATTGGTTTTCAGCGTTGTCTTTGGGGCTACTTTTGCACCCTTATATGACCTTGCGGCGGATGGTGCGGGATAGATTGTTGCGGCCGTTGGTAGCTTTGCCGGCGGTGAGTGCTGGGTTTTTGTGGATGGCGACGTTGGTGATGGTGCGATTGGGATCGTTGGGGTTGGATGTTTTAGGAGTGGGGGTGCCTGGGGGGACGACGCTGGTGTTGGCGTTTTTGTTTTGGTGGGTGGTATGGTTTTTGGTGTTGTGGCAGGTGGTGCTGGCGTATCTATTTGTGCGGTTTACTGTGGTATTGCGATAGCTTTTCTTCTGGGAGTGCGGGGTTTTTTAACTAAAGACGACTAAAGAGTTGTCATGGGAGAGCAGTTGCTTCGGGCATACTCAAGAGAAGAGTTAGTGAAGTTTGATCCGACATTGCCTGCATTTGAGGCAGCTTTAACGCAGGTCGCAGCACAGATTCAAGCAATTGAGCGGCAACAAAGGAAAGATGGCGTGATAGCACAACCAACTGTGGTTGAGCCAGTTATTCCTCAAGAACATGAAAGGCGGCCGCTAATACAGAGATTAGGACTGGCAACGCAGGGATTAGCGCACTCTTTATTGGGTTTTTTGTGAGGGTATGAGCGAGATTGCTACCTGAGTGGAGAATGGAGACGAGCGAATGATTTTGGTGGGGATGGCGACTAAAGAAAGTGTCGTAAACCGTTAAGTTGGTAGATTTATGGGTATTGAGAGTGTCGGAGATGGGATTGTTGAGCAGCTTTCTGGGGAAAGGAGACATGTAGGTGCGGTGCTGTTACTTAATGACGGGAGTGGCAATATGTTTATGGTTGATGATGAACCCAGTGAGTTTTTGGAAGAGACTGGAGAACATTTGCCGGAAGACTTACCAATTGTTTGTGTTTCTCCTTATCCTTTGGCAGTAGATCAATATGTTGGGAATAGAATTGACAGGTTTGCGGTTTCGGTGTGGGCAGCAGAGGTTATACCAGGTACAGATTTACATAGACAACTTTCTGAAAGAGGCGAATGGAGGGCGATTGCTGAGGTAGCAGGGCACTTAAATCATTTTGATGGCAATAACGCTTATTTGAATGGTGCCTACGAGTATCGGCCACATTCGATTGTGGCAGCAGCAATGTTTTTAGGGATGATGACCGTGAGTGAAGTGCTCGAGATAAATAGTGTGTTGGTTGGTCAGGGAGATATTTTAGCTGTAAGGTTTAATGTGCCCATTAACAATGGTGCCATGGCACAGAGTGGTCAATTGGATACTGGTTTACATCCTGATCTACAAGAGTTTTTAGGCATTGAGTTTTAGTTATGAGAAATCAAGTCTTACTTGTTGATGAGAATGATGTGAAGGTTGGGTTGATGGAGAAGCGTGCGGCGCATGAAGGTGTGGGAGAACTTCATCGGGCAATTTCGGTGCTTATTTACCGCCCCACTAAGTTTGGTGAACTGGAGATTTTGCTGCAAAAGAGGAGTGCAAAGAAACCTTTGTGGCCGCGCTACTGGGCGGATACGACGAGTACTCATCCAATGGATGGAGAATCATATGAGACTTCAACTGTAAGGAGATTAAAAGAAGAGATGGGAATTTCTATTCTAGAAAAGGATTTGCAGCTTGTTTTCAAGTTACGCTATCAAGCGCGGTATAACAAAGAACTATCGGAAAATGAAATTGATGGATTATTGGTGGGGCAGTGGGATGGGAAGCCGGAACTTAATAAGAATGAGGCGGAAGATTTTTCGTGGGTAGCCTGGGAAAAACTCGAGCGAGAGACGAAGCGAAGCCCCAAAGATTTCGCCGTTTGGTTGCCATTGATTGTCCAAGATGAGCGAATTCTAGAGTTGTTTAATCGTGAACGAAGGGAGGTGGGGTATGGCAGGAGATATTCTTGGACCTTCGCAGGCTGAGGATGCGCAGGTCTTTGTGCCCGTGACTGGCTACAGGCTTTTCGAAGTCGAAATGGGTGGCGTTAGAAGGTTTGCTGTGGAGGTTGAGGGTGGTCCCAGGCCGGGATTTTACTTGGCTGAAGTTTCAGATGAGCCGAATGCCCGACAAGGAATTGACTTTACTCGAGAAGTTGCCCCACATATTCGTGAGGCTTTTGGATTAGGTCCTGGGGTGATGACGATGCTAGCGGATTTTTAGTTTCATATGGCCAAACGAATAGTACTGGTTAAACTCGGTGGGTCGTTGATTACGGATAAGACGAAGCCGTTTACGGTGAGAAAGGCGGTGCTTGAGCGCGTACTCAAAGAAGTGGCGGAGATTTTTAAGGAGCACAAAGGAGGATTGGTGTTGGGGCACGGGGCAGGGTCGTTTGGGCACGTGGTGGCGGAGAAATATGAGGCGGTGCTGGGCAATAAGGGAAAGGGTGGGACTCAAGGGGCTGCAGAAGTGCGCCTGGCGGCAGCAGAGCTTAATCGGATAGTGGTAGAGAAATTAGTGAGCTTTGGAGTGCCGGCGGTGGCTTTGTCACCTTCAAGTTGTGTGGTGGCGCGAGAGGGAAGGATTATCTCTTTTGGCTTGGATCCAGTCAGAGAAATGCTGGAAAGGGGATTTTTGCCGGTGACGTATGGGGATGTGGTGATGGATGAAACGCGAGGGTGGACGATTGCTTCAACGGAAAAAGTTTTGGGGGCATTGGCGTTGGGGCTGAAGAAGAATTTTAAAGTGGAACTGGTGGTGCACTGTGGAGTGACCGGAGGAGTGGAAGATGCCGAGCGAAACGTAATTGAAAGGATTACTGTAAAGAATTTTGGAAGTTATAAACATCTAATGAATGGGGCGGCGGGAGTGGATGTGACGGGGGGGATGTTGCACAAGGTCGAGGAGTCACTGGCACTGGTTAAAGAGGGAGTGGAGAGTTTAATCGTTGATGGACGGATGAAGGGAAACATTGCGAAAGCAATAGCGGGAAATGGGTTTGTGGGGACGAGGATTGAGAGGTAGGAGGGAGTTAGGTAATTAGGTAATTAAGGTAATTGAGTTAAATGAGGTACGTGAGATGCTTCGGCTAAAGCCTCAGCATGACGGTCGAGAATTGGTCTGAGATTAGTTATTTACTATAGGAAAGGCGAAGAGGACTTCGAGTATTTGGGCGATCCAGTAGGCTGAGAAGACGATGACGAAGCCGATAACCCCTTGAGTGAGGGTTTTTTTGCCTTTTTCAACTTGGTCGGGATTGGAGGCGCCGGTGAGGATTTGGAAACCGGCGAGAATGATGATGCCTAGGAGAATGAGGCCGGCTAAGGGGAGAGCGATGTCGACAAAAACTGAGACGATGCCGGGGAGGCTGCGGACGTTGGCGCGGATACCGCCGGCTTGGTTAATTTGATCGAGATTGACTAGAGCCATACTAATTGATCGGGTTAATTAGCGGACTAACCCGCCGCCTCCACCGGAGCTGCCACCGGTAAATCCAGGAAGGCCGAGGATACCCCTGGTGATAATTTGTAAGAGCACCACGGCGAAGATGACGATGAGCAGGCCGGTGAGCGCAGCGACGATGATGTCGCGGGCTTTTTGCATATTTTCGGGGTTACCGGCAGATATGATGCGCAGAAAGGAACCGTAGAGGATGAGGAGGAAGGCGATGAGGCCGGCGAGGGGGAGGGACCATTTGAAGAAGGCGGCGGCGAAGGTGGGGCCGTCGGTGGGGAGGCA
>JACOWY010000047.1 GCA_016176555.1 Candidatus Chisholmbacteria bacterium | reverse complement strand
AGTATGGGGTGATGAGTATTCCGACAATTATTGCTTTCAAGGATGGTAAAGAGGTGGAGCGAAAGATTGGGTTTGGGGGGAAGCAGGGGTATGTGGATTTGATCAATAAAGTTGCATAGTAGTCACTAGTTGTCATTGGTGGTCATTTGGTAGTCATTGATGGTTAGGACTACAAGAGTTAATACGTAGAGGAGAGGAGAACATTTTTGTGAATGGTTATGAATGACTCAATGACTACGAATGACAGCAAGCAGAAAAGCTTGCGTGATGTTATTGTCATCGGATCGGGGCCGGCGGGATACACGGCGGCTTTGTATTTGGCGCGGGCAGAACTTAAACCTCTAGTTTTCGCCGGAGAGTCCTGGGGTGGTCAGCTGATGTTAACTACCACAGTAGACGATTATCCGGGATTTGAGTCAGGGATACAGGGGCCGGATTTGATGGAGAAAATGAGAAAACAGGCGGCTCGATTCGGGGCGGAGATAGTGGATCGGACGGCGAGCAAGGTGGACTTTTCGACAAAACCTTTTAGGGTATGGGTAGGCGGTCCTTCGACTGCCCTGAACGTCACAAGTTCTGGGCGCGCTCAGGATGACAAAACCGATTCAGAAAGTTTATCGGTTTTGTCAAGCGAGAAAGGGGAGATATACCGGGCGAAGACGGTGGTGATCGCTACCGGAGCTGAAAGCAAGCTTTTGGGAGTGCCGGGAGAGAAAGAATTTATGGGAAGAGGAGTCTCGACGTGTGCGGTGTGTGATGCCCCTTTTTATAAAGGTAAGGAACAGACGTATGTGGTGGGAGGGGGCGATGCGGCAATGGAGGAGGCGTTGGCATTGGCAAAATATGCAAATAGAGTAGGGGTTATACATCGTAGAGATACGCTTAAATCGAGTAAAATTATGCAGCGGAGAGTTGAGGAGAAAAAGAACGTCGAATTTCTGTGGAACAGTGAAGTGATGGAGATAAAAGGGTCGAAGGAACAGAACAAAGCGACGGGCGTGGTGGTAAATAACAATAAGACAGGTGAGACACGAGAGCTCCCCATGGATGGGATTTTTATTGCCATCGGACATACGCCGGCTTCAACGGTTTTCAAAGCACAGATTGAGCTTGATGAGAAGGGGTATATTGTGAGCCGCTTAGGGCTTAGTGCTAAGAGCGTAGCGTTGGCAAGAGACCACCTCAATGATATGGGGATTTTGGAATACCCGACGATGACGAGTGTTGAAGGAGTTTTTGCGGCTGGAGATGTGGTTGATTTTCGCTACCGGCAAGCAGTGACGGCGGCTGGTTGGGGCTGTATGGCAGCGATGGATGTGGAGAAGTTTTTGACGGGAACGATGTCGAGTTGGTGAGTATCCGTTCACTTTCTTGCTAACTCAAGAAAGTAATTCTTTAATAAAGAAATAAATTGTTCATTTCTTTGCGTGCCCAAAGAAACGAACCAAAGAAAGGGCACCCCTGAAACGTTCTTTCAGGAGTAACGCAGCGCTCATACTGTGCGCATAAAAGCTGCCTGATCCTTCGGAGTTCAGGCGCGCTTATGCGCTCTCCCGGAATTCGCGCTGCTACTCTTGAATAGCTTCGTTTCAAAGGGGATTTACATAAAGAAGGAGTTTAGATGACTAACCAATACAAAGATGCGGTGGAGCAATTGCGGCGAGTGAGGCAGTATGTACCCATGAGTGAGGGAGAATTTTCCCGGCTCGCGAAGCACGATCGGGTAGTGAAGAAAACTATTTCAGTGAAGATGGGCGATGGGAAAGAGCGGCAGTTTACCGCTTTTCGAGCGCAGCACAATAACGCTCGGGGACCGTATAAAGGTGGAATTCGATTTCACGAGCGGGTGAGTGAGGCGGAGGTAAAGGCTTTGAGCATGTGGATGACGTGGAAGTGCGCGGTGGCGGATATTGCTTTTGGGGGGAGTAAGGGTGGAGTGGTGGTGGACCCAAAGAGACTCTCGGCCGGGGAATTGGAACGATTAAGTCGAGCCTATGCACGGATGGTCGCCCCTTACATTGGGCCAAAAATAGATTCGCCGGCGCCGGATGTAAACACCAATAGCAAAGTGATGGAGTGGATGACGGATGAATACATTAAGACAATGAGTAAGAAACAGGAAACAATGAGCAATGGATATAAGAGGAAGCTGGCGGCGACGTTTACGGGAAAGCCGGTGGAGATGGGGGGATTAAAGGGAAGAGAAGAAGCGACGGGATTGGGGGGGTATTACGTTTTGCGAGCTTTGGCAAAAAAGAGGGGCTGGAAGCCTTGGGAAACGACGGTGGCGGTGCAGGGGTTTGGTAACGTGGGATACTACTTGGCTTACTTTGCGCATAAAGGGGGTTTTAAGATAGTGGCGGCTGCGGATAGCCAAGGCGGGGTATATGTGCCTTCAGGTAAGAAAGTGAAAGCGAAGGCAGTGGTGGAGATGGCTAACGGGCCAGTGACTCCGGGAGGAGAAAGGATACTTTTAGATAAAGGAGTGATGGTAGTGCCAGATGTGCTGGCAAACTCGGGCGGGGTGACGGCGTCGAGTTTTGAGTGGGAACAGGGGATGAGCGGGAAGAAATGGAGCAAAAAGAAGGTGTTTTTGACTTTGGAGAAAAAGATGGAGCAGGCGTGGGCGACGGTATGGAGGAGGCAAGAGGAGAAGAAGGTGCCATTACGAACGGCGGCGTATATCGTGGCGGTGGAGAGGGTTTTGAGAGCGATGAGGAAAGTTAAGAAATCATAGATCATAGATCATAAATAAGATATCGGATAACAAGATAGCGAGTTTCCGCCAAGGGCGGATTGGCCTCTGGCCAAAATTAAGTTAATTGAGGTAATTGAGGTAATTGAGGTAATTGAGGTAATTAGGAAACAAGTAGTACAAGTAGAGCCCCGTAAAGCGCTCTCGACCTGCTCGCGGGCCTCGCGGTCGGGATAGCAACCGGGCAAGAAGGTAGTACAGGTAGATAGCTAGATAGCAAGTTATTGAGTATAGAGGTGCGAAGTGGGAGGTGAGAAGCTGGAATCGGAGGAGAGAGGTGGGATGTGGGAAATCAAGATATCTCACCTCAAAAATTTCAGAATCTAGCTTCCCATTTCTCACTTCACATACATCTCATTAGTTGCGTGGGGGTTTACAGAAGGATAGAGAGCATATATTATTGAGCGATGCGTTGTTTTGCTTTGGCAAAACTGATAAAAATCTCTAAAAGAGAATTATTCGTTGTTTGCTAACGCAAAACTTCCGATAATTTCGTTCGTAACAGCTCACTCAATTATGGCAAAAAAGAGTGTTTTAGAAGAACTGCAGGCAAATCCCCTAAGCAAGTATGTCTTGGTGGGTTTGATGATTGGGGCGGCGTTTTGGACGGGGACGTTGTACCAAAGAGTGAGAATGTTTGAATCGGGGCAGCAAGTAGCGGGGACGCAGACCGGAACGGGTGCAGCGCCAGCGCCGGAAGTGGCCACTCCTCTTTCCGACGATCAGTGGCAGGAGCTTTTGGCGAGCCCGGCAGCGGTGAATGGGAGCGAAGACGCGGCGGTGACGATAGTGGAATTTACTGACTACCAGTGTCCGTTTTGCAAGCAGGCGTTTGATGCTACTTACCCACAGATTGTTGCCGACTATATCGAGACAGGGAAGGTGCGGTATGTTATCCGCGATTTGCCCTTGTCGTTTCACCCGAACGCCAAGCCGGCGGCGCTGGCAGCCCGGTGTGCCGGGGAGCAAGGGAAGTATTTGGCGATGCACGATGCGTTGTTTGAAAATCAAAACGAGTGGATAAACCTCAGTGACCCAGCAGAGCAGTTTAAAGAGTATGCTCAAGAGTTGGGGTTGTCTGCCGATTTTGCGGCCTGTTATGACGGGGATCGGTATGGGGCTGTGATTGATGATGATTTGGCCTTGGCTCAGACGGTGGGAGCGACGGGGACGCCGACGTTTTTCATCAATGGTAAACCTTTGATTGGGGCGCAGCCATATAGTGCGTTTCAAGCGGCGATTGAGGGGGAGTTGGAGTAGGATTTTCAATCTTTTATAATGTAGATTCTCTTTTCTTTCGTACCCAAGATGGTTTTTGCCACTCTTTTGCGCACCGCAAAGGGATTTTGTTCACTTTCTTGCGTGCCCAAGAAAGTGAACCGAAAGAAGGGCACCCGTTGAAGCCCTGCCGGTGGCGCTTGCTCTCGCTGGCGGGAGCCCTCGGGCTAGCGCTCGAGGGCACTGTCGTTCCCTCCGAAATGACGCTTAAGGCTAGTTTCGGTTTCCCGCAGGCGCTCGATTAGCGCCACAGCTGCACAGGCTTCAAAAGGGGATTTTGAAACAAAGTTGCATGCTATCTTGATTCGCTGCTTATTTTGTATAATCAAACTCATGAAGCAGTTAATGTTGATTGGTTTGTTTTTAGCCTTGTTTGGGATGGTGTTTTACTCGAGGGTGGGGGCGCAGGTCGGTCCACGGCGGACACCCACACCCACGCCTGCAGCTGATCCGGCAGCTGCCGGAGAAGCGACGATGAGTGGCTTTGAGGCCACGGGGTCGGCGGCGGTGAGAAGGGTCTTGGAAGAGAAGGAAGATATCACCGAGACGGGGGGCAGGGTAACAGGGAAGTTGGGGCAGTTTTTATTGGATAATCCCGTGGGGCCACTGTCGTGGAATAACCCTTTGCAAAAGGCAATTAGGTTAGCGGTAGAGAAGGGAGTGCCGGCGAACACGATTGTGCTCATTTTCCTTTTCCCTTTGATTACGGCACTCATTGCCGCTTTTAGGCATTTAGTGGGGTTACGGGGGTTTGGAATTTTTGTGCCGGCGATTTTGGCGGTGGCATTGGTGGCGACGGGGATTATCCCGGGTTTGGCATTATTTGTGATTATTTTACTTGTGGCGACAATAGCTCGGATGAACACGCGGCGGATGAAGCTCCAATATTTGCCCAGAGTGGCTTTGGTGATGTGGCTCGTGAGCTTGGGGGTGTTTGGGGCGTTACTACTTGCCAGTGTGCTGGGATTTCAAGAGGCGACGGTCTTAAGTATTTTCCCGATTTTGATTTTGATCTTACTTGCGGAGAACTTTATCGAGGTGCAATTGTCCAAGAGCAGACGAGAAGCGGTGCAAGTGACGGCGGAGTCTTTGCTTATGGCTTTGTTTGCCAGTGTGGTGGTGAGCTTGGAGGTAGTGCAAAAGTCGGTGCTCCTTTACCCAGAATTTTTTGTCATTTTTGTGGCGGTGTTTAACGTATTTGTGGGGCGATTTGTGGGACTGCGCTTAATGGAACTATGGAAGTTTCGGGAGCTACTGCGGTCTGA
>JACOWY010000062.1:3582-18110 GCA_016176555.1 Candidatus Chisholmbacteria bacterium | reverse complement strand
TGAGCTCATGTGATATAAACCATATTTTTTAATTTTAAGTAAAGCAGCCACGTTCTGGGCCAAATTCATCGTATAAGTCGGTGACAATATTTGATCGGCCACCATATAAATTGTCTCTCCCAGCTTTGCTTGGGCGATTCGTTTCTCGACAAAGTTACTGCCTTTTACCCTCGAACCAGCCGTGCCATACAAACCTGAGGTCCGAATCAAAAAATATCTTGGCACGATTGTTTGAACCAACAACTCCCCAGCTAGCTTTGAAATCGCATACACACTTTGTGGTGCTACTGGGTCTGTCTCTTGATACGGTCGCCTTTTCTCATCACCCCCAAACACGTAGTCAGTCGAAAAGTGCACCAAGGTCGCTTGATTTTCTCTGCACCAGTAGGCTAGATTCCCCACCCCCAAAGCGTTAACCTCAAAAGCTTCCTGCGGTCTCTGTTCACACGCCACCAGATCATGAAACGCTGCGGTATTAATCACTACGTTCGGTTTAATCCTGGATAAACAAAGGGAAACACTACGTCGGTCCTTAACCTCTATCTGTCGGTGCAGCAGGGGAGTCACCGGCCATTTTTGCTGCCGCAAAACCTTAACTAGATCACTCCCTAACTGGCCATTGGCGCCAATCACCGCCACTTTTTCCATGCCTATGTCAATTTGGGAAATAATTGTTTCATCCGTTCGATGTTGTAATAAAAAGGATGGGCAAAATCAATCTTTTTGCCGCGTAGTTGCCTTAGCAAACCTTGGACAGATTTTTTCATCGTTCCGCGTGGTTTCCACGATACTGCTTGGGTTAGCTTTCTCATCGACACTCTATACGTTCTATCTTTAACCCTGTTTCGTATTTCTAGGTCAAAGTCTTTTTTAAGCTCACGTTGTAACACCCGTCGCACCTCACGGGCCAAAGGCAAGATGGAATAGTTTTTATATGCCAAGTTAAAAATCTGTCGATTAATTTTTTCTTTCGGAGCTTTTAATAAAACCAGGTACGCCTTTGCCACATCCTGTATGTCCACGAGTGGCCGATGTTGCTTTCCGTCGTTAACCACCAGCTTCCCTAAACTTAACGCTGTTTTTACCATCGTGTTAACCACCAGGTCTAATCTCAACCGAGGTGAATAGCCTCCCACTGTTCCTTTTCGCAACACTGTCACTACAAATTTATCTTCAGCCAAGGGCAGAAGCAGTTGCTCGGCCAAATATTTAGAATGAGAATAATATTCTTTAGGTCCCACCGGGTCACTTTCTTTGTATAAGTGGTGATCATTTGCTTTCTGCTGATAAATTGAACATGAGGAAGCAAAAATAAACCTGCTTACCCCAGCTCTCTTGGCCAGTCTTCCCATCCTCGCCGTTGCTTCTGTATTGATGTAGTAATTTAATTCAGGAGAAAAATTGGCCATCGGATCATTTGACAAAGCCGCCAAATGAATCACGGCGTCAACGTTGTCAAACGCACTTTGTTTGAGGGTACAAATGTCAGCTCGCACCACTTCTACTTTTGCCAGCAGGGCCCTCAAGTGAGCTTGCCCAAAGAAAAATTTATCTACCAACCGCACCCGATAGCCCGCTTTAATTAAGTGCGGCAGCAACACCGAGCCAATGTAACCCGCTCCACCAGTGACCATTACCCTCATAATTTGAGCTCGATAAACGAGCGAGAATTATCGGAAGTTTTGGCCTTAGCCAAAACGACGTTTAATGCAACGCACTTATCGGCAGTCCGGCTCAGCCGGATAACGTATAATTTGAGCTCGATAAACGAGCGAGAATTATTTAGCACTAATTTGCCAAACGTCTTTACCCAAAATATACGGATCACATCGCTCTTCATCAGGTTTTTTCTTATCATAGGGCTGACTGGCAATAGACAACATTTGCGTTTGGGGTTCCAAGCTCATCCAGCCATGCCAAATTGTTGGGGGCACGGCGATCAATTTCGGCTGTCTGCTATCTGCCACCACTATTTCCGGATCGTGAGCGGGCTCGTCAAAAAAAACAAACTTGCCGCTGCCCGAAGTAATACAAAACCAATCCCACATTTTGAAGTGTCGATGAAAGGCCCGAATGGTAAATGGGGTTCTGTCAGCCACAAAATATACTTGGCCAAAGCTGACAAAATCTTTGTCGTCACGCCGTAGCACTTCAAAGAGATTGCCCCGATCATCAGTTAAAACGTTGAGTTGCCGAACTTTAACGAATTTCATGAGCCTCCTGCCAATCAAGCTAAAAAAGTTTTGGTAGAATGCATCCCAATCAAGGAAGTTTATCACAAATGATGATTAAGCTGGCTCTACTTTTAATTACCCTCCTTAGCTTTTTAGTCCACGGATACAACTTTGCCACTGGTGATCAGTCGACCTATGTACCTCAAGTTCTCAAACGCGTTAACCCCAACCTCTATACCAAAGACTACTTAAGCCAAACCGCCGAAGGTGACTTGAGCTTTATGTTTCCCCTGATGGCGGGAGTCTTAAAAACTACCGGTATCGACATCGAATGGCTCTATTTTTTTCTCTACCTTTTTTTCCGTTGGCTCGTTATAGTCGCGCTCTATAAGCTTGGTCTCTCACTCACCGGGGGAAAGAAAGCAGCCTTAGTCGCCACCATCATCTTGTCGCTCCCCAAATTTGTTGGGGGTACCAATAACCCTACTTTAGATAGTGCTTGGATCCCGCGATTTTTTGTTTTGCCATTATTACTCTGGGGCTTGGATTGTCTCGTGCACCGCCGCTATCTTCTCGCCACTTTTTTGACGGGAATTACTTTCACTCTTCACCCTTATTCAGGCGTTTATCTAGGGTTGTTTTTATTTGCTTGTTTTCTCACCAGTGGTCGGTTCTGGTCACTAATTCCTAAAGCTATTTTAATTGCCGTCATCGCCTCAGGCTGGTTTGTCATCTCACTCATTCCCGCATACCTATCTCGTAGTTCTCAATTGTTTATGGACCACGTTTGGTTTGACATCGTTAGCGTACGGCTGCCCTATAACCTCATTAGCAATTGGGGGTTGGGGGCCTTGATCGCTCTCATCCTGCCCCTCCTCGGTTACCTCGTTTTCCCTCACCGACTTTTACGCTTGAGCCTTATTACTGCCGCCATTATTACCCTCATCCATGTTGTCTTTGGAGAAATATTCAAAGTCGCTCTCATCTTCCAACTCCAACTGCCGCGGATTTGGCTCATTCCCACATACATGGGCTATATCGGCCTCAGTTTTTGGCTGGTAAAAATTTGGTCTCGCTCGTTACTAACTAAGCTGATCGTCATCCTTGTGGCGGTTGTACTCTTGACTAATTTTGGCCGCTTCAGCCCCGGTTCAATCGACTGGCCGCATCACTATCAGCGGGAATGGGATAAACTTCAAGTCTGGGTGAGACATAACACTCCCGAGGACGCTTTATTGATTACTCCAGCTACCAGAATCGGCTTTCGCATTCGCTCGGAGCGTTCTATTGTGGCCGAAATCAAAGACGGCTCCTCTGGACTTTATTCCCCGTCTCTCGCTCGAAACTGGCAGGAAAGAGTTTCCGATTTGGGTCTTATTAACATCAAGACTGCTGCGGAAATTGAGTTTTTGCAGCAAAAATACCACGCCGACTATTTAGTCACCTTTAGCAATGCTCGCTACCCTCAGTTTCAACCCGTCTTTAACACGGAAAGTTTTATAGTCTATAAATTATGATGAAAGCAATAACTACCAATAATTACAAATTTAAAATAAGTACCAATGACCAATTAAACTTTTATTGGAAATTGGTTCATTGGCTTATTGGTATTTATTAGTTTATTACAAGACAGCCGAAAACCGTCGAGTCTGACTCGATGGCTGAACCTGCCTGCCGGCAGGCAGGGGCGATCTTAATGGTATGAGCAAAGTGAATTCAAAGCATAACAAACTGGTTTTCTCTGAATAGAGAAAACCACGGCCTCTTAGGCCTGGGAAGTTTATTCTATGACCGTCTGCTTTTTTGGCTATCCCAACGAGTCATACTCCAGAAGTAAGATTCTCATCGATGGCCTCAAAAAAAATGGTGTCCAAGTCGTTTCTTGCACCGATAAAACCGGCTCGTTTCCGTTTCGCTATTGGCGTCTCGTAAAAAAATTCTGGCCCCTGCATCAAAAAATTGACGTCATTTTTGTTCAATTTCCTGGTCATCTCAATACTCCTATTGCTTGGTTCTTAGGTAAAGTTTTCAAAAAAATCGTCGTTTTTGACGTCTTTATCTCTCTCTATGAAACCTACATTTTCGATCGGCAGGTTGCCTCCCCCCAAAGCCTCACCGCCAAGTTTTATTGGTGGGTTGACAAGCTTTCATGCCTTTTGGCTGACAAAGTGACGTTAGACACCTACGCCCACATTAATTATTTCGTCACAGAGTTTCATTTACCCCGAAAAAAATTTGTCCGCATTCCCGTTGGCGGCGACGAAACTTTGTTTCGCCCCTCACTAAAAGCTAAAAGCTCTAAGCTAAAAGCTAAGATAATTGTTGAATTTCACGGCATGTTTACCCGCATCCATGGCGCCGAAGTTTTTGTCCAAGCCGCTAAAAAACTGGAAAATAATCCTCATCTTGAATTTTGGCTCATTGGTGACAGCCCAAACTATCGTCTCCCTATCGATCTTTATAAACAACTCAAGCCTAAAACCATGAAGTATTGGTCCCGCCTGCCGGTTAAAAAACTAGCCCAAAAAATTTCCCAAGCCGATATCAGCGTTGGCCACCTCGGGCCAACGAAAAAGGCGAGAGTTCTTCTGACTAACAAAATGTTTCACGCCCTGGCCTCTCGCTTGGCTCTCATCGCTGGCGACAATCAAGCGAGTCAGGAGCTACTCGAAAACAAAACCAATTGCCTCTTCGTCCGCATGTACGATGAAAAAGATCTCGCCCGAAAAATTATCTATCTCGCCAAAAACTCCAAACTCCGCCACCGCCTCGCCGAGAGCGGCTTTAAGCTCCACCAGAAAGAATTTTCTAATCGGAAATTGGGCTCTTTGTTCAAAGAGCTTCTACTCAAAACCGTTTAAGATAATCAATGAAAATCTCCTTCATATAAGCCATTTCCCGTGCCCCAATTCCCGGCCACACGCCCACAAAAAACGTTTGTTTCAAAACCTGGTCGGAGTTTTTTAAACTTCCTGACACTCTGTAGTTCACTCCGCGTAGCGCTGGATGTCGAGTAATGTTGCCCGCAAACAAACTCCTCCCCTCGATTCTTTTCTCCTCCAAATATGCCAAGATTTCATTTCTGCTAAACGGTACTTTTTCCCGCAGCGTCAACGGAAAAGCAAACCAACACGGATCTGCTTGAGGGAGACTAGTCGGTAAATAAAAGAACTTTTCATAATGCTTAAAAAAACCATAGAGGCTTTTAAAGTTATCTCGTCGTCTTTGGGCCATTTTTGGAAACCGCCTCAGTTGGACGATACCCATAGCCGCCTGCGCTTCCGTCAATTTCAGGTTGTACCCTAGCTCACTAAAATAATACCGGTGATCAACAGGGATATTCCCTTCTAGCGTATAGTTAAATCGATTGCGACACGCTCCTAAGGGATGTTTTTCCGAAGCCAAACACCAACAACCCCTGCCCCAGTTCCGCAGTGTCATCACAATTTTATAAAACTCGTGATCGTTGATAATCACTGCTCCCCCTTCACCCCCGGTAGTCAGGTGATGCGCGGGATAAAAAGATTCAGCCCCTAAGTGGCCAAACGAACCAGTTTTTTTACCGTTGAATTCAGAGCCTAAACCATCACAGTTGTCTTCGACTACATAAAGCTTATGCTCTCGCGCTAACTTCATGACCTTTGGCATGTCGTTGGGGTTGCCTAAGGTGTGTGGGATTAAGATGGCTCTAGTTTTTTTATTAATGGCAGCGGCCAAATGTTCTACCGTTGGGTTGAGCGTCGCTAACTCTACATCCACAAATCGGGGCACTAATCCTTGGTGCACAATCGCCGCCACCGTGGTCGCAAAAGTGCAGGCGGGCGTGACTACTTCATCTCCCGGCCTTAAGGGGTCGGGTCTCAACCTCGAAGTCAGAGCTGCCATCGTGAGCAGCGTCGCCGCAGACCCTGAGTTAGTTGCCAGGGTGTATGGAGCTCTCAAATAAGCTGCCAGCCGGTTTTCAAATTTCTCACCCACCACCGAGAGGCCCAACCACCCGTCTAGTATGGTGTTGAGCATCGCCGTTACTTCTTGCTCGCCAAAAAAGCCCCCGCTATACCGTACTTTAGTTTTTCCGGGGATAAACTTCCGCCCCGCTCTTTCAAGTCGATAAAACCGTTGAATCAAATGGGCCAGCTGCTGGCGAATGCGCTTTTGCGCCTTCAAGGTCTTGGTTGCCATGAGAGATTCAAATCCTCTTGTTCTGGATCCTGAGGCTTATATGGAGGCGAGCATAAGTTCAAAAGCCACGCTTCTTCATTGCCCCAGTTATAAAAGCAAATCGCCCGATTTTTGGGCACCCGCACCGTTATTGGTTTATCTCCATCGAGCTTTTTCTCGGTAATCTTTTTTCCGTCCCATACCCCCAAGATCACCTGTCCCTTTATGCAGGTAATTTGATGAGTCTTTTTTCGATGCAGATGAAAGCCTTTCTTTTGCCGAGGTAATACTGAAGTTAAATAAATTTGAGAATTTTTTATGAATCGACTCCACCCATCCAAAGACGAAGCAATTTCCATGAGCTTCCCGTTGACTCTTCCGTTAAGATCTTTGGTGGCGACCAATTTGCACCTTTTAGTCTCCAGCATAGCTGATAGTATAACAAGACATCCATTAAAATATCTCATCAAGCGTTACAGCAGCCGTAGGCTGCTATAACAAGAAAGCGAAACCACTCCGATTTATCGAAGTGGATGCAGCGATTTAAATAGTCCCCGCCGTAGGCGGGGTCGAAGCGTTACAGAAGCCGTAGGCTTCTATACCCCAAGCCGTGAATCAGAAAAGTAGTTGACCTAAAACAAAGTATAGATAAACGGTGCCACAGCCGAAGACTCAGCAAAAACAATCAGCAGGCCCAATAAAAGCAGAATAACCAAGGGAGGCCCCAGCCACCACTTTTTCCTCACCCGCAAAAAGTCCCACAGCTCCGCAAAGATTCCTATCCGGCGTTTGAAGCTAGTCAACTTCTTTTCAACCAGACTCTTTTCCTTTTTCATTGTGCTCTTTTTTGATTCCAAATTGGTTTTATCTTAATAACTTGATAACTCGTTAACTCAGTAACTTCTTAATCTCCTGCAAACTTCATATTTTTTGCTTTGTTTATTAGTCTCATAGGCATGTCTTTCTTGTCAAGGATAAAAGGCGCCATCACCAAGTAGTCCATATTCGTCCCCAAAAAGCACATCAGTGCATCTTCGGGGGTACACACGATCGGTTCACCTCTGCGATTAAACGATGTGTTAATGAGAACCGGTACCCCCGTTTGTTTCCCAAATTCTTTGACCACGTCGTAGTAAAGCGGATTCTGGTTGCGGTTCACCGTCTGAATTCTAGCCGAATTATCCACGTGCGTCACTGCAGGAATACCTTTCTTTTTTACTTGAGCCACCGTCAACATATAAGGATCAGCCCAACTCGCCTCAAACCACTCCCTCGTTTTTTCCTCTATAACCACCGGCGCAAAAGGCCGGAAACTTTCTCTAAATTTGATGGCCAAATTCACTCGCTTTTGATTCTCCGCATTCCTCGCATCTGCCAGAATTGATCGATTCCCCAAAGCCCGCGGGCCAAATTCCATCCTACCTTGAAACCAACCCACCACTGCCTGGTCTTTAATTAATTGCACCGTCTTTTTAACGAGCTCTCCCCGCGCTAGCCGTTTAAACTTTAGTCGTTTTTGCCTCAGTGACTTCAGTATCTCAGTGTTACTAAATTCTGGTCCCAAATTGCACGTCTCCCACGCCCAATGCTTTTCTTCTCTTCGCCCTTCGCGCTTAGCTCTTAGCTGGTGGTATACATACAACGCCGCCCCCACACTCCCTCCGGCATCACCTGCCGCCGGTTGCACAAACAAATTTTTCATCGGCGTTTTGGTCAAGATCTTTCCGTTGGAAACACAGTTGAGCGCCACTCCTCCAGCCATGGTTAAGTTAGGCACTTTGTACGTTTTATAAAGGTCACGCGCCATCCGCACCATAATCTCGTCGGTCACCGCTTGGATACTAGCGGCAATATCCATCTCTTCTTGCGTGGGTTTAAATCCGAGTGGTCTGGGGCTAGCTCCAAAAAAATCGTCAAACGCCTCGCTCGTCATTTTGAGCGCATAGGGATAAGCAAAATATTTCATGTTCATCTTAAAGCTGCCATCTAGCTTGACCTCAATCATGTCATCCAGGATTTTTTTCGCATACTTTGGTTTGCCGTAAGGAGCCAACCCCATTACTTTATATTCAGCCGAGTTAACTTTGAAACCCAAATAGTAGGTAAACGCGGAATATAAGAGCCCCAATGAATGAGGAAAGGTAATTTCGTGAGTGAGTTTCATGTTAGTGCCATCTCCCAAACCTTTGGTCGCCGTCGCCCATTCACCCACCCCATCCATGGTCAAAATCGCCGCTCGATTGAAAGGTGAGGGCAAGAAAGCACTCGCCGCATGCGATACGTGGTGTTCTGGGTAATAAATCTCGCCTTCATATTCTGGTAGCTCATCGTAAATCAAGCTCTTAATCCATAATTTTTTGGTCAACCACTCCCGCATTGCAGGCAAAAAAGAAAATACTCCCCGCGGCCACGTCTCTACATAAGTAGTCAGCAGTCTCTCGAATTTTAGAAACGGCTTGTCATAAAAAGCCACCGCATTAAACTCCCCAGCCTCGATGCCGGCATAATCAAGACAAAACTGCACTGATTTCTCGGGAAAACTTTGATCATGACGAATCCGCGTAAACCGTTCTTCATGTGCTGCCGCGATAATTTTGCCATCCTTCAATAAAGCCGCCGCAGCGTCGTGATAAAAACAAGAGATGCCTAAGATGTAAACAGGACGTTTCATAGATGATAATAATGTTTATAACCAGTAGAGCGATTGCCCTTCCGAAGCCCCGCCACGGCGGGGCGAAGGAGGGCCGCGTCGTGGTAAAAACAGGAAATGCCCAAAATATAAGTAGCTTTTCTCATCGTATGTTCGATTCTGAAACCAGCTTGCACTGAGCTTGCCGAATGTGTTCAGAATGACGAAGATCAATGTCATCCTGAATTCATTTCAGGATCCTTAAAATTGTCTTAATAAGGTTACTTCTGTCTCCGACTCAAGATTTCGTCTCTGCCAATACGACCGCCGCGATTTCTCTGTCTTCACCCCTTTAAAAACCTGAACTAATACTGCCACTGGCCCGAGGATCACCAAATAAAAAATGGTCAACAGAATAATGCTGTTGACTTTACCAATAAAAAGAAGCAGGCTGCGAATAACCTGCCACACTTGTTTTAAAAGAGAGAACATAGGACGTCAAAAAACTTTTTTAACTTCAATCTTTCTTATACCATTCAACTAAAGTCCGCAAGCCCCGCTTCAAAGATGTCCTAGGCTCCCAACCCAAGAGTCTTTTGGCTTGATTCACATTGGCAAAAGTTACCGGCACGTCACCTGGAGGCAAAGGCTGATGCGAAACGAGTGCTCGTTTGACAATCAGCTTTTCCAAAAGTCGCACCAAGTTGAGTACGGTCACGGGTTTATGGTTGCCCAAATTTATGATGCGAAATCCCCGCGGTCTCTCCACCGCTCGGATAATCCCGTCAACCACGTCGTCTATAAAAGTAAAATCACGTTTTGTCCCCTTACCAAAAAGCACTATCGGCTTGCCCCGAGAAATTGCCTCAGTAAACCTATACATCGCCATATCCGGGCGATTCCGGGGACCGTAGACGGTGAAAAATCGCAACACGGTAATCGGCAGATTGTATCGGGAAGAATGTACTCTAGCTAGTTGCTCTGCCGAGAGCTTAGTCACCGCATAGGGGGAGATTGGTAGCGTCCGGTCAGTTTCTTTAAAACCACTGCTACCGTGCCGTTTGCCGTAGACAGAAGATGACGACCCGAACACTAAATGCTTTATCCCAGATTCCTTGGCGGCTGCTAAGACATTTTGGGTCCCCCTAATATTTGTCTCGATATACTCGGCCGTTCTCTCAAACGAAGGCCGCACCCCCACCTCCGCCGCTAAGTGAATTATTGTCCAAGGTCGAACCTTCTTTACTAGAGATACAAGGCGACTTCTGTCTCGGATATCGATTCGGTGCAAGGAAAACAGATGATTTTTCAGCGCCTCCACCAGATTCTCTTGCTTCCGCGTCTCTGCGTAATAGGGGCTAAAGTTATCAACGCCAAAAACCGCTGTCCCGCGTGCCAACAACTTATCAACCACGTGCGAGCCAATAAACCCGGCAGCACCAGTCACGAGCACTCGTTTCTTCATGCCGTAATAGGAGGATGTTCCTTAAAGTAACGAATCATTTTCTGCAAACCTTCATCGAGTGCCACCGATGGTCTCCAGTTAAGTATCTTCTCCGCTTTACTAATGTCAGGTTGGCGCCTCGACGGGTCGTCGGCTGGCAACGGACTCTTTTCTATTTTCTTCTCGATCTTAAGTGCCGCAGCTACGGCATCAGCCAGTTCGTTGACACTATACTCCTGAGGGTTACCCAAATTAAACACTTCACCCTTTGTCTTTTCTGAAAGCATAGCCTTATAGATTCCATCAACTAAATCACTCACATAGCAAAAACTTCTGGTTTGTGTCCCGTCGCCGTAAATAGTAAAAGATTCTCCCTTGAGTCCCTTGAGAACAAAATCCACTACCACTCGCCCGTCATCCGCCATGCGCGGCCCATACGTATTAAAGATGCGCACGATCCGGGCATCGATAGCGTGTGTCCGCACGTACACCATCGTTAGCGCCTCGCCAAAGCGCTTGCCTTCGTCATAGCACGACCGCAAACCATTGGGATTCACATTGCCCCAATAGGTTTCTTTTTGGGGGTGCTCCAAAGGATCTCCATAGACTTCGCTCGTTGACGCAAACAAAAACCGTGCCCCCTTCTTTTTTGTCAAATCCAAAAGATGTTTCGTGCCCACCGAATTAGCTAACAACGTTTCCAAAGGGTGAGCTAGATAAGAAAGAGGACTGGTGGCATTCGGACTAGCCGGGGAAGCTAAGTGAAAAATAAAGTCATAACGCTCAGTCAAAAGCTTTTCGTACGTTTCTTGGTCGGTTACATCTGATTTCACAAACAGAAACGCTTCCTTGCCCTTAAGATGGGCAATATTTTGTTCACTGCCAGTAATCAAATTATCAACGCACACCACCCGAAATCCTTCATCTACGAGCTTGTCACACAAGTGTGAGCCGATGAACCCTGCTCCCCCGGTTACCAGGCATGTTTTCATGCCCTTAGTATACAATAGAAATAGCTACTAACTCGCCATGAATTATTCCGGTCACAATCTCACCTCAGAGCATCATCTCGGCAGATTTTTAACTGGTCTCAACGCCAAGCTCCAACTCGAGGAGATATTTCATGGTTTTATCGACCTTAAAAAGCATCCCGTCTCCAAAACCGAACTCATCGGTACCATGGTTCACACCGGCTTTGACATTCTCAAAGAAAAGGCTAAAAATGGCCAACTTCACTTTACCCTCAAAAAAGTTGCTGCTCACGGTCCTCTCCAAGAAATAGCTAATGCCAAACGTTGGATTTTCCGCCAGAACCGCGTGGGTTTTGGCGGCAGCCCCATCAACATCTATAAACTTCGCACCATGTACCCCATGGCCCACAAAGCCTACGACTACGTCATGAAACACCAAACTCCCGGTTTGTATGGCAAATTGACCAACGATTTTCGCATCACCAAAATCGGCAAAATCCTCAGGCGCTACTGGATCGACGAACTTTTACAATTCATCAACATCCTCAAAGGTGAAATGAAGCTCGTGGGGCTTCGCCCCTTAAGCGAAGACTTCTTCAAAACCCTTCCCCCCTCACTGCAGCAAGAACGACTCAAACACCTGCCCGCTCTCATGGCCGCTGTCTACGCCGACCGCCCTAAAAATTTGGAGGAACGCTTTGCCTCAGAACTGCGCTATCTCGAATCTCACGCCCAACATCCGTTTTTAACCGACCTCAAATACTTCTTCAAAATCCTCTGGGCCATCATCTTCCGCGGCCAACGCGGCCACTAATCAAAATAGTGTTCCCTCCAGACTCCGAACATCAAAAGTCCCCAAATCTCTCGGCTGTAGTCTGCTTTTTTATCAAAATGATCAGCTAGAAGTTTTTGCACAAACACCTGATTAAAATATCCTTCACGCCTAAGTCGGGTAGGGGAGAGATAATCACCCACTAAGTCCTTAAGTTCATTGTTGAGCCACTGAGCCACTGGCACATGAAAGCCGGCTTTCGGGCGATCTAAGATTTCATCCGGAAGCAATCCCCGCAAAGATTTTTTAAGCAGATATTTAAGAGTCAGCCCTCTCACTTTATATTTACTCGGCAAACCACTCGTAAATTCCACCAGCTTGTGATCCAAAAGGGGCACCCGCACCTCCAAACTATTAGCCATACTCATCCGATCCACTTTGGTCAACATATCATCAGGTAAACTCGTCTGCAAATCGGCCAGAAGCAATTTATTCAACATGTCGTCTCCATTAAATGTGTTATAAACATCCTGCCAAAGTCGCATACAAGACCGGGTCTTGTACTTAAAAGACCCGGTCTTTAGTAATGTTTTAAGTTGCTCATCGGTATAAATTGCTTTCCACAAATAGTGAGCTAGTAGCGGGTCCTCAAGCGCCCCTCTCACAAACCGCTTGGCTTTGAAATCAAACGCCATCTTGCCCTGAGTTGTTGGCAAACGTTTGATCAATAATTCAGCTATTCCCCACCTGAGCCATTTTGGTAGCCGGTTATACCAAGTCAGCAGCCTATCTGCCTGATACGTCACATAACCCCCAAATACCTCATCGCCCCCATCTCCCGTCAGGATCACCTTCATACCTTTTTTACGTGCCACTTCGGAAATGGCATACACGGCTACTGCCGATGAATCGGCAAACGGTTCATCAAAGTAGGTGCCAATTTTTTCAACTAAATCAGCCGGTTTAAGCGTCAGTCTAATACTTTCGTGTTTCGTCCCAAATCTATCGGCTACCCGCTGGGCATACCCACGTTCGTCATAAGATTTCTCGTCAAAACCCACAGAGAATGTCCTAAGTTTTTGGGAGTAAAGTTTACTGGCCAAAGCCACCACCGCACTTGAATCAATCCCTCCGGACAAAAAAGCTCCCACCGGCACGTCACTTACCAGGTGACACCTGACTGCTTCTTGCAAAAGCCTTAGCAATTCTCCCTGCAACTCATCTTCATTTAATAAAAAAGCTTTTTCCCTTTGTATCGCTCCAAATAAAGTTGAACTTTGCCAGTAGCGGTGTATCAATCTTTTTGAGTTTTTATAAATCATCATACTGGCCGGAGGCAGCTTTTTTATTGCCTTAAAGATCGATTGCTCGCCGGGAACATAATTAACCGTCAAAAAGTCAAAGAGGGCTTGGGTATCAAGCTCACGCTTCACGCCACTAGCTAAAATAGCTTTCAGTTCTGAAGCAAACATCAATCGATCGTTAGCTACAAGATAATACAGAGGTTTAATACCCAATCTGTCTCTGGCTAAAATGAGCTGCTCTTTATGTGCATCCCACAAAGCGATGGCATACATGCCTCGCAGCTTATCGACGAACTTCAACCCATATTCCTCGTAGAGATGTGCATAGACTTCAGTGTCGCTTTTGGTCACCAGTTTGTGTCCCTTCTCTAAAAGTTCTTCGGTTAACTCTCGATAGTTATAAAGCTCGCCGTTTTGCACTGCCCAAATGCTTTTGTCCTCATTAAACAAAGGTTGATTACCGCCAGGCAGATCAATGATCGACAACCTCGTTGCTCCCAGGCCACAGCCGTTTTTAATCCTCATGCCCACGTCATCAGGCCCGCGCTTGCTCAAAGTCTCCGCCATCGCTTCAAGAGTCTCACGGCGCGGGCTCTCTTTTTGGCTCACCACCCCAAAAATGCCACACATATACTTCTAGGATATCATGGGGAACGCAAAGCTAATTACCTAGTGTACAATCGAAACCATCATGAGAGTCGGTGTCCTCGGCCACGGCGATGTCGGCCAAGCCATCCACAAGCTAGCTTCACAAAAACACACTGTCTTTTTTCGCGACCTCGATCGCGACACCTTAACTAGCAAAAAAATCGACCTCCTCCACATCTGCATCCCCTGGACCAAAAATTTTGAGTCAATTGTCGAGAAAGCGATTAAAGAATTCAAACCCCAACTTACCATTATTAGCTCCACCGTTCGTCCCGGCACCACCCGGTCCCTGTTCCAAAAAACTAAAGCCCTCCTCGTCCACGCCCCAGTCACCGGCGTCCACCCGCACCTCTATGAGCACCTCAAGCATTTCCAAAAACCCTTAGGCGCAGTGAATGAAAAAGCTTACCATCTGGCTAAAAGAC
>JACOWY010000062.1:0-3523 GCA_016176555.1 Candidatus Chisholmbacteria bacterium | reverse complement strand
CCATCTGGCTAAAAGACACTTCGAGGAACTAGGAGTGAAAACAGTGCACTTTGATGGCCCATTTGAAACCGAGCTGGCTAAAATCCTCTGCACCACCTATTACGCCTGGAATATCATTTTCGAAAAATGGGTTTACGACCTCAGCCAAAAAACCAACACCAACTTCGACCAAGTCTACACGAAATGGAACTCTATCTATAACACCGGCTACAAAAGTATCATCCCCGGTGTCGTTCGCCCCGTCCTCAATCACGTACCTGGCCCCATCGGCGGCCATTGCCTCATCCCCAACGCCGAAATTCTCAACCGTTGGCTAAAGGACGACTACTCTGGTTTCATTCTGGCTAAGAATCGCCACTTTTCAAAAGTCGAATGAGCCAAGAGCTAATAAACAGGATCATTGATGAGAATGCCAATATAATCCTGGCGCTCGCCATTTTAGCTTTGGCCGCTTCTATAGAAACCGCCGAGATTTATCAAAGAACCCGGTACGCCTATCACCAGTTTACCCAGGCTGTTGCCGCTGCCCAACCGGTTCACACCTCCGCCAAAATTCCATTCTCGGAATGCTATCCCTCTGAAGATTTTCCGGTCGCCCACTACCCGTGGCCAGTTGACGTTCTAGCAGATAGGTTTCCGAATCTTGATCCAACTCGAGATACTTGGCGATATTACCAGGATTTTGTTGACCAACATAGTTATTATGGACCGGATGGCAACGTCTGGGAGTATGTTGTACCAGACGTCGACGGCGATGGCCAAGTGTGTGGTGTTGAAGTTGGCGAGTAGGGAACCTGGCCTCCAACCCTAGCGAGAATAATACTTACAAAGCTTTCTCACTGCCTCAATCACGTCGTCAACATCTTTTTCGGTCATATGGGGATAAAAGGGGAGTGAGAGAGTAGTGCTCCCCACTGCTTCGGCGTGAGGGAAATCATCTGGCTTAAAACCAAATGTCTTACGGTAAAAGGAATGTAGATGCACGGGATCAAAATGGACGCCGGCTCCAATGCCCTCGAATTTAAGAGCGTCAATAAACTGATTCCTAGAAATCTTGATGCGTTGTGGCTCAATGAGAATAGCATAAAGATGGTACGCCGGTGTGGTGTCAGGCAGAGACTTTGGCGGTAGAGTAATACCCGCAATATCAGAAAGCCCCTTATCCAATCGCTGCCAGTAGCGTTTCCGAATCTGCCAATTAGCCTGAAGCCTTTTGAGTTGATGCAACCCCAGCGATGCCATCAGATCCGGCATGTTGTATTTGTAACCAGCATAGACAGCATCATAAGGGGTAAATCCCGCCGCCGAATAGCGTTTCCACGCATCATGGCTAATCCCATGCAGACTTTTTATTCTTGCTTCCAAAGCGTAAGATTTGTTGTTGGTCGTCAGCATCCCTCCTTCACCGGTCGCCAAATTTTTGGTGGCATAAAAACTAAAGGCGGTGAAGTCTGCCATGCTGCCAATTTTTTTCTTTCGGTACCATGCCTCAGTGGCGTGGGCTGCATCTTCTATAACCTTTAGCTTGTGCTTTCGAGTGATCGTCAGTATCGCCCCCATATCACACGGTCGGCCGTGAAGGTGAACGGGGATAATCATCTTAGTTTTTTTGTTAATTCTTTTCTCAATTTCTGCGGGGTCAATATTCCATGTATCAGGGTCTATGTCGGCAAATACTGGTATGGCTCCCCGGTGGACAATCACATTCGCCGTCGACACAAACGTTAAAGGCGTCGTAATCACTTCATCTCCCGGCCCAACGCCTAATACATCCAAAGCCAAATGCAACCCCGCCGTGGCACTATTAAGCGCTAGGGCATATTTTGCCTGAGAATAGTGGGCAAACCGCCGTTCAAATTCGTGCGTCTTCGGCCCCGTGCCCCACCAGCCGCTGCGGACCGTATCGATAATTTCGTCAATCTCTTCCCGAAATAATCGCGGCTGCCCAAAAATTAAAAACCGCTTTCGCACCGGTTTCCCCCCCTCAATTGCTGGTTTTTTGAGAGCCACTCGATTCATCCAAGGTATAATCCTATCAAATGCACTCCAAATACGATCTTTCCCTCATCCTCGCCTGCTACAACGAAATGGAAATTTTCGCCGATTCGGTTAAGAAAATCATCGATATTCTCGATAAAACGAGTATGACCTATGAGATTATTTTCATCGACGACCATTCCCAAGATCATACCGTTCACTTAATCAAACAGACATTAAAAAAATACTCCGCCAAAAATCTTCGTGCCTTCTTTCACTCTAAAAACCTCGGTCGGGGTAAAACTGTCTCTGAAGGTTTCCTCAAAGCCCAAGGCAAAATTGTCGGCTACATCGACATCGACCTGGAAATTCCTAGTTGGTACATCCCGAGGTTCGTAGAGTCGATAAAAGGTGACATTGACGGCGCTATTGGCTGGCGCATCTACGATCTTAACTTCAAAGGTCTCATCCGCTGGATCTTTAGCAAAAGCTACATGTGGCTCCGCCAAGAGCTTCTCAACCTCAACATCAAAGATACAGAAGCCGGTTACAAATTCTTCAAGCGAGATAAAATTATTCCTATTGTCAAAAAATGCCAAGATAATCACTGGTTCTGGGATACCGAGATTGTCGCCCGCAGCCTCAAAGCTGACCTTAAGCTTACTGAAATCCCCGTCGTCTTCATCAGGCGCGTTGACAAAACCTCCACCGTCCGCCTCCTCCCCGACACCATCGATTATTTCTATAAGCTTTTTAGTTATCAAAAAGAATTGAAAATCCGCTCGTGAAATTTCTCAGAAAATTTAGTCTTATCCATTGGTTGTTGATCGCCACTTTTTTCAAAGAGATTGTATTCTCGTTGACTACTCCCCTCTGGCACGGGCCCGACGAGCAAGCCCACTTTGCCCAAGTCCAATACTACGCCGAATATAAGCGCCAGTTTCCCAACGATGCCGCTCTCAATACTACTTCGCAAGAAGTGCTCCTTACGGAAAGGCTCTTGGGTACCGAACGGGATGATTTTGGCAAGAACTTATTTACCCATAATCCCGCTTTTCGCCTCGAATACACCGACACCACCGCAGGTAAGTACGAGCAAATCATAGAAAGCCTCCCTCAAGCCAGCCGGACCACTTTGGTTAAAAAAGAAGCCACCGTTTACCCGCCTCTTTTTTATATCCTCTCTGCCTTTTTCTATTTTCTCGTCTATCCCCTGAGCCTCATTGACCGAGTCTTTATGACTCGCCTTGCCTCCATTGGCATGGGGGTGGCCACAATTTGGCTTACCTACAAGATCGCCCGCCTCGTCTTTCCCAAAAGAGAGCTTTTTGCTGTGACTGCGGCTACCCTAGTCTCATTCCAGCCCATGTTTAGCTTCCTCACAGCCTCAGTCAACAGCGATAATGGCATGAACCTGCTTTTTACTTGGTTTTTGTACTTGGCAGTCAAGACGATTAACGAGCGGAAATTAAGCCTCAAAAGCATGATTAGTTTCATTATTGTCTACGTAGCAGGATTTTTGACCAAGCCTCATTTTGTCATCGCC
>JACOWY010000061.1 GCA_016176555.1 Candidatus Chisholmbacteria bacterium | reverse complement strand
CTTTTACTACGAGCTGTTGGCGCTTGGCAAGCAGCTCGACAATTTGATTATCGACCTGGTCGATGTGGTGGCGAAGGGTTTGGATCTTTTGGTGTTTAGGGTTAGTACGTTTTTTTGGTTTCATAGCTGCTTGTTAACCGCTTTGACTTTTGTTGGGATCGGGTAATTTTCCGTTTGCTGTCTCTCTTTGTTGATATCCGGCTGCGGAAACCATTCCATGCCCAGGAAGGTCGAAAAACATTTGGCCGGTGCAGTCCACTATTAATGGGATAACACCCATTTCTGCGAGAGCAATGAGCGTTTCTAGGTCAGATAGACCTCCCAGCGACTGGTGGCCGTTTGGTTGTGTTTCTGGTGCTGGTTGTGGTGTTTGTTCCATAGGCACAAAAAAACCCTCCGAGGAGGGTGGTAGTATTTTGTGTTATTTAAAAAATAGTTTTTAAGCCACTACCCTCCCGGCGTTAATGTGCGCCCAAAAATAGTAGAAAGAGAAAGTGGCTTGATGCATGTTGAGAGGTATTTTAACAGGATAGGCTTTTGAGTCAAGAGGGAAAAAGATTTACCGACTTTCAACTTCATCGCCTTCTTTGCCGTTTTGTTGGTTTGACATAGCTTGGACGCCTATGTTGATCCAGCTGGCTACACTGATCACTTGGGCCATAGACAATCTACCGGTTTGGATTGATGCCTGTAAGAAGGCAACGAAACTAGCGGCGATAACTGCCTCTGCCGATTCGCCTTCAGCCATCTTTTGAAGCTCTGGAGGTAACGTTATTCTTGAGTTACGTTCTGCCATAAAAAAACCCTCCGTGAGGAAGGTGAGTAATTTTTTGCCAACAGCACCTTCCTCTTTACGTGAGGTAAAGAAGGAGGATGCTAAGGTTGTTGGTTTTGGTTGTCACGGTGAGGATGTTAGCGGACTATATGAGTATTGTCAAATTTTTATTGGGAAAGAACGGTTAGTTTACTGCTATTACTGTCGTGATCGTTTAAAGGGCCAACACTAAATGACTCTTATGGCTTTTCCGGTGAGGGATTCGAGAGTACTCAGACCCTCGGTTGAAGGTACGTAGAAGAGTCCATCAAACTCAAATAAGTCGTCGAAAGTTATCTGCGGTGGTTCGTTAGGTTCGTTCAGAAGTGTGACGAAATCGGTAAGTAAGACACCTTCTGAGTCTTGGGGTGCTCTTATCACGCTATCAGTTCGATTGGAAGCAAAAAGGATGTGAAGTTTGTCCGCCTCAGCAATATGGCCGAGCAGTCTCGCCCGGTCAACTGTCTCGCGGGCTCCTTCTCTTAGAGCAAAGCTTTCTTCTCTCACTCTTTTCATCACATCAGGCGTTTGAGGCATAATAGGGGCTATTCAAGATAAGGCGTGAATGGTAGCATAACTCGAGGGAAAAAAGAAGGGCGAGGAGTAGGCTATTGTAGCTTTTGGAGCCAGGCGTGGAGGATTTGGCTATATGTATCGAGGCTTTTGAGGCTGACCCACTCGGAGTCGGTATGGAGGCCAGCGCCTTTAGGACCGAAGATGGCTGCGGGTGTACCCACCCGGCTGTAATGCCGGACGTCTGAGGCACCGTGCTCTCTGACTATCTTTGGTGCTAGACTGGTAACTTTTTTGGCAGCGTTGCTAAGGTCAAGAATGTACGGGTTATTGGTGGCAGTAAAGTGTGCAGGCTCTTGGGCGATGTATTTAATACTAGCGCCTTTGGGGAGAAGTTTCTTGAGAGTGTTGACGATGGTTTGCTTATCCGCGGGAATAAATCGGACGTCGAGTGAAACGGAAGCCTCGTCGGGGACTTTATTAATGGTTTGGTTGGGGGTGGAAATTTGGGCGAGGTTAATGGTGGTCTGCCAAACTTCCTTTTTGGGCTCGGGGAAAGTGCTCTCGAGGTGATCGAGAAATTTCTTGAGCTGCCAGAGAGCGTTGCGGCCGCGCCAGGGATAGGCGCCGTGGGCTGATTTGCCCTTGAAGGTAATGGTGCACCAAATGACGCCTTTGGTTTGATGTTCTATCTTAAGATCAGTCGGTTCTCCGGCGAGGACAAAGTCAGCTCTCACTCCCCTATCGATTTGATATTTGGCGCCATTGGAGCCCCCGATTTCTTCGTCGGTGACGAGCTGAAGGCCTAAGGGATAGTTGACTTTATTGGCTAATTCTTTAAAGACGATAATTTCGGCGGCGGCGCCTGATTTCATGTCGTGCGCTCCCCTACCGTAAAGCTTGTCGCCCTTGACGATGGGTATAAATTGGTTGGGTTTGGCGGGGACGACGTCGAGATGGGCGTTGAGGATGACCTTGAATTTTTTGGGAAGCTTGGGAGTGTTATAAAAAAGCAGGCTTTTAATGCCGTTTTTGGTGAAGGTTTTAGAATTGAATCTTTTGAGAGGTTCAGCGGCAACTTCGAGCACCTTAGAAAGAGATTGAGGATTTTCCTTGGTAGAAGGCACTGCAATCAGCTCTTTGGTGAGGGTAACTACTGGTGAGGCTGCCATGGCCCTACTCTACCACTTTCGGGCTTGGTTTGGTATCCTCAGAGATCGTGTGATGGTCTGTGTGGACTTGCTTGCTTACCGCTACCCTTCCCCTTGTTGCGCCGTAGCTTCAGGTCCCCATCTCTCCCGGTAGAATTGCTCCACTGTGGGAGCGGGTCCATTCCAGGTTGAGGCGAAAAATTCGGCGTACTCTGGCGGCAAGCCGCATTGTTGTTCGAAATATTGTTGCAGGTCACCTTTGCCCTGATCGGGTTGAGGTGATGCGTTTGCTTCTTGAACTGGCATACAATTCACCCCCTTTCTGTTAGTGTGCCTTCACGTAGTGGGCACCGCATTCATCGCAATGGACTTCTGTAAGGCCAGGCCCGGCTGGGCCGACATTGACTACCCCACCGCAAAGGTCGCAGGTGATGGTGTCTGTTTCAAAGGGACACCTTCCGCCTTCTTCTTGTTCAAATGTTGACATGGTTGTTTGGTGGTGAAATTCCATAAAAAAACCTCCTGGCGGAGGTGTGTTGTTTTAGCCTTTAGTAATTAGCGTTTAGCGATTAGAACACACACCTCCTCTTTAGAGGTTAATGACGAGGTTAATAAGGAGGGTGTGTTTGTGTGTCATAGGTATGTATCTTAAAACAATTGCTTACTCTTTGTCAAATTATCCCGCCTGGGTGGACATCCTTCGACTTCGCTCAGGACAGGTTTTGCTAACTTTTAGCAAGCTCGTTACCCGGCTTGGGTACTCATCTTCCTTTCCTCGTGCATGGAGAAGCTCGAGCCTTTTTTGGCGAATTGACTCCAGTAGCCTTTTTTGCGCGAGGCGCGGTCGTTGACTGTCGAGAGCCAGGAAGCAGAATCGGCGAGCTTTTTGCGAAGCGCTTGCAAGAGATTTTTGAGGTGCTCGAAAAAGCTGACGTGGTATTCCCCTGGTTTTTCGGCTTGCTGCATCGAGGCTACCTGAGCTTCGTGGGCGACTTCACCGACTTCTTTGGCGAGTTTTTGGATTTCTACCTGGACCTGAACTATTTCTCTTTTAGTTTGCTCTTCTTTCGCAGAGAAGATCATTTCTTCTTTTTGCTGGAGTTGGTGTTGCCTCAGGTGCTCGGCGGCTTTGAGTTTTTCTTGAGATTCTTGCTGGAGTTGGTCGAATTCGAGGCTACCGCCTGGTTGGAGGTCGCCAGAGTGCTGTTGGGGGCCCCCCATGATGGTGTCGAAAGCGTTTTGAGCCACGCCGACGCCGACGTCTTTAGCCACACCCTTAACTACCCCTCCACCGATGCTTTTTAAGGCCTCGATGAAATTCTCGTGGTTGACCACGGGTTGGGTCTTTTTCTTTTGGTTGGTTTGGTTAAAAGGGTTAAATGCCATGGTGACCTCTGGAAATTGCTGGTTATTATATCATTTTACCACCAAAGTGCAAAAAAGTTTTGGGGAGTTTGTGTTTGGCCAGGTAGGGTTGTCAATTTCTTTGGGTGAGCAAAGAAATTGACGAAAGAAAGGGTGCCCCTTGAGCGATCTGTCAGGATTGACGCTTGACTCAAACTGAGTGCATAAAACATACCTTGAGTACGTCAAACTGACGTTTAAGGTGGGGGTGCCGGTGGCATTGCCAGTACACCTCCCAGGTGTAAGTAATTCTCACCTGGGAGGTGGTAGATACGCTCTACAAAAGAGACTTAAAATGGCCGCGTTTCAAAGGGAAGTTTTACGTTAACCCAATTTTTGCAGGGCTTCGATGGTCTTTCTTTTTCTTAGGACCGACTTGACGTAGGCTCTTTGGGTAGATGATTTGAAGCTTTCCCGGGTTTTCTCGTCGGGGATGGCGGCGATCATTTGGTCAATCTCTGTTTCCTCTACTTCAACGCTCAAGTCGCGAGCTATTTCTTGCAAAATAAACTCGAGTTTGAGGTTGGCCATAGCGGTTTTTTGGTAGTCTTCTCTCAGGGCTTTTGAGGTTTTGCCGGTCGAAGCGAGGTATTGATCGAGAGTCAGGCCGAGTTTTTGGATTTGGTCCAGCAATTTTGAGAGGGCGCGGTTGACCTCGTCGTCAATAAGAAGTTTGGGAAGAGGAACGGAGATGTTATCCAAGAGCGCATCAAAGATTTTGGCAAGGCGTTTGTCGGAGAGTGACTGGTTGTCAGTCCTTCGACTGAGCTCAGGATCTTCGACTTTTTCATTCTTGTCTTGTCCAGGGACCCAGATTTTGGTGGCAGCCAGAGCACCCTTGACTTTGTCTTTATAGTCGCCCAATTCAAATTGGGGTGTTTCTACCACTTCGAGCTTAAATTGCCAGTCTTTATCTGCCTCAAGGGCTATGGGAGTAAGCCTGGGGCTAATGATAGGCTTGAGTTGGTGTTTTTGGAGGGCGAGGCCAGTGACCTCGGGGAGCAGGTGTTCGAGGGCGTGCTCATAGAGCTTGGTTTTGCCTAAAGCTTTTTCGACTGTTTCCTTAGGAGCCTTGCCTTTACGGAAACCCTTGATCTCGGCTACCTTAGTGCTGTGATTCAGAGCTTCGGAGTAGGCCTGGGCGACTTTAACCTTGGCAATGGTGACCGTGAAAGTGATCGTGCCGTCTGTGGCGCGGGTGAGTTCACTCAGCTTAACGCTTGAGTCTTCAGTCATACTGTTTACTGGGAAGGGTATTGTACACAATTACGGGTTGAGGCTGACCTCCATGTCAAGCGGTGGGGGTAGGAGGGGGGTGTCAGTTATTTTTTGATTTTCCAGGATGCCGGTGACTTGTCTCAGTGTAGCCTCGGCGGTGGCGACAGTGGGATCCTGGGCGAAGCGAGTGAGGGTTGGGGGAGAGGGGGTGGGGAGATTGAGGGGTTCATTTTCAAAGCTTTGCTTGTTAGTGCCTAAGCTTAGGAGAATCGCAGAGCTTCCGAGCAGTAGGATGAGCAAAGTGGCGGTGATGATGGCAAGGCGATGAGTTTTGGGGAGAGAGTCAAGTTTGGCTTTGAAGCGCTCGACTAAGGCTGGCTTTGAGGGTGAAGGCGAGGGCGCGGTTGATAGAGGCGGGGAGGGATTAACCATATTAGCTATATTTAATCCGATTGATAATTTCTTGGGTAAAGGAGACGACTTGGGTGAGCCTGGTGCGGGTTTCTTCAAGGAGGCTGAGGATTTTGCCGAAGTGACGTTGGTTGCCGAGCTTGAGGTTGAGGCTTGGTTTTATTTGGGAAAGCTCTTTTTCAGCTGCCGCGAAGCTAGTGTCGTTTTCGGCGAGCTTATTTTCGGTGTCTTTGAGCCACTGGCTAATGCGGTCGCTATTGAGCTCGGTGGCGTTTTGATCAACGAGATTTTGGAGGTTTCGTTGCTCCAAAAGGAGTTTTTGGCTGATGTCGGTTTGCTCTCCCCTAAAGATCGTATAGATGGTGGTGTATGAGAGGACTTGGATTTGAGGATAACGAGCTTCGAGTTTGAGGCTCTCGTTATTAATGGCCTCGAGGCTTAAGAGACTGGGGATTTGAGCCAGGTGCTCCTCAAGGAAAGATTCTTCGGCGCTAAGGTCGGCTTCGAGGCTCTCTTTGGTGGCGAGGGTGATGCCGGGGGTGGCCCCAAGCTTGGTGCGCAGAGCCCGAAGATAGGTGTGGAGAGTTTCGGCGCGAGAGATGAGAAGTTTTTTAGTTGACTCGATGGCGGTTTCTTGAGCATTTAGGGTTTGGAAGGTGAGGAAAGCGTTTTTATCGGAAAGATACTGGCTATGGGTGGTGCGATAATTTTGAAATTGGAATTGATAGTCTGAGAGAGCCTGTGTGGCAGAATCAATAGCGGGGTTTGGGCTCGGTGAGGCCCCCTGGGCGTAGATTGAGAGCGGATTTTGATATAAGAGTAAATCGCTGGTTTGTTGGAGTAGAGTATCGGTGATGAGATAGGGAATGAGGAATAAGACAAGGCCAACAATAATGTGAAGAAAGCGGACTTTGTGGCCAGGTTTGACGAGGAGAACGACACCGTAGGTAGCTTCAACGGCGACTCTGATGATTTCGACCAGAAAGATACGCAGGGTGGTATTGACGTCACTTTGGATAAGGGAGGTGGACCTCTGGATAGCGCTAACGAAAGTGAAGATTTCCGCTAAAGTGGTGATAAGCCCTCTTGTGGCTGAAAACAGGAGAGCGATCGAGGTGAGCTTTGCTAGGTATTTTTTGACGGTAAGCCAATTAACAGGGGAAGTGGTGGCAGGTTGATTCATGATGATCCTTTGTTGGTGCCACGTAATAAATCGGAGATTTAAACGTGGCGACAACGTTTAAATTGCAGGCAATTTATTACGTTGTGCCCAGGGGGAGAGTCGAACTCCCACATCCTTGCGGACACTGGATTCTAAGTCCAGCCTGTCTACCAATTTCAGCACCTGGGCTTTTAGACAGAGGCTGACGGACAGCAGTTATTGTAACCTCTGCGGAAAATGAGAACAAGCAAAACGGGTATATGACCCACCTAAATTTTTCGACTTGTTCGCTCGATCATTTAGTCGCGCTTCTCATTCGGAAAATTTTTGCGGGTTGTATGTACCTGCTAATTTTTATGCGCTTG
The DNA here is from genome assembly GCA_016176555.1 of Candidatus Chisholmbacteria bacterium. Lineage (GTDB taxonomy): Bacteria > Patescibacteriota > Microgenomatia > UBA1400 > JACOWY01 > JACOWY01. Next base: position 7,555 of record JACOWY010000061.1, on the reverse strand, counting down.
GCTTGAAAAATTAGGGTCCATACTAAAAATCCTAAAGTACGCCCGGTGAGGGAGAACCTTAGGATCTACTTTGGGATTATAGTAAAACATTCTGGGTTTGTCAACCCCAAACAACGCTTCTGTTGAGGTGGACTTAGAAATTGCCGGAGTTGAGTTCGGCGAGGAATTGATTGACGCCGGAGGCCCAGCTGCCGTCGGAGAGCGGAGTGTATTTGACCATGATTTTTTCAGGGGTGTCGTAGCCGTGGTCGAAGTACCTTTCCCTCAGCCCGCGAGTATATTCTTCGATAGCTTGGTCGAAACTTGAGAATTTGAGGGTGCCTTCGGAATGTATCCCCCACCCCCAACAATTATAGGAGCCAGCGGGGATGACTTTGCACAAGTTTGATTCTTGCTGGGCGATGGCGACGATGAGGTAGGGATCAAGGCTGTATTTGTCGGCGGTGTCGACGATGACTTGGCCGTAGCCAGAAAGGGGGGAATTGTAGGTACTCAGATAGGCGTCGATGGTGACGGGGCGAGCGTCGGCGGCTTTGACGGCCAGGCTGATTTCGGAGACTGAAGCAGGTAGGGCAGCGTAGGCAGTATAGGCATTGGGAGAACCGGCGAAGCTTCTTAGCTCATGGGCGACGAGACCGGGAAGGCCAGGAGTACGGGTGGTAGTTTGGTAGACCGTGAGGGCGGAAATTAGGGTGATTGTAGTGGTCAGAATCCAGGAAAAGACGAAGAGAAGACGCTTCATAGGCAGGCCCTTCAGAACTCAGGGAAGAGCGCTTTTCACATCGTGTCACAGATTCTCAAGCGTGTCAATCTTAGGAACTTAAGAGTTTAATGATTTCTTTTATGCCTTCAGTGGCGGCAGAGGTAGTGACGTGATCGGCGAGTTTTTTTAAGGCAGGGTGAGCGTTGGCAACGGCAATCTTGGTGCCGGGGAGGTGGAAGAGGTCGAGATCATTTTCACCATCGCCGATGATGATGATTTCTTCGGGGTTGAGGTGGAGAATATCGAGGGCAATTCTCAAAGAGCGGGCTTTGTTGACACTTCGGGGCAGCAACATGCGTTCGCTCATATTGGTGTGTTCTTGGAGGTGGCGGAGCGTCCCCGGGCCGACCAAGGAGCGGAGGGATCGGGCCTTATGGCCTTGGACGCTTAAGATGACGCGACCGCGCTTGACGGGAAAAGGAGCATTTTTGGCTTTGAGGCGGGCCGAGCGCATAAAGCGGGAGTTAAAGGTGATGGTTTGGCCTGATTTGGGGAAGTAGATGACGGCGCCATTTTCGGCGACGATGCAGACCCAGCCTCCAAAGCGGCGGGTGAGTTTTTTGACGTAGACGATGGGGCGGCCGGTGACGAGGATGAGATTTTTAGACACACGGCGGAGGCTTCTTAAGATGTCGACGTTGAGTTGGCCGGGTGAATCGGTGACAGTGTGGTCAAAGTCGGTGATGATGGCCGAGATATTTTGGCGCTCGGGGAGAGTGGGGCCGTGCTTGGCGAGCTTTAAGGCAGTGTAGAGGCTTAAGTGTTTTTCGACGCTAAAGCGCATTTTAAATTTGCGCTCGACGAGGCGGAGGGATTCTTTACCCATGATGGCGCGGAGGTTTCTATCTTTGAGGAGGCGCGTCAAGTAACGAGCGGCGATGGTGCCGTCGTCATCTTCGGGGACTAAGAAGCCGTTTTTTTGATGAGCGATTTGCTCAGGGATGCCGCCGACCCGGCGGCCGACGATGGGTAGCCCACAGGCCATGGCTTCGGTGACGGAGAGACCAAAGCCTTCGTTGTAAGAAAGTAGCGCGTAGACGTCAACGGAGTTGTAGACAAAAGGGAGACTTTCATAGGGAATAGAGCCAGTGAAGGTGATACTCTTTTTGAGATTTAATGCAGCGATGAGTTTGAAGATGTGCCGTTCGTAGCGGCGGCGCTCTTGGGAAAGAAGGTTACTCATCGATTTGCCGCCGACGAAAACGAGATGGGCGTTTTTAATTTTCTCTCTCACTCTGGCAAAGGCGCGAATCAAAGGTTCGTGGCCGGATTTGGCGTCGATACGCTGGACGCAAAGGATGATTTTGGCTTTAGGGGGGAGGCCGTGATGGCGGCGGACTTTGATCTTATTGATTCTTTTTTTGGTAAATAAGTCCGTGTTGCAGATGGGGTAGATGAGTTTGGCCTTGGCTTTGGGGAGGCCATGATGAATGGCGGTTTTAATATATTGCGGAGAAGAAAAAATAGTGGCGTCGAATTGACTCATATGTTCGACGAGGAAACGGGCCAAGTCTTTGGAGATGTTTTTGGCTAAGGGAATGTGCCAGGTGAAGACGAGGGGGATGCCGCGAGGAATGTATTTATAAAGCAGAAGAAGCTGAAAGTCGTGGACGTGGACTATTTCACCCTTGTGATATTCCAAAAGCTCGCCGATTTGGGTGCCGAAGATGTCGTTTAGCTTAACAAACTCGGCATAGCCGGGCATTTGCTCTAAAGGGCGGTCGATGAGGCCCAAATTGCGGTGAGACTCGTTGTAAATGAGTTCTTTGAATTGATAGTAGCCTTTAAGCAGTTCGCGATCGAGGGGCTCTTTGGGGACTCTAAAGATGTTGATGCCTTCGAGGGCCTCGGCGCCTTCTTCGCCGGGGCTACGAAGATGGATTTCGGAGACTTCGTTTCCCGATGACTGCAGCTCCCGAGCGAGGTTATAAAGGTAGGTGGAGACGCCGCCGATTGAAGGATAAAAAGACTGCGAAGCGAAGAAAATGCGCATAAAAAGCCCTTTACGGGCGCGGCAAGAGTTCTATCATACCATCTGGAAGGGGTCAAGGAAAAAGGTGGTTGTGCTTGCTTATTCGAAAGTAAGACCTTGTTCTTGAAGTAGTCTTAAGCCTTTCATTATTTGTCCAGCGCTCAGGGTTCTTATCATCCAGTAATATTTGTCTCTTAGTGCTTCCACATCCTCAGGATTTGTCTCCCCTATCTTTTTTTCACCCCAGCCTTTGTATGATGGATTTAAGGCTTTAGCGAAGATATCTGCCGCATCCCCATACGCATTTTCGATGCTCATGGAGGCTCCCCCGCCAACTCTTTGAGCATTATATAGCCTGTCATCGCTCGGAAGGCTATACTTGGCTGCAAGGTCCAAAGCTTTGACAACTAGTGGTCTTATTTCATCGGGAAATTCCGATAGTGCATTCAATGGACTTAGTCCTGACTCGGTGGAGAAAGGATGAAGTGGCTCGGTCATAAGCGGTATTATATCGCTATAGGTCCATTAGTCAAGAGAAAGACTATTTACTGTGTAAAGATATAGGTGTTTATACCGTTTTACATTTTCCAGAATGGTTCAACTTGATACAATATACCTACGCCGCGATGCTGGAATTGGCAGACAGGGCAGACTTAAAATCTGCTGACCGCAAGGTCGTGTGGGTTCAACTCCCTCTCGCGGCACCCTTCGATTCTAATCGAATCTCAGGGTAAACTATGCCATGGTTCGTTTACATCCTGGAATGCAGGGACAATTCTCTCTACACTGGCATTACCTGGAACCTTAAAAAGAGAATTCTAGAACATAACACTAGAATCAAATCCAGCCTTCAATTGAGCAAGATACCTGTGAGACTCATTTATTGGCAACGATTCAGGAATCGGTACGATGCTGCCGCAAGAGAAAAGGAAATTAAAGGCTGGCGGAGGGAAAAGAAGTATAGACTTGCAAATAGTTTACGCCGAGGAACGCCAGTGACGAAGCGGAGAGTGGCGCAGTTGTTTACCCTTAAAATTTCTGATGAAATTTTAAGGGGTTACGCGCACGGTCTGCACCTGTAAATTTGACCGGGGATTAGCTCAGCTGGTAGAGCGCACGGTTTGCCCCGTAAAAATACGGAGCGTAGTTCATCGGTAGAACGCTCGGTTTGGGACCGAGAGGTACAGGGTTCAATTCCCTGCGCTCCGACAAGTATAACTTTACGGGGTAAAGGTTTACCCTGTAAATTCTTGATAGAATTTACAGGGACCGTGAGGTCACCCGTTCAAATCGGGTATCCCCGACCAAATTTACAGTGCGGGTTCGAATCCCGGCTCTCCGACCAAAGTAAATATTTGACAAAAGGTAAGGCGCTCGCGCCTTAAAATTCGTCAGAGTTTTAAGGCGGGATTAGTTGATCGGTTCAACATCACCCTTCCAAGGTGAAAAGACGGGTTCGACTCCCGTATCCCGCTCACAAAACGAGGGTTTACACTGTAAATTTTCTTGGAAAAATTTACATGTGTTCGATTCCCTTCACCCGCTCAGAAACTTTAGACTTTGCACTTTGAATTTTTAATTTAGAATGCCCTCGTAGCTCCCCGTAAAAGTCGTTTCGACTTACGGGGCAAGCAATGGATAGAGACAGATGCCGGTATAGCTCAATGGACAGAGCAACTCCCTTCTAAGGAGAAGGTTGCAGGTTCGACTCCTGCTACCGGCACCTTAAAATTCTGACGAATTTTAAGGTGCAAGCACCTACAAATTCCTTCAGAGAATTTAAGGTGGAAACACCTAGGAACCCCGACGAATTTTAAGGTGCAAGCACAAATGAGAAGTAAGCCCTGGTTCGTCTACATTGCGAAAGCACAAGATAGCTCTCTATACACCGGAATTTCTCCGGATCCGAAAATCAGAGAGAACATACATAATTCTGGAAAGGGCGCTAAGTCACTAAGAGGGAAATTGCCGGTTACGCTTGTCTATTGCGAGCAACATCCAGACAAAGGTAGTGCTGCTAAACGAGAAAGTTTAATTAAAAACTGGAAGAGGGAGTATAAAATTAAGCTAATTAATAAGTTTGTGGAACTTTAAAGGGTTTACTTTTAAAGACCATGACAAAAACAGGGTTTGCTCTGGGTCTATTAAAAACAGGGTTTACCCTGTAAATTTACTCAGAAATTTACAGGGCCGTTAGCTCAGCGGTTAGAGCACCTGCCTCTTAAGCAGGGTGTCGCTGGTTCGAATCCAGCACGGCTCACAAGGATTGTTTACAAGTTTAGCTCAGCGGTAGATCCGCCAGTTGGCGGACTCTTAAGCAATTGGTCGAAGGTTCGAATCCTTCCGGGCTCACAATTTTGGAAATTGTAGACGCGGTTAGCCTACGCATTTGAAATAAGTTCGAGTTTTTTCAAAAACGTTCACTAGCAAATACTGTGCAACTTCTGTGAAAAACTTGTTTCAATTTGGGAAAGGACAGGGGCTGTCTATTTGAGTGAGCCTAAGAAGGAGCCGACGAGGGCTAAAACGAGGCTAAAGATGAAGGCAGTGAGGAAGGAGTCGACGCGGAAGCCGGGGACGAGACTTGAGGCCAAAAGCACCAGGAGGGTGTTGATGACCAGGATAAATAAGCCTAAAGTGACAATGGTGATGGGCAGGGTGAGAAAGACGAGGATGGGTTTGACGATGGCGTTTAAGATGCCCAAGACGACGGCGACGACCAAAGCGGTAAAATAGGAATCGACTTTGACGCCAGGAATAATGTAGGCAGAGACGAGAACGGCAAGAGTGTTGATTAACAGGCGAACGAGCATAAGTTTAGTATAGCAGCAGTTAGAGAAAAGTGGAGATGACGCCTAGGACTTTGAGTCAATGAGGGGACGTTTGGTGCGGGTGTTCGGGTGAGGTAAGAGCGTCATATGGAGTTTGGACAGACGAATATTTTCCTATTGTAAAAATTGGGGATAACGTGTAAAAGCAGGTGTAGCAACTTGTTAGTTAAAGGAGGTGAGAGAAATGAATTTAGCTAAAAAGCTGGGGCTTAAGAAGGGCACGTACCTGTTTAGTAACTGTGCCAAGATGCCGAGCAAAATGAAGTGCAGGCTCTTGTTGATGGGCCCGGTAAGGCAGAAGAAAGATTTACTGGCAGCGGGAATTGAGCACATGATTAAAGTGCATAAGCACAAGCGATCACCGAAGCTCTACAAAGAAGCAGCGGGGATGTTGGAACGAGTGACAGTGGCTTAAGGTAAGGAACGGACTTGCAACTTCAATAGAGAAGCTGCTAGGATGCGGCTTAAGTATAGTCGGGTAATCTAGTTTAGCTTGAGCATGCCAAGGTTTAAGGCTTTAATACTATTTTTTCTGGGTCTAGGGTTGGTTTTTTGGATGAGGGCATTTGTGGTGGCAGAGGCTCAAGCGCCGCGGCGGGTATCTCCCAAGGAGGAGTATTCAAGGGAGCGGATCATCGTCAAATTCAAAAAAGAAGCTCGGGAAGCGGATAAAGAAGAGGTCTATAGTTTGGCCGAAGGTAGTCGAGAGAAAAGGCTCGGCAGATTGAATGCTGAAGTGGTAAGGACGAAAAAAGGCCAGACTGAGAGAGCTATTGAGAAACTTAAAGATGACCCGCGGGTTGAGTACGTGGAACCAGATTTTACGGCCACGGCTTTGGAAGTGCCATCAGATAGTTATTTTCCCCAGCAGTGGAATTTAGCTAAAGTAAGTGCCAGTGGGGCTTGGGATAAGTCCCATGGTGGGGCGAGGATTGCCATTGTGGATTCGGGGATTGATGAGAGCCATCCGGATTTGGCGGGCAAAGTAGTGGCCCGGGCGAATTTTACGACTTCAGGAGATGGGGATGGCAACGGGCACGGAACGCACGTGGCGGGGACGGCGGCGGCTTTAACCAATAATGCTTTGGGGGTGGCGGCGTTGGGCTATGACAGCCAACTTATGGCGGTGAAAGTTTTAGGTAATGACGGCAGTGGCTATTATTCTTGGGTGATTAGCGGGATCCTGTTTGCGGCTGACAATGGGGCCAAGGTTATCAATCTGAGTTTGGGGGGGACGGCCAGCTCGCAAGCCTTGCAAGAAGCTATCCAATATGCTTGGGATAAAGGAGCGGTGATCGTGGCGGCCGCGGGTAATAGTGGCACGAGTGGGGCGTATTATCCGGCGTACTATAGCCCGGTGATGGCCGTGGCGGCGACTGACTCTTCGGATAGGAAAGCGAGTTTTTCAAATTATGGCACGTGGGTAGACGTGGCAGCTCCAGGGGTGGGCATTTTATCGACGGTGCCTGGTGGATATCAAAGTTGGTCGGGAACCTCGATGGCCAGCCCACACGTGGCGGCCTTGGCAGCTTTGGTGGCCAGTGAACATCCGGAGTGGAGTAACGCTCAAGTGAGAAGTAAATTGGAGGCAAGTGCAGATAGAATTTCGGGGACGGGTAGCCTATGGTACTTTGGGCGGATTAATGCCTGCGCGGCGGTGGATTGTGAGCTTTTGCCTTTGGCATCGCCATCACCCTCACCGAGCCCGAGTCCTTCTCCTAGTCCTAGTCCGAGTCCGTCACCCTCGCCTTCACCCCTACCCTTGGGAGATGGGTTGCTGGGAACGTATTTCAACAACCTGGATTTTACGGATCAAGTCTTAACGAGGGTGGACTCGAAAGTGGGATTTAATTGGGGGTCGGGTTCTCCGAACTCAGCGATCGGGAAAGACACTTTTTCGGTGGTGTGGACGGGGTATGTGGTGCCGAAGTATACCCAGACATACACGTTGTATACCCGGACTAGTGACGGGGTGAGGTTGTATCTTAA
>JACOWY010000060.1 GCA_016176555.1 Candidatus Chisholmbacteria bacterium | reverse complement strand
GTTGTAGCCAAGATGGAGGCCCTCTTTGGGAATAGTGGTGGGGGCAGCAGCTTTTTTAGCTTTGAGCCACAGGATTCTGGGGGTAGTGACGGCGGATGAGGGCAGGTGAAAGAGGGTGGCGACTTCTTCGGTGTTTAAAACCATTTTGGTATATGACCAGGGGACTTGCCACAGATGAGGCGTGCGGGAGAAGATATGGTTAATCATGGTGGTGTCCAATGTCGCAGCTTGGACAAACTGAGACAGGGGGCTTAAGTTAAACTGGGCAAAGGAGAGGACGAGGTTTTTGAGGTTGGCGGTGGCTTGGGACTTGGTTTTGGCCACTGACACACAATTGAGGATGAGGCTAAAGGCGGGTTTTTTAATTTTTTGTTCAACTTTTTGATAGAGATCTTGATCGAGGATAACTTCCTGGGAGGCAAATTTTTTCTCTATACTTCTGGGGAGGCCGCTGGTGGTGGTAGAGGACTCGCTATTTTTATTGAGATTGCTTTGCAAGCGGTTAAGGTAGAGAAAACCACGGCGGCGCCAGGAATCTCCGGCGGGGCTACAGATCATTTGGATTAACAGAGTTTCCCCAGTTTCGAGGCTAGCCATTTTATTGGTGAGGGAGTTTAAGGGATCGACGGTGAAGCTAGCGAAGGTGCGGGTGGGGGCGTAGATAGGCCCCTTGAGGCCAATGCGGGTGGAATCGACGAATCCCCCACTCGGGAAGGGATTATAGTCGGGAACCTCTTGGATATCAGCCTCGGGGTAATTGGATTGAATGAGGTTGATAATTTTTTCGGTGAGAGGCTTTGGGCAAAAGACGTAAAAACTAATGTTTTCGTGGGTGGCAAGAATTTCAAAACTAAAGACATCTTGAGGAGTAAAGAGACCGGTGAAGCCTTGCTTGAGGAGGCCGTGTAGTTCAGAAAACATTTGCTCGGCGCGGGCGGAAGAAGCTTGAGCAGGAGGGACCTGGGATTTAACGTCACTTATTTCTTCCCATTTAGGCACGGTGATGAGGAGGAGGCGACCGGTGAGGAGGCGACGGGCTTGCCAGTAATGTTTGATGAGCCAATAGACAAAAGCGACGCAGATGCCAATAAGAATTAATAAACCCAGAACACCTACGAAATTAAGGGCTTGCGTTTCTAAAGACGCGAGCGTTTGCAGGGCAGAATCGGTGGGCATACGAACTACGCTCCTCCTGGGGCTAGTTGACCACGGGCTTTTTGCCTTTTAGCTTGCCAAAGGTGCCAGCGGCCTTGCCAGTAGTCGCTCGAGTCTTTAGCAGAAACGAGCATTTTTTTAAGTTCATCGGGGTCAACCACTGGTTTGGCGGCAAGCTTTGAGGCTGAAACTATCTCGCTGGGTTTTGCTGTCATGGTTTAAGGGTACTACAGCGAGGCAGAGCCCGGCAAGTGAAAGCGGGGAGAGTTACTGAGTTATAGCTACGCTTCTCCGGCAGCTGCCGGATCAGCCGCTCTTTTTCGCGAAGCTCAAAATCAAGTTATCAAGTTATTAAGTTACTCAGTTAATCAGGTAATTGAGGTGAATAAGGTAATTGAGCAAACCGGAACTAGAGACGGAATTGAACTCGGGATAAGGTGATTAGGCTAGAGAACTTTTTGGTCGATGAAATAGCCGACGCCGTAGGCAGCAAGGGCGGCGATGGCGCCAACAGCGAGCATTTCAAGACCAGAACGGAGAAAGCCGCGATGGGTGATGCGGGTGCGCAGGCTGCCGACTAAAAATAAAGCAAGGGCGGTCATAGAAAGTGAAAAATTAAAAGTTGAAAGTTTAAAGTTTACAAAAATAGAGAGCACAAATGGGAGGAGCGGCAAAAATCCAGCGATGGCGAAGGCGATAAAGGTGGCTAGAGCGTTGCGAATTGGCTGAGTAGGCCGCGTGGGCATGAGCCCAAGCTCGGCGGTCATCATTTCGTCGACCCAGCGATTTTTATCAGCCGTGATGATGGTAACGACGCGATCTAGGTCCTGGCCCGTAAAGCCTTTTTTTCGATAGATACGGCTCACTTCCTCCCGTTCTTCTTGGGGCAAATGTGCTACTTCCCACTCTTCCATGCTTCTCTCTTTCTGAATGTATTGATTTTCGGATTTGGTGCCGAGGTAGTTACCGATAGCCATAGCCAGACCATCGGCTAAAAGGTTGGCAAAACCCAAAACGAGAATGACATTGCCCTCGAGTTTGGCGCCAGCAACACCAGCGACTACGGCGAAGGTGGTAACGATGCCGTCATTGGCTGAGTAGACGACGTCACGAATATAAGTACCCCCAAAGGTGCCGTGGAGAAATTCTTGGGCTACTCCTTGGGCATGGGCGGTTTTGGCGCGGGCTATCTGGCGCTTCAGCTTAACGTCCGGGTTCATGGTGATAGATTTATTTGAATAGCTCCTTTATTGTCAGGCTTCGCGGATACACGCTGATGGTGGCCGCTTGTTTACCTTTTGGACTTTACAGGCTTTCTTGATGCGGCCAGACACAGATAGACGCGGATTGTTAGGTCTGTGGTGAAGGTTCTAGTTGGCTTGAGGGGCGTTCGGGTCTCGTTCGTAGATGACGTCGTGTTGATCAGATTCTCTCAGAAGCTTAACTTCAGAAAGCAAGACACCTTCGCAGGCGAGGCCTTTTTCCTGAAAATGTTTGTTGAGCTCAACTTTGAGTAATTCTTCAATTTGGGTCCGGGCGTTTTTGATTTGGTCAAGACTGAGGCTGGCAAACACGGCGCTGACGCGGCTTCTGGAGATCGGGCGAACCACTTTAGAAACAAAGTTTTCGCCGATATTTTCCCACAGCTCCGGGGCATTGGATTTATCGATCCTAAAGAGAATTGAGGCTTCAATTTGGATGTGATGACCGTCTTTGGTGGTGGTTTTGATCGCTACGTCACCCAAGGCTTCTTTGTTGGCGGCGTCAAAATGTTCGGCGATGGTGTATTCGATGATTTGGGCGTTGAAGAGTTTGGCTATCTGCCAAAAGGGAATTTTGAGGTGGAGGCCAGGGCCCCAGACTTTTTTGAGGACGCCACGACCGCGATCATAGACACAAGCGATGTGGCCGGGAGGAACCGAGATAAAAAAACCACCCACGACTTCGTCCACTAAAAATCCAACTACCAACTTGTCAAATTCCATACATTTACTTGAGTTGCTCCTTTATTCTAAGGCTCCGCAGATAGACACAGATAATGGCCGTTTACTACTCTTTTGAACTTTTAGGTTTTCTTGATGCGGCCACGCAGATGGACGCGGATTCGCTAGGACCATTGTACTCCATCTAGAGAAATTGGTGTCAAGCTGGGATGGCGGTGGTGGCGGTGGGTTTGAAACGCCCCCGCAAAAAACGACGCAAGGTTTTGAGGAGGATAAAGATTAAACTGAAGCTCAAGGTGGTAATGATGAAGAGTTTTTTACCAGCTGGAAGGGTCATAAAAATGATAAAGGAAGCAATGGGCAGAATGAGTTGGAGGCGGATGATGTCGCGGCGACTGGTGGGAAAAGGAGAAGTGAGGGTTGAGGCGAGTTCGACGGCGAAAATGACCATGGACTGAATGATGTTTAGGGTGAAGTTGGGGTGAGTAAGATCATAAATACCCAGGAAGCTCAGGTTCAGCGGGCGAGGAATGTCGGGCATGAAATCGTAGATTAAGTGAAAGTCGGCGCCCAGCAGCCCTTTGGAGAAAATGCGAAAGAGCATGAGAAAAATGAGACCTTGGATGAGGAAGTTGACGATTTCGGCGCCAATTACCCTGGGACTTGAAATAAACAGTTTACGGATGAGGCGTTTTTGGGCAACGGGATCGTGACGATGCTCATGTCTAATTTTTTCGATAGCTGCTTCTATTTGACGCCTTTCGTCTTCGGTGCGATCAGAGGCGAGGGTGATGGGCAAGAGGATAAAACGCAGGGCAATGGTAAAAATGATGAGAGCGACGCCAATGTCGGCATAGGGTAACCCGGGAATTTGCAGCAGGCCATAGTAGATGGCGAGCAAGAGATTGAAAAATGGTTGATAAATAAAGGTGGTGTAGAGTTGGAGCATGAACACAGGGTAGCACAAGTAGTACAAGTAGAAAAAGTAGAACAGGGGGGGAATTACGACTTACGATGGGAACAATTCTTAAGAAGATTTAGGGTGAAGCAGCTGGCTGACACGGGCGATGTCCTGGGCGATTTGGCGTTTAAGGCTTTCAGGGGAAGAAAAGTTTTTGATAGGGCGAAGATATTTTAGGAGTTGAAAAGTTAATCGTTTAACTCCTGAATTAAGGGAGTAATCGAGGACAAAGATTTCTAGTGTCGGTTGGGGCTCGTTAAAGACGGGGACGGGACCAAAGTGTAAAGCACCTCCGTAAGCTTTTTCCCCTAGCCAAACTCTACAGGCGTAAATACCGGGGCGAGGACTAAAGTGGGGAGGAATTTCCAGGTTGAAAGTGGGAAAACCGAGAGATTTACCTCTCCCCTGCCCGGGAACTACTTGTGCACGGTACTTCACGAGGCTTTATTGAGCTGGCTAACTTTAAAGACGGCAAAGAGGAGAATTAAAGCCGCTAGGTACTGGGAAGAGTGCAGAACGTTTTTGTAGAGCGCGACGTCGATGAAGACGGCGGTGAGAGGAAAGACGAGTTCGAGGATGGTGGTGACTTTCACTTGAGTGTATTTGAGGCCGCGGTAGTAGAGCCAGAGGGCGACCATGCCGGTAGAGACAGCGATGGCAAGGAGGCGAAGAAAATGATCGGGAGTGAGCCCAGTTAATGAAGCTTGGTTTTTTAACAAAAAGACAGCGACGAGGGCAAGGGGGGTGGTAAGGAGGAAACGGAGACCGGTCATCAGAGTATGAGAGAGACGCAGCAGCCCAAAGCGGGAAACGGCGGTGGACGAGCCCCAGGCAAAAGCCGCGCCTACGGCCAGGAGAGCGGCGGTAATGGTGCCGGTGCCGGTGGCGAGATTAACTTGACCCAGAGGAAAGGTGACGAAGTAGGCGGCGGCGAGAGCCAGGATGGCCCAACCTACAAAAGGGCGAGAAATTTTTTCTTTGAGTAAGATGGCGGCGGCGATGATGGCAAAGATAGGCTGGAGTTTTTGGAGCAAGAAGACGACCGAGAAAGAAATGAAGTTTATTTTTACGAGAGCAGCGGTAAACATGAGGGTACCCAGAAGCCCGCTGAGGAGGCTCACCCACAGCAGTGCTCCCCAAGTTTCACGAGAAACTTTTTCTTGACGTAAAGCCTTGACAGTAAGGGGAAGAATGAGAAGAGCGCCCAGGAAGTGTTCGTAGAAGACGATAATCGTGGGGGGAAGGGTAAATAAGCTCCGGCGAAGGATGCCGTCAAGGCCCCAGAGAAAGGCGGCAACAACGATGAAAATGGGGCCCGACGCCACAATTTTTTTAGCCATATTTCCTTCTTCCCTCGCGTAATGAATTTTCGAGAAAATTTAAACGCGATTGGGACGCCGCGTAAAGTCTTTGATTTATTACGTCCCATCCCGACTGTAACGGTTGGCTCTCGAATTCCCGTCCTCCGCTAAAGCTACGGAGCGGCGGGTCACGAGATCATGTCACCTCTTCGGCGACTCGAAGGCTATGACTTCCAGTGGGGATTTCCCTTCGCCCGAGCTTCGGACTAAGGTCACCCCGCCCTGAAGGATGATGGGTTGAGTATACCTTCAATAATAATAGAAGGTCAATACTCCGACTTCTGTTTTAAGAGGGAAGTGGTAGAAATTGTCGGGTCGTAGGGAATGACAACTTTGACGCGGCCGCCAACGAGACGCATGATGCGCCGCTTTTCGGGAAGGTTTGGAGTTCTTGGGGAGACGGCGAGGATGTGGGGCCGCAATTTTTTGATCAGGTCTTCCCTACCGGCTTTCGTAGCCATGTTTTGAGGTAATTCGAAGGTGTAATCGGCAATACCTAGTTTAGCGATGGCATCTAAGCGCTGAGTGATGTTATTCACTGGCCTACCCTCTCCTTTTAATTGTGCGACACGTTGATCTGGTTCCAGGCCGACCATGAGCATGGTGCCCTGTTTTTTGGCGGCGCCAAGTAAGTGCTTGTGTTCGCGGTGGAGCAGGTCAAATACCCCAGTGACAAGGACGACTTTGTCGTCAGCGAATAGAGAATAGCGAATAACGAATAGTTTCTTGAGCGAAACGATCTTAGTCATGGTTTAATATTTAACTGGCGGAGGCGGAAATGATATTGTTTCATGACTTCACTCTTGGTATTTTTGGGATGGAAGAAGGCAGCGTGAAGGGTGACTTTTTCGCGAGTAATTCTCCTTTTCATATAGAGATGCTGGATGAGAAAGGCGAACTGGTTGACTATATTCACTACTGATGACGGTTTGGTTGATTTTTCTTTCGTAGGTTTTGAGAGAATTTTGATGTTGGCTAAAAATTGCTTGACCCAGCGATTATGGATTAGGAGTTTATTTTTTACCTCTCTCCCACCTTCGCCCTTTCGACTTTGCTCAGGGCTACGGCGGGCAGGCCTACTCCAGAGGGGCTTGACCTGGGCTACCTCGTGAGCCGTGTACAGATTTTGATTTTTCTTAGGAATCATTAACGCTGTTTCGTCAAGCCATAGATTGAGGCAAATGGCGTTGTTAAAGCTTTTATCTTTTAGCCCTTCGACTCGCTTCGCTTGCTCAGGGTCTAACGACTTGTAGCTGGTAGAAGGAGTACGTCGCTTAGCTATTAGAGATATCAAGGGCACGACTAAGAGCCGGGTGAGCCAGAGAGTGTTGGGGGTGGTGACGATGAGAAGATCGATGTCGTCATCTTTATCGGTGTTTCCCATGCTGAGAGCGCCGGTAACAGCGACCATGGTAATGGTGGGAATTATTTTTAACCACTCGCCTACTCTTTTGGCCTCTATGAGTTTGGGTCGGCTCCAACTCCCCCGGTGATGGCGGAGATTAACAAAATAGGTGCGACCTTTGAGGGTATAGTAGTGGCCGACTCTGGCTATTTTGGCAGGCTTTTTGAGCAACACTGAGACGGCTGAATTGACTGAAGATACTGAGGCTTTTTTTCGATTAATGAGCCAGTGGTGGAATTCTTTTTGGGTTAGCGGATAGGAAAAAATGTCGGCGTAGGCAAGGGTGCGGAGGATGGCAGTCTTGGAGGTCATGGGCACATGATACACCGCGGGGACTTGTCTACGGGATTAATCTACTCACTGAGTGACTATGCCATATTGAGAGAGAACTTGGGCGACACCTTGAGCGACGGTTTGGAGAGCTTTTTGGGCGTCTTCGCCCTGATTAACGGCATTGACGGCATCTTCGTAGTATTTAATGATCTTGTCGTTGATACCATTATCAAAGGTGCGCGAGGCCAGATAAAATGACTGAGCATCTGGAGCCTGGGTAATGTAGGCGCCAACAAATTCGTCGCTTTCGAGGGTTTCAGCCAGATCACGGCGAGAGTAGGGCTCGCCAAAGAGACGGACTTTAGAGGCTTCAGTATAGAAGTTGACTAAGGTGCCCCGGTCGCTTAAGTATTGGAGAAACTTGAAGGCTGCCTCTTGGTTTTGACTTTTCTCCGAAACGCCTTCGGCCCAGTAGCTGGCCCAAGTGATGGTATTGCCGGGAAGCTGGGGGACGGGAATGATGGCAAAGTCGATGTCGGGATTTATTTCTTTGATGGCATGGGCTTGCCAAGAGGGGGCAATGATCATGGCCACTTTTTCGGTGGCGAAAGCGAAGATGGAGTTGGGGAGAGAATCGTCCCAGACGCGATCGGAGGTAGAGAAGATGGTGTAGAAGCGGAGGGCGTCGGCGGTAGCGGTGCTCGAAGGATCGGCTGGGTTGCCACCGTTTTGTAAGATCATTAAGGCGAGAATGTCGGGCCAATGCTCAACGTTAGTAGTGGTGCCAAGGGCGATGCCGGCGGTTTGGAGGCGACCAATTTGATCACGAACCACAAGGTCAAAGGCGGTTTGACGGAGTTCCTCCCAGTTTTGGGGAGGAGATTTGCCGGCGGCGGTGAAGATGGTTTTGTTGTAGTAGAGGCCAAGGCCGTCGATCATCAAGGGGACGCCCACGATGCTATTGCCGACAACAAGGTCTTTTTGGGCAACTGGGTAAAAGGTGCTGGAAAAGGCAGCCGTGTCAAAAAGAGTGGGAGGAACGGGGGCAAGTTCGCTCCGCAACATAGGCACCCAGGTGTTGTGAAAGCGAAAGATGTCGGGGCCGGAGCCAGATGCCAGGGCCGATTGAAGGCGTTCGCGGTAATCGCGGTGACTTTGCTGCTGGTAGTTAATGGTGACGTGGGGGTTAAGGCTCGTGTAGGTATCAATGATGGGTTTGACGACGGGGGTTTCTTCCCAAAGACCCCAATAGGTTAAGGTGACGGGTTGAGGTGATTTTTCTCCGCCAGAGAAACGGGGTAGAAAGAATAGAGTGACGAGAAGAAAGAGGAGGCCTATGCCAAGGAGGCCAGCGAGAATGGGAATGACCCATTTGAAAATTGAACCTTGGATCCTAGAACCACTGGTTGTTTCCTCGGGAGCTGGCGGTGGGGGTGGAGGGGGAGGAGGCATGGGCTCTCCGGGACTGCTAATGTCGCCAGCAGCACTCGGAAGGGGTGGGGGTGAGAAAGGCTCGGGTGATAGGGGTGGCGGTGGAGAAGGGGGGCTCACTGGCGGTGGCGGTGCGGCTGAGGACAGCGGATCAGCAAGCGGAGGAGTAGGTGGCGAGAGAGGCGGAGTGAGTGGAGGCTCGGGGGTTGGTGGGGCTAGCGGCGTTAACGGAGGAGGCTCCGGTGGAGAAGGAGGTGAGGATGGAGGAGTGGTGGGCGGGTTAAAGTTGTCGTTAGACATACCACTTTTTGGTTGTGGATGAGTTTTTGGATACAATGTCGTTTACAGGTGTGTCTTCATGATAACACCCATTTAATAGTGGTGACAACGAAGGACGAGAGCGCTCAAGTGAAACAGTCACGGGCGATAGGGCCTTTTTTTCAATTGTCTGCGTTGGCAGGTTGGGTAACTCTGGCCCTGGGTTTTGTGGTGGGGGCAGTTATAAGTCTTTTGGCGTTTGAGCTAATTTATTGGGGCAAGGTGTATCCAAGAGTTTTAGTCCAAGGATTGCGGGTGGAAGGCAAAACAGAATATGAGACGGAAGCGTTACTTGCTTCTCGGGCAGAAGATGTCGATCGAATCGACCCGGCGATACTATTGAAGTATCAAGAAAATGAGTGGCCAATTCTTAAGGCAGAAATAGGTTTTTCGTATTTGCCCGCGGTCACGGCGCGCCAAGCGATGAAGGTGGGGAGAGAAGGGTCAACGGCTGCGCAATTAGGGCAGCAATGGCGGGCTTTAACTGGGACAGTGCGTCTACCCTTGGATTTTACTTACGATGAGGAATTGTTGATGACGAAAGTGGCGACGGTGGCCGCGGAGCTATCGGTACCTCCCGTGCCCCCGGAAATTACGGTGTTGGACAGACCGGATCCGAGTGGTTCGTGGGTAGAAGTGCAAGTTGGGGAATCGGGAACAGTGGTGGATGTTGATGAAGTGAAAATGGCGATCGACGACGGTCTGCGATGGGGAACGACATTGGTGGTAGCTTTACCGGTAAAGGTAGTTGATCCGGGGGTCAGTGCCGAAGAGCTTGAGGAAACGCGACAGCGAGCGGAAAAGCTGGTAGGCAAAACTTTAACTTTGACTTCAGATGAACAGCGATGGAGTTTAGAGGCAGAAGACTTGGTGACGTTTTTAGATTTTAAGGGCGGATTTTCTCAGGAAAAGATAGTGGAGTATGGGAAAACACTGGCTGAGGCAACTGATCGGCAACCTCAAGATGCGGCGTTCCAGTATGTGGAGGGAAGGGTGACTCAATTTCGGCCGGCCAAAGACGGCTTGAGGTTGGAGACGGAAAAGGCAGTGGGACAGATCGAATCTAAACTCGATGAGTTGCTGACTACTGATGAAGAAGTGATATCGGGGGCACTGTCCGTGGTGAGGGCGACCCCATCTATTACTTTGGAGGACGTTAACAATCTGGGGATTAATGAGCTTTTGGGACGGGGGGTGTCGACCTATACAGGGTCAATTGCGGGGAGGAGACATAATATTGCGCTTTCGGCCAATCGAATCAACGGCGTGTTGGTGGCGCCGGGGCAAGAGTTTTCTTTTAATGCCAGTGTCGGAGAAATTTCGAACGCGACAGGGTACCAGCAGGCGTACGTGATTCGATCAGGAGCGACAGTGTTGGATGATGGCGGTGGAGTGTGCCAAGTGTCGACGACAGTATTTCGGGCGGCCTTAGATGCGGGCTTGCCGATTACGGCGCGGAGGGCACATAGCTATCGGGTGGGCTACTATGAACAGAATGCCAAAGCAGGTTTGGATGCGACGGTGTATGCGCCGACAACGGATCTAAAATTTTTAAATGATACGCCGGCCCATATCTTGGTACAGATGATCAATAATGCGGGGGCGAATACCCTGAGTGTAGAAATTTATGGGACGAGCGATGGGAGAACAGCACAGATTTTGAACCACCGGGTGTGGGATATTGTGCCCGCTCCCCCACCCCGGTATCAAGATGACCCGACGCTTGGCCCGGGGGTGGTGAAGCAAATTGA
Source organism: Candidatus Chisholmbacteria bacterium (assembly GCA_016176555.1). Classification (GTDB taxonomy): domain Bacteria; phylum Patescibacteriota; class Microgenomatia; order UBA1400; family JACOWY01; genus JACOWY01. The sequence continues at coordinate 4,205 of JACOWY010000060.1, read as the reverse complement.
TTATGAAGCGGCCGGGGCAAAGGCGAAATTTGATTATGTAGTGACGCGGGGTGGGGAGACGATTTATTCCAAGACGTTTTTGAGTAATTTTCAACCGTGGCAAGCGGTGTACCTGAGAGGCGTTTAGCCGCGAATTAAAAATGAAAAATTAAAAATTAAAAATGATAATTTTAGCGCTTGAAACAAGTTGTGACGAGACCGCGGCGGCAATTGTGGAAGGTGACTCCCCTACTTTGCCGGTGAAAGTTTTGGCTTCTGTAGTAGCCAGTTCTGAGGAGATGCATGTCAAAACTGGTGGAATTGTGCCGGAAGTAGCGGCCAGGGAACAAATGCGTAGCATTGTTCCTGTAATTGCAGAGGCAATTACAAAAAGTAGAACAAGTAGTAGAAGTAGTGCGGGTAGAAAAAGTATAGATGCGATAGCAGTGACGGTGGGGCCGGGATTGATTGGGAGTTTGCTCGTGGGGGTGGAGACGGCGAAGACGCTAGCTTATGTGTGGGGAAAGCCGCTCGTGCCGGTTAATCATTTGGTGGCACATTTATACGCTAACTTTGTTAGCGAAAACTCCAAGCTCCAAATTCCAAATTCTAAACAAATTTCAAATTCAAATTTTCAAATTCCAAAATTCCCTGCAATAGGGTTGGTGGTGAGTGGAGGGCATACGGATTTGGTGCTGATGAAAGAGCATGGTGATATACAGTGGCTCGGGGGGACGCGGGATGATGCGGCGGGTGAGTGCTTTGATAAATGTGCGAGGCTTTTGGGGCTCCCCTATCCGGGAGGGCCGGCGATAGCGGCTGAGGCCGCTAAAGTAAAAGGGGGGATCCTTCGACGGCCTGGATCTTCACCCTACGACTACGCTCAGGGCAGGCATAGATCCAGGCATGCTCAGGATGACTCGCCCGCTCTGAAAAGTTTAGTGGGCTCGTCAATTACGCTGCCGAGACCGTTACTAAAAGAAGAGACGTATGATTTTAGTTTTTCAGGGCTGAAGGCAGCCCTTCGGCGCGCTGCGCTTGCTCAGGATAAACTCCCTGATGACCGAGTGGCTGAACTTGCGCATGAGGTGCAGGAAGCGATTACAGATGTGTTGGTGGCAAAAGTAATGCGGGCGGTGAAGGAGTTTACTCCGAAGTCGGTGATTGTGGGAGGGGGCGTGGCAGCTAACTTGCAGCTGCGCCGCAAGTTAAAATTAAAAATTAAAGATGAAACATTAAAAATTAAACTGTTTATTCCGTCGATTGACCTGTGCACCGATAACGCAGTGATGGTGGGGGCGGCGGCTTTTTATACCCACTCCCCTACTTCGTGGAAACAAGTGGTGGTCGACCCGGGGTTAGACCTACTTTAGTTGTATCTCTTGTACACACTCAAAAGGGAAAGAATAAGTAGGGTTACCTCCACTTTTTCCCCCTAGAGTAAGTTCAATTAAAGCATAGTTATCTGTCCGATAAATACTTATAGTCGTTGCCAGACCAAAAGCCAGTTTTAAACCTGCAACTGCAGACCTATAGAGACCGTCGTGTGCCTCGGCAATCTGCGGAACTTCTACTTCAATAAGAAATAGACCATCCTCTCTCCTGGGGAAAATTTGTCCTGACTGGATTGCCCTTTGCGATCTGGTAACTGAATCTGGGTAAACAAGATTAGCGTTTGGATCTATGACAAAGGTTACTGTTTGGAAACCCTGCATATGAAGCTCGCGAATAGACGCTTCAAACTCATCCAGAGAACGCTCAAAATCTCCGGCTATTATGCCTTGTTGTATTTCTTGAATTAATTGATTGAGTTGACCAGTAATTTTTTCTTTTGATTGTGTTTCGAGTGAGGTTGTCATAAATTTTTTACTATTTTATCATACTCTCCTCTGGTAGAATTCTACGGTACAATAAGGTGGCTCTATGGATAAACGCTATCAACATGATCAATACGAGAAACAGATTTATAACCTATGGGAGAAGTCGGGTGGTTTTTCGCCGATTAGCGACCTTAAAGCTAAACCATTCACTATCATCATGCCGCCGCCGAATGCCAATGACCCACTGCACATTGGCCACGCGATGTTTGTGACCGTCGAAGACATTTTAATTCGGGTGGCGCGGATGCAAGGTAGAGCTACCCTGTGGCTGCCGGGAACTGATCATGCCGGGATTGAGACGCAGTTTGTGTTTGAAAAAAAGCTTAAGGAAGAAGGTAAAAGCCGGTTCGATTTTGACCGGGAGACACTTTACGGGAAAATTTGGGACTACGTGCGGGAGAATTCTGATGTGGCGGTGGAGCAACTGAAACGGATTGGGGCGAGTGCGGATTGGTCGCGGTTTAAATTTACTTTAGATAAAGACATTGTTGAGGTAGTTTTAGACACCTTTCAGAAGCTCGTAAAAGACGGTTTAGTTTATAGAGATTTGAGTTTGGTGAATTACTGCACTCATTGCGGGACAGCTTTTTCGGAACTCGAAGTCAAACACATAGAGCGGAAAGCGCCGTTTTTGTATATCAAGTATGGGCCGTTTACGATTGGGACGGCGCGACCGGAGACGAAGTTTCGCGATACGGCACTCGCCGCTCACCCAGATGATACGCGCTACAAAAAATGGTTTGGGAAGACGTTGGACGTACCAGGACTTTTGGGGCCGATTACGATGACGGTGATTAAAGACCCCGGGGTGGATCCTGAATTTGGCACAGGGATGATGAAGGTGACACCGGCTCATGACCCTCATGATTTTGAGCTGGGGAAAAAATACAATCTGCCGGTGACGCCAATTATTGGGTTTGACGGAAAGATGGATTTTTCGTGGTTTTTGAAGAAGAAAGATGCGCCACAAAAATATCAAGAACGAGCCAGGCAGTACCACGGCATGAGGGTGGCAGAAGCACGGAAGCTGATGATCCAGCACCTGAAAAATGATGGACTTTTGGAACGAATCGATGAAAATCACGTGCACACCATCGGCGTGTGCTATCGATGTGGAACGGTACTTGAGCCGTTGCCGCTGGCACAATTTTTTATCAAGGTAAAACCTTTGACTAATTTGGCACTAAAAGCACTTAAAAATAAAGATGTGGTGATTTATGGGGCGGGACACGACAAAATTTTGAAGCATTGGCTTGAAGATTTAAAAGACTGGAATATTAGCCGACAGATTGTGTGGGGAATCAGGCAGCCAATTTGGTACAAAATAGAAACAGGAAACAGGAAACAGGAAACCCCGAATAGCTTCGCAACGGGGCAGGCAGGAAACAATGACATAGAAGTACGCTTTTTAGATAAGAAGAGAGACTTAATTTCAGGCAAGATTGCGGAGTTGCTTAAAAAATACTCTTTAAAGGAAATTAAAGAGGGTTTGCAAGAATTGCGGGCACCGGTGGAAGCAGAGTTTGTGGTTTCGGCAACAACCCCGGGAGAAAACTTTATTCAAGAAACCGATACATTTGACACGTGGTTTTCTTCGGGACAATGGCCATTCGCCACTCTCAGGACAAGCCGTAAGGGAGACATTGAAAGGTTTTATCCAACACAGGTGATGGAAACGGCGTATGACATATTGATTTTTTGGGTGATGCGGATGCTGATGCTCGGGCTTTACCGTACCGGCAAAGTGCCGTTTGAGCAAGTGTATCTGCATGGATTGGTGCGGGATGAGAAGGGACAAAAAATGAGCAAGAGTAAGGGGAATGTGATAAACCCCGTGAGTGTGATTGAGAAGTATGGGGCGGATGCGCTGCGGATGGCTTTGGTGATGAGCACGACGGCGGGAAGGGATAGTGCGACGGGAGAGGAAAAGATACGGGGGATGAGAAATTTTACCAATAAGATTTGGAACGCGGCGCGCTTCATTCTGATGAAGCAAGAAGGTGATAAGGGAGAGACCCTTCGGCAGTCCCGCCAGGGCGGGATCGCTCAGGGTGACAAGAAATTCCTGGAGACTTTGAATAAGATAGTAGAAAAGGTGACGGGGCAACTAAATGGTCTGAAGGCGGGGTTGGCGGCGGAGACACTGTACAAAGAGTTTTGGCACCGGTTTTGTGACAAATGTATAGAAAAAGCAAAGAGCGGAGAGATTAGTGCAAAGAGTTTAACTGAAGGATTAGTAGTGTTTTTGAAACTTTTGCATCCTTTTGTGCCGTTTGTGACTGAGGCGGTGTGGCAAGAACTTTATGAAAAGGGGTTGGTGAAAGAAAAACTACTTTTAACTGCGTC
>JACOWY010000011.1 GCA_016176555.1 Candidatus Chisholmbacteria bacterium | reverse complement strand
GGGCGACCGGAGCTTATTTTTGGGTAACATGCCGCTGACGGCAGTAGCAATTATTTTTTGAGGATTTTTTTCCAGCCTTTTACGGAAGGGAACAACTTTGGCGCCTTTGGGGTAGCCGGAGTGACTAAAGTATTCTTTTTTTAGGGCTTTGTTGCCGGTGAGCTTAATGTCTTGGGCATTGATGGCCACGACGTAATCGCCGCAATCAAGATGGGGGGTAAAGTAGGGTTTATTTTTGCCTTGAAGTAAGGTGGCGATATTGACAGCCGCGCGGCCGAGGATTTGGTCTTTTAAGTCTACGAGGTGCCAAGAGCGGTTGATGGTTTTTAGTTTCGTGACAGTGGTTTTGAATGGCATAATTAACTATTTGTGGGTGGTGCGACGGACTTGCGGAGTGGTTTTGGTGGTGAGGGGCGCTTTTGGTCCGAAGACAGTTCTAGGTTGGGTCGGGGGTTGTTTTTTGGCTTTTGGCTGTTCTTTCGCTTTTTTGGACTCGGAGAGTTTTGTTTTGAGTGGCATAAGACTTTCTTCTGCGGCAAATGTAACCCGGACCATCAGGGTGTCGTCGCCCCGACGGTGACTTAAAGGGAGGGAACGGGTAAAACCACTCATTCTGCCACTTAGTTTAGGGGCGATGTCGTCGACGAGCAGGTTGACGACTTTTTTGTTATTGAGAAAGCTCAATAAGACGCGGCGGGAATGAACGGTTTTTTTCTGGGCTTTAACGACTAACTTATCGATCAGCCCCTTAACTGCTTTGTATTTGGCCTGGGAAGTTTTGAGGTGGCCATGAGTAATGAGGTTGACGACTAAATTTTTGAAGAGCGCTTGGCGATGAGGCGCGCTTCTTTTGAGGTGACGGCCAAAGACTTGGTGACGCATGGGGGTTAATTTTTTCCTTTCAGCTCGATGCCTTTCTTTTCGAGGGCGGCGATGACTTTCTTGGTAGATTTTTCGCCTAAGTTTTTGACTTTGGCGAGCTCTGCTGCGGTCGCTTCGGCGAGGTGTTTGACGGTTTTGTAGCCACCGCGGCGCAGGGCATTGGCAATGCGAGTAGGTAGCTCCAATTCTTCGACGGTGAGATCGTAGATTTCACCGCTGACAGGAGCGGCGGCGACCACCAGTTTCTCGGCTTTGGTGGCTTTGGGAGCGTAAATTTGTTTGGGTAGCTCGCTTAAAATGCGAGCGGCGTTTTCGAGCGCTACTTTCGGTTTAAGGCTACCATCAGTCCAAATTTTAATGACTAATTTGTCGTAGTCGGTGCGCCGGCCGACGCGCGTTTCTTCCACGCTATAGGCGACACGGGTAATAGGAGAAAAGTTGGCATCAACGGGGATGACGCCGACGGTGGAAGACTTTCTCTCTTCGGCCGGCGAATAGCCCCCCCCGCGCACTACTTTCATTTCGATATCGAGCTTGGCCTTTTTGTCGCTTAATGTGGCCAGAGGCTCATCGGGATTGACCACTTTGACTGTGGCTGGGCCTTTGATATCTTTGGCGGTCACAGTTTTCGGACCGTGGACTTGTAAAGTGAGGGTTTCTTCTTTGTCTCCCTCATAGGCCAACCTCACTTGCTTGAGGTTGAGGATGAGCTCGACCACGTCTTCTTTGAGGCCTTCGAGGGTAGTAAATTGATGCTTGACGCCGGCTATTTTGACTTCGGTGATGGCGGCGCCTTCTAAGCTTGAGAGCAGAACCCGGCGGAGGGCGTTACCTAGGGTGTGCCCATATCCTTGCTCGAGGGGCTCAAGAGAGAATTCACCGTAGTCAGAGGTTTGCTTGACAGTAGTAGCTTTAAATGAGGTCGTGATCATGACGACTCCTTTCTTTATTTAGCGAGAATAATATTCGATGATTAATTGTTCGTTGACGTCAACGGTGATGTCGTCACGCTGGGGGAGACGAGAAATCTTCCCCACGGCTGCTTTACGGGCGAGCCATTTGGGAACGACAGGTTTTTGCGAGGCGAGTTCTTTGATGGTGGGGATATTCAAGGCTTTGGCGCTTAAGGTAATTATGTCTTCGGGTTTGACTTGATATGACGGAATGGAGATTTTATGGTTGTTAACCCGAACATGACCATGGCTGACTAATTGGCGGGCGGCGGCCCTGGTGGGGGCAAAACTAAGCCGGTAGACAACGTTGTCTAGGCGGCGTTCTAACAAAGAAAGGAGCATTTCTCCGGTAACCCCTTTGGCTTTAGCGGCTTTGGTAAAATAACGGCGAAATTGGCGCTCGAGGAGCCCATAGGCCCACTTGAGTTTTTGTTTTTCGGCGAGCTGCTCGCCGAAATCAGACACTTTCCGTTTGCCTTTGCGGCCGTGGGTGCCCGGCAGAATACCTAAGCGACGCTGCAATTTAGTAGCGTTTGTTTTTAGTTCTAGTGAGCTGCCGGCACGGCGGGCTAGCTTATTTTTTGGTCCAGTATATCTTGCCATAAAAACTTCTTAGGGAAAACCCAGGTTTTCCCTTAAGTTATCCCTTTCCTTATGAGCGGCGGCGTTTTCGTGGCCGGCTACCGTTGTGAGGAATGGGCGTGACGTCGGCAATAAGAGTAATTTTAATGCCGGAATTGCGTAAGACTCTCAAAGCTGCATCGCGACCTGGCCCGGGGCCTTTAATGTAAACTTCTAACTCTTTGAGGCCAAAATTTTTAACGTCGCTTAATACTCCCTCAACTGCGGTAGTGGCGGCATAAGGGGTAGATTTGCGGCTACCTTTAAAGCCAGCCTTGCCGGTTGAACCCCAGGCGACGGCGCCTCCCGTTTCATCAGTGACGGTAACGAGAGTATTATTAAAGGTAGCAGTGACGTACATTTTACCTTTGGTTACTTGTTTAGTTGTTTTAGTTTTGGCTGGCATAATTGTAAGATTATCGGCAGTCCGGCTTACCGGACTACTTATAATCACGCTGCGCTAAATAAATACATGAGGAACAAAATCAGATACAAAGAACATGGCATCTCGTTGATGTAGCCGGTAAAATAATCGGACGGGAAGCCACTTCAATTGCCAATTTACTTCGCGGAAAAAATAAGTCATATTTTGTTTCTCATATGGATTGCGGTGACTATGTGTTGGTTATCAATGCCAAACAAATAAAGTCAACAGGACGGAAAGAAGACCAGAAAATATACACCCGCTATTCAGGATATCCCGGTGGATTGCGCACAGAAACATTGGGGGAATTACGAGAAAGAAAGCCGGAAGAAATTATT
>JACOWY010000027.1 GCA_016176555.1 Candidatus Chisholmbacteria bacterium | reverse complement strand
CAAAGCAAATTCGCAGAGATATCTAGTAGTGCTTGGTTCAAGAGCGGTTTACTGGCCGAAGCTGGTGACTAAGAGGTTGTAGTCGAAGAAGACTAGGGTTTGGGCGGAGGTGGCTCATTGATTTGAGGAAGGTGGTGCAGGAGGAGGCGTTGAGGGCGAGGGGGGAGATGAAGGTAGAGGAGGTCCCGTCTCTGACGGCGGGCTGGGAGGTGGAGAAGAAGGGGCGGGTGGAGGCGGGGAAGGGGTGAGGTCTTGGGTGATATTTGGGCCTTGGCTTAGCTTTTGGCGGAAGCGGCGAATCAAGAAGAAGGCAATGACGGCGCCGGCTAAGCCACCCAGAAGGTAGATGAGTTTGTTGGGGCCTTGAGGTGTTTGGGGCTCGACTATGACTTGGGGTTCGGCCGAAGGTTCGGGAGAAGGCGAAGGGGTGGGGGAAGGAAGGTCGAGGGTCGGGAGGGCTGAGGGGAGCGAGGGAATGAAGGTGGTGGTAGAAGGAGTTGGGGTGAGTTTGGTAGTAGAGCCTGCCGATTTGTAAGCGACGGCGGAGGTTTCGGTGGAGTGGGAGCTAGAGCCACAGGCGTTGACGGCGGTGGCAGCCAGGTAATAGGTGGTGCCGGGGTTTAAGCCTTTGACGGTATACTCGCGGACGTTGCCGACGTTAGCAGCGCCATAAATATAATTGCGGGATGAGGTGCCGTAGTTGACGGCATAGTGAGTGGCACCGGGAGCGGCGATCCAAGAGATGAGGATTTCGCCTGATTTTGAGCCTGGGCGGGCTTTGACGTTTTGCGGTGAAATAGGGGCATCACAATCTTCGCCGCCGCCAATATCAGGCAGTGATGACGGCGAAGGAGAGGGAGATGCTGTTTGGAGATTAGTTACAAGTTTAAAATTATCGAAGGTGCCGGTGACGGCGGGGAAATTATCCCAAGAGTTGGTGAAGAGGAGGACTTCTCCGGGACCGGAATAGACGTTGGCTTGGGTGCCGAGAAGGTTAAAGCTAGCTTCTCCTGGTAATCTGTAATAAAAAGAAATGGTGTCGCCTGAGCGAGCCATTTTTACCGTAGCCACTCTTCCACTGTCATTGTCAGCCAGCGGTTTGGATTCCTCTTGCCATTGGGGGTTGTTGGGGATGTGGACACCCCCTATCATACTGGTCTGATCGACACGTTTTCTAATAAGAATATGGAATATGTTGCGGTTTTCTCCGCTGCCTGAATCTACGAATTGGAGGACGACGTCGGCATTAGATTTATTTTCTACTGATTCCATTTTCAAATCCGCTTGCACCTCGAAATCCCCGACAACGGTTTGACGTGATCTGATGACACCGTCGTTGTAGGATGATTGCCCGGATGGGATGGTTACCCTAAATACCCCATTTTCTTGATCTGTGGTGGGGGCGGTGGTTTTCCATGTCCGCCACTTTTGGTTATCCAGAGAGCCAGCGTTGAAATCGTCGGTTACCGTTGTATTAGCTAGTACGTTGCCAGTGATGGTGAAGTTGTCGTATTTAGCGGTAACTGCAGGATTGGTGGATCCCCATGATCCAGTTTCTAGTTTAATTATGCCTCCCCCCGAGTAGATATTTTGGGCCTCTCCAAATGCTTGGTAGCCATTGCCGAGATCATAAAAGCCTTGAAAAGTGGAGCCAGTCCGAACAAGCTTAAGTTTAATAGTGCCTGTTGCTGGAGGTAGGTCGATAAATTGCTGACTACTGCCGGTGAAGAAGTTGTACTCCAACTTATCGTGTGAGGGGCTGGTATGTCTGAGCAGGGCTGCTTTCCAGTCAACTCCATCCTGGTCAAAGACAAAGCCGGCGGCGCCTTCGTCACCAGTTGTTGTGAGGGGTGAAAGCTCTACTTCGGCAGTAAAATCACCAGAGATAGGTAGGTGAGGCCAGACGGTAACGCTTTTTGCTCCTGACTGCTGAGGCATGGTGGCGACAAGTTTGCCGTCAGCTTGAGAGAAGGTGCCACCTTCGGCGTTGGTCCAATTGCCCCATTTGGTGGAATCCAAACTTGTTCCATCAAAATTATCGGAGATGATGAAGGTGGCTGTGGTACCTTCAGCCGCTCGGCGGCGGGTTTCTTGGCTTTGCTGAGCCAAATAGACGGCGAAGCCAAGGCCGGCGAGGAGGATGAGGATAGCGAGGAGAGAGAGGAGGCGACGGAGGTTCATGAGACTATATCAAATATCATAGATCATAAATCATATACAAAGAAATCATAAACCATAAATCATTTTGATCCGGCGAATGCCGGAGAAAAAGAGCGGCTGATCCCGGTGTTACATCGGGAGAGGCGTAGCTATAAATCATATACATTCATCATCTAGCTCCTTATTCTGGTTTTTCCTGGCCGCTTGACATGGGGGTGGCTTCGTTATAACATCGTCATTACATTAGCTATTCTACTAAAGGAGATATATGGAGCAAGTGCAGACTGTGTTTAAAGCTGGGAATAGTAACGTGGTGGCGATTCCGCAGAACTTGCTACGGTCGATGGGTTTAACAAAGGGAAGTAAAGTAGTGATTGAAGCGGCGCCAACCGGCGAAGCATTTGTGGTTAGGAAAGCAGAGAAAGGCAAGGCGGTTGCTAATCGGGCGGCGACGGTCGAATTTAAAAAGTGGCTCGAACAGGTATTGGAAGAAGATGGGAAGGTTTTAGATGAACTGGCAGTACGTTGAGATTGATGAAGTGTTTGCCATTCATCAGGGGATGATACGGCGGGCGGGAACGGAAGCAGGGGTAAGAGATTTTTCTTTGCTGCATAGTGCGGTGGAGCGACCGAAGGCGACATACAGCGGTGTGGATTTGTATCCGACGGTGTTTTTGAAGGCGGCGGCACTGCTGCAATCGTTGTGCCTCAATCACCCTTTTACCGATGGGAATAAACGTACGGCGTGGCTCTCCGGGAAGCGATTTTTGCACCTTAACGGCTACCATTTGGTTTCCAAGGGGATTGATGCGGCTGATTTTATGGTCGCGGTTGACAATGAGAAGCTAGCGGTAAAAGAAATTGCTCTGTGGCTGAAGGAGCACGCGAAGCGGAGATGAAGAGGGATTAAGTTAACTAAGTTGATTAAGTTAACTGAGTTAAGTAGAAACTCTGAGTGTGAAGAGGTCGGACCTCTTGGCGCCTTGATAAATTTGTTTTTGCCTATATATCAATCTAGGTAAAGTTGAACTTTATTTTTGGCGGGCGTAGCGCTCGCGGGAGATGCGGATGACTTTGCCGCGATTGAGGTTTTTCGATTTGGCGAGAGGCAGGGTTTGGGCGGGGAAGGGGGCGGAGGTTTGGCCCTCCACACTGAGCTTGACGATGATTTGGTAGAGACCTAAGGATACAAGGTCTTCTTCGGTGTACTTGCTGCCGAATTCCCTCGAGAAAACGTTGGCGTCTTGGGCGCCTA
>JACOWY010000059.1 GCA_016176555.1 Candidatus Chisholmbacteria bacterium | reverse complement strand
CAGAACTAAAAAAATGCGCCCGAAGGTGGGAAATCATCGTCGTGGACGATGGCTCAAAAGATAACACTGCCGCCATTGTCAAAAACATCATGAAAGAAGAACCCAAAGTCCGGCTCATCCAACATCTGCCTAACTTGGGCTACGGCGCTTCCATCAAAACCGGCCTGAATGAATCAAAGTATAAATATATCTGCTATACCGACTCCGACGGTCAGTTTGACTTCAAAGAAATTTATGCCTTCATCGCTGCCCTCAATCACGGGGCAGACATGGCCATTGGTTTCCGGGTCAAACGCACCGACACTCTCTATCGAAGATTCATGGCTCAAATCCTTCATCTCGTCGGCATTGTTCTCTTTGGCATCAATGTTAAAGATGTTGATTGTGGTTTTAAGGTATTTAAAAAGGCCATCTTAGATAAGATTGGCCCCCTCAAAACCGCCAGCGCCATCACTGAAACCGAGCTCGTCACTCGCACCAAGAAAGCTGGTTTTAAAATTCAGCAGCTGGGAGTCAGGCATCACAGCCGCCCCGGTGGCGAACAAACCGGCGGTAAACCAGAAGTTGTTTTCAAAGCCGCCATCGAAGGTTTGCGGCTGTGGATGAGCCTCATGCGAGAAAAAGTGACAAGCTGACAGGACTTACGCCATAATTGTCATCCTGAGTGTAGCGAAGGATCTAGATTCTTCGGCCTTCGGCCTCAGAATGACATAAAATATGTAACTCCTATTAAAGATTAAATAAAAACCACCTATGAAGTTTTTTCGCCAACCTGAAAAATTACTTCTTATCGCTATTCTGCTCATTGCAGCCTTCTTTCGTCTCTACAAAGTTCCCGAATACATCGTCTTTCTGGGTGATGAAGGTCGGGATTTGATTGTCGTTCGTAATATTTTAAAGGGCGATCTCACGCTCCTAGGACCCACCGCTTCTGTGGGGGGCTTCTATCTTGGCCCCATCTACTACTACATGATGGCCCCCTTCTTGTTGCTTTTCAATTACAATCCCGCGGGGCCGGCCTACCTTGTCTCTCTCTTTGGCATCGCTACGGTCTATCTAGTCTACCTCTTTGGCAAAAGATTCTTCCATCCCATCGTCGGCTTAGTTGCCGCTTTCCTCTATGCCATCTCGCCTCTCATCGTCCGCTACTCTCGGGCTTCATGGAATCCTAATCCACTCTCATTTTTTGCCCTCGGCGGCATTTTTATTTTAAGCCTTGGCCTCACCAAAAAACGCCGCCTGTATCTCTATCTGGCTGGGGCTTGTTTAGGGGTTGCCTGGCAATTGCATTACCTCGCCCTCATCCTCACCGCTGTCTACACTGCTATCCTCAGTCAAATTACCACCCGTAAAAAATGGCTCGATCTAAAATTCTCCTCTCAAAGAATAAAAGAATTCTTCCGCCATAACCTCATTGTATTCCTTGGCTTTGTCACCACCTTTTCTCCATTTTTGCTCTTTGAAATTCGTCATCTCTTTCCCAACACCAAAACTGTCATCGAATTTATGACCCGCCAAGACGGGGCTTTAGATACACCCTTCTTAGCCATCTTCACCACTGCTTATGAACGCATCTCCCGACTCTTTATCGAAGCTCTGTCCCTGCCTCGATCGCCGTTCTTAATCGGTGTCGTCTTAGTCGCATTCCTGAGCCTTTTCTATGCCTCTCGGCGGCGTAATAAATCGCTCCTCATTTGGCTCGTCGTCGGCATTTTAAGTATGTCCGTCTACCAGGGAGATATTCACGACTACTATTTTGGTTTTCTCTTTCCCGTGCCGTTTTTAATGGTCGGCATCACGGCTTATCTCCTCTGGATAAAAGGTTGGGGAGCAAAAATCATCGTCGCCTTAGGCCTAATCATTCTCACCGGCTCGTTTATAGATAAAGCCTTCTTTTCTCGCCCGCCCAACAACCTCATTCGCCAAACCGAGCTGGCCGCAGAAGTAGTTTTAGACTTGAGTGGGGGAGAACCATACAACTTTGCCCTCATGTCTACTGGCAATTCAGATCATGCCTACCGCTACTTTTTGGAAACATCAGCTAATCCTCCGAAAAAACTTGAAGAGGAAGTCACTCCTCAGCTCATCCTCATTTGTGAGCAAGATCCAGCCACGTGCCAACCCCTGAGCTTCCCTTCCTGGGAAGTCGCGGGCTTCGGCCGCAGAGAAGTCGTGGAAACGCGAACAGCGCCTCCAGGCTTAATCACGGTCATTAAAACCGTGCACCATGAAAGTTCCTTAGATATGATTGGCAAACCAGCTCCAAAAGGAAGCTGAGTCTATGACTGCTCCACCATTCCTTTCCATCGTCATTCCTGCCTATAACGAACAAGATAATTTCGCCGCCAAAGCATTAGCCAAAGTCACCCGCTACCTCAAGCCAAGGAAATGGAGCTACGAAGTCATCATCGTTGACGACGGTTCCACTGACGGTTCGATAGAGAATATCCAAAAATTCGTCGCCCAAAACCCCCACTGGCGCTTAATTAAAAACCCTCATTTAGGCAAGGCTCAAACCGTGGCCACCGGCATCATGGAGGCAACAGGTGAAAATGTCCTCTTTACTGACTTTGATCAAGCCACCCCCCTAAGTGAGGTGGAAAAACTTCTTCCCTTTATCAAAAAAAACTACCACATCGTCATCGGCTCCCGAGAGGTGCAGGGCAGCAAACGCGAAAAAGAGCCTTGGTACCGCCATTTTATGGGTAGAGGCTTCAACTTTATCGTTTCGCTAGTCGCCCTCCGCGGCATCCACGACACTCAATGCGGTTTTAAATTATTCAAAACTGCAGTGGCCAAAGATCTTTTCGGCAGATTAGTAGTCTACAGTCAAAAACCAGAAAAAGCGGCCTTCACTGGGGCTTTCGACGTCGAAGTTCTCTATCTGGCGCAAAAGCAGAAACTCCGTCTTGCCGAAGTCCCAGTTCATTGGAAACACATCAAAACGTCCCGGGTCAATCCCGTCAAAGATTCCCTCCGCATGTTTGTCGATTTACTCCGCATTCGCCTCACCGATGTCTTGGGAGGCTATCAATCGCCATTTGATCGTAGTCAGTCCCCGGATGGACGATGATCTCGTCTACCGTCTCCGTCGAAAAACCATTTGGCCCAAACCGCAATCGTAACAGTAGATGAATAACTAAAAACCCCACATAGCGCAGCGGTTTTGACTTTAGGTAATTGCGGGTCGAATCAAAACTTCGAATCTGCCTCACCTTGAATCGCCGAGCCAGTCTCACTACCACATTACCTATGGGTGGTTGCAAGTGCCAATGTTGATGAGAATCAAGATGCTTAATCTTTAACCCATGCTCTCTAAGTCTTTGTATTTGTGTCCCTAATTCACGCTCAATCTGCGCCACCTGTATTTTGCCCCCCAGGAGTCTCCAGAAAAATTGCGAAGACGAATAAAACTCTCCCCTGCTATTCACCAACGTTGAGACGTCATCGATGTTTGATAAGGGTTTTCCTTCAACCACATTGAGATGTGCCGAGAAACTCACCTTAGGTATCGCCTGAAGCTGTGTGACGGCCGATTTGGAAACCATATTGGGCATGACCGACACAATGTCGACTAATTGTCGGGAGGCCACTTTCAAAATCGCCTGATTAACGGAAGCAGAAATGCCATAGTCATCGGCCACCACCAGTCGCTGGGGAAATCCCGGTATCAATAGCTTCGACCACAGGGCCGACACTAAATCTATCGCCGTGGCTACTGATCGTTTAATCACGGAGTAACGACTCGGGCGAATTTCCCGGACTGTAATCGGCAGTTCTACGAGCTTTGCCCCCCACCGAGTCATACGAATAATAAGTTCGGTATCAAAAAGTTCGTGGTGAGTCCGGCAGCGCATCAGGGAATAGTGCAACAGCCTCGTTTTTTTAAACCCCTTAATCCCATGAGTGTCAGTTCCCGGGTAGTTAAGCATGAGTCGCAACAGCACATTAAAAAAATAGGTTACCCACCGGCGCCCAAACGACCGCTGATCATCACTCGCTCCCAAAGTTTTAGAGGCGATCACAATATCGGTCACTTCTAAAAGTGGTAGCGCCTGCTGCATAAACGCCACGTCAAAAAAGTCTACGTTCAGGACAAATATTCGTTCCCCTCTCGCGTGCTCCAACCCCACTCTCACCGCCTCACCATACGAAGCGTGAGGTAGGCGGATAGTTTGGATTCGCCCGTCTTTGCGCCGTAGACTTTCGATGATCCTCCACGAATTATCCTGGCTGCCATTCTCCACCAAAATAATTTCCCCAACTGGCAGCCCAGCCTGCTTAAGATCAACCACAAACTTTTTCAGTTGTTTGGCCAGGACAGCCGCCTCATTGTGGACTGGGAAAATACAGGCAATGCGTTTTGCTAACATAAACCCCAGCGGTCGGTCTGAAAGATAATATACTCCTAAGATTGTTCGATTATTTTCTATGGCAAAAAAAGGTCTCACCGAAAAGCTGCTCCGAAAGCTTCGCCACCTGCCGTTTCTAACTCGAGTTCACGCTCTGCTTCGGCTAGGATCGTTCCCTTTTGCTGCCATCCTTCCTGACATCCCCCGCCGAGGACCAATAGTTGACTATGGCTGTGGATTTGGCCTGTTCTCATTTTACCTAGTGTCAAAATTCCCCAAAAGGCGAATCATATCTTTCGATCCATCCCCCAAAAAAACAGTCGTCGCCCAAAAAATTCTTAAGTTTTATCCCAATGTCACCGTTACTCAATCGTTTAAAATCACCCTAGAAAAGTGCCCCCACCCCCAAGCCATTGTTATGTTAGACGTGTTATATCTCTTTCCCCCCTCACAAAAGAAGCAAGTCCTGGCCGAGCTTTTTACCTACCTCAAGAAAGGCGGCACTTTAATCCTCAGCTTCGTTCCCCAAGAATCATCCTGGCGCTACTATCTGGCTTGGTTTGAGGAATGGCTCATGGTGAAATTGTTCGGTCTTACCCAAGGCCAATCTCAAACTCTAGAATTTGAATCTGAGGGGTGGCTCGTGAACGCACTCAAAACGTCTGGTTTCACCCCCACTAAGCTACGACATCTACCTACCCCTTGGCCCTTTTTTCATCGCCACCTCTTAATAGTCGCCCGCAAACCCAAGTTAAAAGGGTAGAATAACACTCATGAATCTTCGCCTCACGGGGTTGCTAGCTGGTACAGCTCTCGCCCTAACCCTTTATTCATTTTCTCAAGTTGATTTAAACTTAACTCTCTCCGCTCATCCCGCCTACCAATCTTTCCAAACTCAGCTTACTACTCTTGGCTATTTTCACCGCCCTCTCTCAACAGCGATCTATTTACTCATTGTCCTGCTATTGGCTATTGGCTATTTGCTATTGGCTATTGCGGTTAGAAAAAGGACCATCAAGAAAAGGCAACTTTGGATTCTCATCGGTCTCGTTGTAATCCTCCTTCTCCCCTCATACCCTGCTTTTTCCCACGACGTTTTCAATTACCTCTTCGATGCTCGCATCGCCACTAAATACGGCCTTTCACCTTGGCACTACAAGGCTTTAGATTTCCCCGCGGACGACTGGATCAGGTTCATGCGTTGGACCCATCGCCCTTCAGTCTATCCGCCAGTTTGGATTGGCCTAAGCCTCATCCCGTCGTTTCTAGGTTTTGGCAAATTTATTGTGACACTGGGTCTATTTAAACTCCTCGCTGCCATAAGCTACCTGGGTTCAAGCTTACTCATGGTTAAAATTGCCGAAAAATTAAAAAAATCTCAACCACTCACATATCTGGCCCTTTTTGCCTTAAATCCCCTCGTCATCATTGAAAGCCTGGTCAATGCCCACATGGAAATCGTCATGATCTTCTTCGCTCTTCTGAGCTTTTATTTCATTCTTCGGGGAAAGTCCGCGCTGGGATGGGTGAGTCTGATCGCCTCAGTCGGGATTAAATTCATGACATTTTACTTGGGACTTCTCTTATTAAAGGGCAAAAACTATCTTCGTTACACAGTTTGGTTGGGTACAGTTATTCTCATTGCCTTTATTGCTTGGTACGGCTTCCAACCATGGTATCTCTTGTGGATTCTCCCTTTTGCCTTACTCATCAAAGGCTGGGAGCGCCAACTTTATATCATCGCCAGCACCGCTGTTCTTTTCTGGAATGTCCCCCTGGTTCTTCTTGGCGACTTTGACTTACCTCACTGGACTACTCGTTTAATCTATGTTGTTATTCCTCTTGGATTAAGTGTGGTATACCTCGCCGCCAAAAACCTAACTTTTAAATCAAAACCATAAACCCCATTTATGCAGCCTAAAAAACGACCAGATTGCCCTCACTGCAATTCTGCCTCTCTTGCTTTAGAGCGCTCCTTAAAAGAAACGGAAAATTTCCGAGTCGTCTGCGACGTTCACCCCCTAACCGAAGGGCACCTATTAATTATTCCCAAACAACACATTTCATGTATGGGAGCCTTCTCCAAAACATTATTTGTTGAGTTCGACAAGCTCTATCAACTGTTTTCCCGGTTCATTAGCCGTACCTATGGATCAGTGAGTAGTTTCGAACACGGCATCATCGGCCAAACGGTATTCCACGCCCACGTCCACGTCCTTCCTTATCACGGCCAATCAGAAACCATCATTCCCGAAGATAAAGATAAACTCACCTCAATTCAGGATCTAACTGAAGTCAAAAATGCTTTCCGCCGAGAAGACAAGTACCTCGTCTTTTCCATTGCTGACAGTTTTTGGTTAGTGGATACCCACCTTGGAGTTCCTCGGTTTTTTAGAGACAGATTTGCCCAAGCTCTCGGCCATCCCGAAAGAGGCAACTGGAAGCAAATGCGCGAAAATAAAACCTTGATGCAACAAGCGAGCGTGGAGATAACTAAAGTTAAGACGAAATGGAGCAAATTTCTAACAAATCAGTGATGAAACCAGGCATCGACTATATTGGCGTCTCAGTCGGAGCCCTCATCTTTAATTCAAAGGGCGAAATCTTTCTAAGTCTGCGCAGTCAAAAAGCCAAAAATGAACGTGGGCATTGGGAGGCCCCCGGTGGGGCCGTTAAGTTTGGCGAAACACTAGAGCACGCCATCAGCCGAGAAATCAAAGAAGAGTACGGGGTGGAGTTAATTCTTCTTGAGCAGCTTCCTGCCCAAAACCACCTCATTCCCAAAGAGCACCAACATTGGGTGCCCAGCTCTTTTGTGAGCCGAGTAAAAGGCACTCAAAAGCCTAAAATTCTCGAACCAGATAAATGTGACGCCATCGGTTGGTTTAAACTGAATCGTTTACCTCGGCCTTTATCCATTATCACTAAACTAGACCTCAAAGCTTTCAAAAAAAGATCACGAGTTTCGCGTTAACATCATTTGCAGTAAAAGACCGGGTCTTGCCAGAAGACCCGGTCTTGAAGCCTATCGGAGACACTTTGTCTACACGATAGTGGCTTCAAAACGAAAGTGAAGTGCGAAGCTCATGAAGATATGACAACAAGAAACCACTTTAACTATTTTCTCCTCGGAATCACGGTAGTTTTTCTACTGCTGAGACTCCCCCAAGTGTTAAGAAATGAATTTCCCTTTGTCTTTGACATGGGCCGCGATCACATTTGGGTCCGGAACATGGTGGAGCTACGAAAACCCACCCTCGTCGGCCCGTGGGGCAGTCTCGCCGGCATTTACTTTGGCCCCGCTTGGTATTACCTCCTTGCCCCCGCTTACATCATTACCGGCGGCGATCCCCGGGGCTCAGTCATCACGGTCATGCTTGTTAATCTTGCCGCTCTTCTGGCGGGCAGTCTCTTTCTGAAAAAAGAAATAAGCAGTCGAGCCGCGCTGTTTTTTGCCCTCCTCAATACCTTCTCTACCCACAACATCGCCATCACCACCTACCCGTTCCACGCCAACGTCCTTCCCGCCACCATGGTGGTGATGCTTATCTCTCTTTATTATTTCCTCAAAGGTAAGCCAAAATACTTTTGGCTAGCAGCTCTAGCCTCAAGTTTTAACTTTCACTTTGAGCCAGCCACCGGCATTTTCACTACCTTAACATTGATTGTTTTCGTCATCCTGAACTGGTTTCAGGATCTGGGGAGATTCTTCGGCCTCAGGCCTCAGAATGACGGACGGCCAACCAACCGCTTAACCCTAAAACCCCTAATCCACGCCGCCATAGTCTTTTTTATTCCTTTTGTCCCTCAAATAATTTTCGAGCTTCGCCACAACTTTATCCAATCCAAAGCCCTCCTTTTATATTTTCAAGGGGGAAATGAAAGTTTGGAAGGCAAATTACCCTTTTCTATCCGCCTGGGTGAGCGGATCCGCAAATTCACCGAATTATTTTCATCGTCCATAGTCCCCAATCTTCCTCTCCTCATCGTCGGCGTCATTCTGGCTATCACCATCTTAATTCTTTGGCGCATCAAAAAAACCAAAAATGAACAAACTCTATTCTCTTTAATACTTTTCTCTCTAGTTCTGCCCCTCCTTGGTTTTATGTTTCTCTTTCCTCCCGAACTCAAAACCTGGTATCTCTACGGCTTCTCCATCAACTACTTTATTCTTGTAGCCCTTTTTCTAAACAAGATTATTCGAGCTAACATTATTGGCTATTGGTTTACCCCGTGGCGAAGCTTTACGGGGCTATTGGCTATGAGCTTCTTCGTCTGGCAAGGTCAAATACACACGTTGCTGCCTGGTCGCCAGGTAGTAAGTAGCCCTGGGCCAGCCATACTCTCTACCCAAAAAAAGGTCATCACCATGATCTATGAAAGAAGCCAAAACGAACCATTCTCAATCTACGTCTACACTCCACCCATTTATGACTATCATTACCAATATGTAATTTGGTTTATGAGCAGAAAAAATAACTGGCCTCTTCCGATCGAATATAGCTATTTACCCAACGAAGTGGGCTACCATCCGCAAAAGGAGTATTTTTCCAGCACTTCTTCAGCCAGTCCGAAACGAGTGTTCCTCGTCATTGAACCAGAGAGGATAAAATCTCTCCTCTACGGCTGGCTCGGTCATTTTGCCGCTTACCCCACCAAAAAACAGTGCCTCTTTGGACCGAACGTCATTGTCCAAACTCGTCTTCCTCCTGAAACTTAAGCTATAATTTGTTTTTGCGTCAGCGAATTATCCCAAGTCCCGCCAAAGGCGGGACAACGTACAATAACTTCATGAAAACCAAACAATTCTGGCTGATGATTGCCGGAATTATCGTCTTATATCTGGCCACGCGGCTCATCAATCTTGCTCTCCTCCCCATTTTTACCGACGAAGCCATCTATATTCGCTGGGGGCAAATTGGTTTACGCGACGCTAGCCACCGGTTTCTCTCGTTAGAAGACGGCAAACAGCCATTATTTGTCTGGCTCATGTACCCGATGTTAAAAATTTTTGCTGATCCTCTCGTCGCGGGGCGGATGGTTTCTGTCATCGCTGGTTTGGCTAATCTCGTCGGCTTAATGGCGCTGGCCAAAATTCTCTTCGGCAAAAAAGCCATCATTCCCTCAGGAATTTTGTACGTTGTCAGCCCCTTTTTCTTATTCTACGATCGGCTGGCACTCTACGACTCCCTCACTACCACCTTCGCCATTTGGGCTCTTGTTTTTCAAGTCCTGATGGTAAAAACTCTTCGTGTTGACACCGCTCTTCTATTAGGTATGACTGTCGGCGGGGGACTATTAACCAAATCCTCAGCCCAATTCTCCCTCTTTCTTCTCCCGGTAAGCCTGCTCCTATTTGACTGGCGACAAAAAGACAAACGTCAAAAATTAGCTCGTTGGTTCGGTCTTGCTGTCATCGCCAGTATCATCGCCACCCTTTTTTCCTGGATGATTAAGCTTTCTCCTTTAGGCCACATGGTAGCCCAAAAAAATCTCACTTTTATCTTGCCTTTTTCCGAATTCCTGGCCGATCCCTTTAGCCGCCTCCTAGGCAATCTCCGCGGGCTCACCGATTGGCTCGTGGCCTACCTCACTTGGCCTTGGGTAATAGGTGGAGTCACCAGTCTCTATTTTGCCTGCAAAAAACATCTTCGCCAAATTCTCCTCCTCCTCGCTTGGTGGCTCGCTCCCTTCGTTGTCTTAGCCGCCTTTGCCATCGTCCTCTACCCTCGCTTTATTCTCTTTATGACCTTTCCCTTACTACTCATCCTCGCCCTCGGCCTTTCCCAAGCAAAAACTATCATCAGAAATAAATTTTTACTTTTTACTTTTTACTTTTTACTTTTTGTCTATCCCCTCTACTTTTCCTATACAATTATCGCCCGCCCCATCGACGCCCCCTTGCCTCTGGCTGACAGACTCCAGTTTATCGACGACTGGCCCTCGGGCTACGGCATTAAAGAAGTCGTCGCCTTTGCCCGCCAAAAAGCGACCGCAGAACCCATCTTCATCGCCACCGAAGGCACCTTTGGCCTCACTCCCTACGCCCTGACTATTTACTTGCAAGGTACACCCAACATCGACATCAAAGGCTACTGGCCTATTACCGACGGCTGGGAAGAAATAAGCCGGATTGCCCAAGAAAAAACCACCTACATTCTATTTAAAGACACCCAAGAACCGCCATCGTTTTGGCCCCTCGAACTCATCGCCTCCCATCGCAAAGGCAAAGCTAATGTTTTTATGAAACTCTATCGAGTCACACCGCCATGAGTCTTAGTCGCGGGTTTCCGAAACACAAAGCAGATTTGCTCTTCACTACTCTCATTGCGGTTTTGGCTAGCCTCAAATACTTCTACCAGGCTTTCGTCCTTAATCCCTTTGAAATAGACCAAGAGTTCCTAAGCCTAGAGGCTTGGAACTTTCTTAAAGAAAACAAATTCACCCTCATTGGGGCCCATACCAGCGTCGGTGGCATGTACGTCGGTCCCTTTTATACCTACTTTGTCACTCTCATCATGTTTTTTACTCGGCTCCATCCCCAGACGATCAATTTTCTTTCCGCTCTGTGGGCCATTGGGACTGCCATTGCTTTGTATTGGGTAGGCAAACGCCTCTTCTCGAGAGAAGTCGGACTGATTGCCGGCATCTTAGCCGCGATTAGCATCAAATATCTTTCTCTTACTGACGTCCCCCCATTAGTCATCCCCCTCGCCCTCATATCCTTATTAACTTTTTACGCTCTGTCTCAGTTTCCCGCTCACCGAAAAATGTTTTTGGTCGCAGTTTTTCTCTCTGGTTTAGCTCTTCATCTTCATTTTACCGGCCTTTACTTGCCCTTGTTTGTCATTTTTTGGCTGGTTTTCACTCGGACCAAAGTTACCCGCGCTGAACTTATTAAAGCGCTCATCATCATGGCTTTCTTCGCTAGCCCTTTAGTTATTTTTGATCTCCGTCACAATTTTTTAAATAGTCGCAATTTTATTACTTTCCTCCTCACTACCAATGGCTTGAAAGTAATTGTTAGCTCTATGTTAAGAAGCGTGCACTTAAGTTTAACTAACCTTGGAGCCCTCTTTAACAATCTACCCCTCAATAATTTTTGGCTCAGTCTCAGCGTTTGGATTTGGTTTATTCCCTATTTCCTTCTCCGCCGCCGCCGGAGTCCTTATCATAAGCTGCTGATAACCTGGCTCATCTTTCCTGTGGTGGCTAATGGTCTATATACCGGTGAGCTTTTACCTTATTACTATATTTTTCACCACGCCCAGATTTTTCTAGTCATCGGCCTTCTTGGCCAAAGCCTTATCCTCAGTCGCTGGGGTTGCACCCTACTTGTCACCCTGGCTCTGCTGTACACTCTGCAAACCCTCAAGTGGCATCATGACCACGGCAATGCTTTCAGCCTCCAAAACAAAATAGCCGCCTTCGAATTGATTAAAGCTCACGCCGGTGATCCCAAATCAGTTAATTTGAGTTTCACCGTAGAGCACTCTCGCCGCGGAGGTTTAGACTTTCTGCGTCGCTATTATGGTTTTGACCCCGACCTCCGTGCCAACCGTCCCACCTATACAATTGTTATCCCTCACGCCTGGCAACGCATCAAATTTGACTATTCTTTTGGCGAAATCGACGTTGTCTTACCCCCGCAACCATGAAAACTATTACCTTAAGCGCCATCGTCCCAGTCTTTAACGAAGCTGCTACCGTGGCCGAAATCATTCGCCGGCTTAAAAAAACCCATCTCGTCAAAGAAATCATCATCGTCGATGATGGTTCGACCGACAAAACTCCCTCGCTGCTTAAACAGTTTCAATCCCAAAAAAACATCATTATTTTTACCCACCCCCAAAACCGGGGTAAAGGCATGGCCATTCGCACCGGCGTTAAGGCGGCTTCCGGAGACTACACCATCATCCAAGACGCCGATCTCGAATACGATCCGGAAGATTTTCCTAAACTCCTAAAACCCATTAAACAGGGAAAAGCCCAAGTCGTTTATGGCTCCCGGTTTACGGGGGAGCATCGTAATATCTTTTTTTGGCACTGGGTCGCCAATCAATTACTCACCCTCACTACCAACATTCTCTACAACACCACTCTTTCAGATATGGAAACCTGCTACAAAGTTTTCCCCACGAAACTTCTTAAGAATCTCCATCTTCGTTGCCGGGGGTTTGAATTCGAGCCAGAAGTCACCGCCAAAGTTCTTAAACGTGGTATCCGCATCTATGAAGTCCCCGTTTCCTACGCCGGTCGGGAGTACCAAGAAGGTAAAAAAATCTCTTGGGTCGACGGTCTTATCGCCCTTTTGACTCTCGTTCGTTATAAATTCTCTGACTGACGGATGAAAAAATATCTTCTCTTAATCCTCATCGCCCTGCCGGCCACTTTGGCTCTCTTTCAACCGGGATTTTTCCCTTCGCACGATGGAGAATGGATGGTCATTCGTTTCTCTGCTTTTCATCACAGCCTCGTTGAAGGTCAGTTCCCAGTCCGCTGGTCAGCTCGTTTAAATCATGGCTATGGCTACCCGGTGCTGAATTTTCTCTATCCGCTCCCCTTTTATCTCGCCGAAATCTTCTTCCTTTTCACACAAAGTTTTACCCTGAGCATCAAATGGGTCTTCATCGCTAGTCTTCTCCTCTCTGCCCTCACCTCATTTGTGTGGTTAAAAAGGCACTTCTCTCCTCTCGCGGCCCTTGCCGGCAGCGTCTTGTATCTCTACACTCCTTATCGCTTTGTCGATGCTTATGTCCGCGGTTCTGTAGCTGAATCCCTCGCCTTCGTCTTCGTGCCCTTACTTTTCCTCTCCGTCGATCTCATCCCCAAAAAAAGGCAACTCGCCTTGAGCTTAGGCGCCTTGGCCGTGGCCGGCACTATCTTATCTCACAATGTCTTTAGCCTCTTTGTTGTCTTAAGTCTTGTCTACGGTTTCATCACTCTCCCTCCAAAAATGTGGCCCCAGTTAATGCTTCTCATCCTCTTTGGCCTTGGCCTGTCTGCCTATTTCTGGGTACCTGCCATTAGCGAATTATCTCTCGTTCGGGCTGCCGATCTCATCGTAGCCGATCCTAAAGCCCACCTCTTAAACCTCTCTCATCTCGTCATCCCCAGCTGGGGTTTCGGTCCTGCCGATCCTAAGCGGCCAGACAGCCTGTCTTTCCAAGTGGGCGTAGTTAATCTCCTGGTCGTCGTCATTGCGGTCTTAAAATTTAAGGGGCTCAAGGCCAAACCTCGTCCGGTCACCTTTTTCCTCTTACTTTTTGTGGCCGCTGTCTTCCTCATGCACACCTTAAGCCGTCCTCTATGGCAAGTCATTCCCGGCATCGCCGTCATTCAATTCCCTTGGCGCCTTTTATCGGTGACTACGCTAGCTACGAGCTTCTTAGCTGCCTGGGCGGTAAACCACAATCGGTGGCGGTTGGCCGGGATAGCGTTGATCACCCTCAGCGTCATTTTGACTTTCCCCTATGCCAAAACCGAAACTCAATTTTCCAAATCCGACTCGTTCTACGCCACCAACGAAGATACCACCACCGTCAAACAAGAATATTTGCCCCTTTGGGTAAAAGTTCCCCCCAGAGCCCGCACCGGAGATCGGGTCACGTTTCTCAGCGGCAGAGGCGTCGTGGCTGATTTAAAAGAGACGAACAGAATCATCAGTTTCCGCCTAGAGGCCAGCGAAAACGCAAAGGTGCAAATCGCCCAAATCTACTACCCCGGCTGGCAAGCTACCGTCAATGGTCAAGTGGTACAGCTAGACTATGGCGACACCGGTCTCATGTCTGTATCTTTAGGCCAGGGAGTGTCTTTCGTCAGTTTCCGTTTTGGTGAAACTCGTCTTCGGTCGCTAGCCAACTGGCTCAGCCTCACCACCTTGTTAGGTATTTTGAGTTACTGGTTTTGCTTTTACTGCCAAACTCCGGGAACAAAAACTTCAACTAAAAAGCGTACCAGGAAAAGAATATGAGAAATTTCTCTAAAACCTCCTCGCTCGCCTGGCTTGGTATACTCTTCCTCTTTCTTCTGCCCGCCATCTGGCCCATCATCACCCCGGGCTACTTTCCGATTCACGACGATACTCAGGTCGCCAGGGTCGCTCAAATGACCCAAGCCCTCCTCGACGGCCAGTTTCCCGTCCGCTGGGTCAAAGATCTTGGCTACGGTTTTGGCTACCCGATTTTTAATTTCTACAATCCTTTGCCTTACTACGTTGGCAGTCTGTTTCACCTCGTTGGTTTCTCGGCTCTCTCCGCCACCAAAATCATGTTTATTCTCCCCATTTTTGCCGGCGCCTTAGGCATGTTTTTGCTTATGAAAAAATATGTTGACCGCGTTTCGGCGCTAATCGGGAGCCTCATGTTTACCTACGCCCCCTATCACGCCGTCCAAATTTATGTTCGCGGGGCTGTGGCCGAATATTGGGCCATCGCCATCCTGCCTTTTGTCATCTACTTTTTCCTGGCCAAAAAACCTCTTGGCGCGGGCATAAGTCTGGCACTGCTCATTCTGGCCCATAATCTCACCGCGCTCATGGCCGTAGCTATCATCACCATCTTGTTTATCATTCAACTCGCCACTGAAAAAACCCGCCGAAAGATTTTTTTCACCTATTTGCTAGCGGCAACTTTGAGTCTGGGGTTAGCTGCCTTTTTCTGGCTGCCGGCGCTTTTGGAAAAACACTTTACCAATGTCGATTCCATGATTAGAGAGGAGTTTAACGCCGTCGACCATTTTGTCTCTCCCTGGCAACTTTGGAGTAGCCCCTGGGGTTTTGGCGGCTCGAGTCCCGACGAACACGACGGCCTCAGCTTTATCGTTGGCAAAACGCAACTCCTGCTTACTCTTATTGGGCTCTTGTTTTTTGCCAAACTTAAAACCAAACCTCGTCAGTTCCCCCTCTACCTCAGTGCCCTGGCTGTGCTCGTTTTTTCACTCTTTATGCTTTTGCCGCTAAGTAAAGTTGTCTGGGAAAAGATGACCATTCTTGACGTGCTTCAGTTTCCCTGGCGCTTCTTGTCGTTTATCAACTTAACTACTGCCATTCTTTCTGGTTTTGCCGTTGCCACTCTCACTCCAGTGATAAAAAAACATCTCCCCGGAAACATCACAGTTTCGACGCTCGTCCTCTCAAGCCTGATTTTATTCGTGGTTTTCTCCAGTCTCCGTTACTTTCAACCTCAGTTTAAATTTCCCACTACCGATGAGGAACTCCTTGGTAGAACCAAAGTCAAATTTGCAGTCTCGAAGCTTTCTGACGAATACATGCCGGAAAGTTCAAAGCGCCCCATCTTTGCAGTTGATCTTCCAGACAAAAGGTACGCCATAGATCTCGCCGTAGATGAACGCGCCACTGTCATTTTGGATAAAACTCAAGTGTTAAGTTTGAATACGCGCTTAAGCCAGCCTAAACCAATAATTATTAATATTCATGCCTTCCCTGGTTGGGTAAGCCAAATCGACAACCAAGCAGTTTCTCTAGAAACCTACGGCCCCTATAAACTCCAGAAAATAGACTTGCCTCCAGGCGATCACCAGCTCACTGTCCGCTTGGAAAATACTCTGATTAGAAAAATCTCCAACATAATGAGTCTAGTAACTCTCATGGCCCTCGGACTCTGGGGCATTCACTCTCGCCATAAAATAACTAATCTTCCTCTGCTACAATATTTTCATTAGATTAGAAACTCGAGCACGCTTTGCGCGCAGAGTTTCTCCAACTTTCTTTTTGCCGTAGCTTTTTCTTTCCCAAAGAAAAATTACGCTGTATTTATGAGCGACAGTCAGTCTGAAATCTTGGGCGACCAACTAGACCTGCATTTGGTCAAAAAACGTTCCGTCGCGGGCATTATTGCCATCACCTCCCGCACCTTTTTTCTGCAACTCATCGCCCTCGTGGCTAACTTTTTATTCGGCATTTTCCTCTTGCCTGAAGAATATGGCGTATTTTATGGCGTCTCAGCCATCATCGAATTTTTCGTCATCTTCTCCGACGTTGGCTTAGCCGCAGCCCTCATCCAAAAAAAAGCCACTCTCGATGACCATGATTTAACCACTACCTTCACCGTCCAACAAATCTTAGTCAACACCCTCGCTCTCGTGGCCTTTTTCTTAAGCCCTCTTATCGGGAGATTTTATAATTTATCATCTGCCGGTGTCTGGTTATTCCGCGCCCTCTCTATTTCGTTAATTCTGGCCTCACTCAAAACCATCCCCTCCATTCGTCTAGAGCGCCAATTAGAATTTCCTAAATTAGTCATTCCTCAAATAGTCGAGAATATTCTGTTTTATATAACGGCTGTTTTTCTCGCCTGGCAAGGGTTTGGGGTCACGAGCTTCTCATGGGCAGTTTTAGTCAGAGGTCTAGCGGGTCTCATCGTCATCTATCTTCTCGCCCCCTGGAGACCCGCCTTCGGGCTTGATAAAATAATCATCCGCCAGCTTTTTTCTTTTGGCCTCCCCTTCCAGCTCAACACCATCATTGCTTTTGTCAAAGACAAACTCATCATTGCCTTTCTTTTTAAAGTTCTCCAGGC
>JACOWY010000058.1 GCA_016176555.1 Candidatus Chisholmbacteria bacterium | reverse complement strand
TTGGCGCAAGGAAGTGAAACTTTCTCCGAGACTTAAAAATATTCCGAGCGTCATGGTTGTCTTGCTTTCAGTAATCTGGCGTAAACTTTTTCGTATTGACTAACTGGTTGCGAGACGAATCTTTGCTGCAAAGATGCCTCGTGTTTAATAATATTTTTTTGAAAGTGATCTGATTTGGCGAGGACCTCCCGTAACTTCAGGCTTAGATCCGGGATGGTGGGTTTGGCAGTACGACCAAAGATGTTTTGAATTATTTCTTTGGGCCCACCTAAGGTGGTAGTAACCACTGGGCAGGCGTGGAAAATGGCTTCGAGGGTGCTGCGACCAAATGGCTCGGGCCAGAGTGAGGGCAAGAGGGCAACTTTTGACCGCTCCAGCTCTTGCAGGGCACGCCGGTGACTGAGGCGACCAGTTAACTTGACAGCTTTTTCTTGATGATATTCTTTTATCTGTTCTTTGATGCGGTGGGTTAAAAAGCCCTCGCCAATTATCAAGAGTTTTACTTGCGGCTTTAATTTAGCCGCGGCAAAAATGGGGACAAGAAGATGGGCGCCTTTCCCGGGAGTAAGGCGCCCCAGATAGACAACTTGATCTTTTTTGGCTTTGAGAGGCTTAATTTTACCTGAAACGCTATTGGCAATGACGGTGGAGCGGATTAGCCCATTGGCGGCAAAGATGCGCCTTTGGGATTGGCTCAGAAAAACGATTTGATTGACATGGCGAGCAAAGAGGCGCAAGAGAAAACTAATAAACCGAAGCCTGAGGTGAAGGAAGACTGAAATAATTTTAAGAAATCTTGAAGATTCTTTTTGGTAATACTCAGTATAGGTGGGGATGTCACGAGTAAAAAACTCCACCAGGCTGCAACGTTGGCGTTTATGCCAGAGACAAAAACCTAGAGGGCAAAGGATTTGATAGTCGCGGAGCGTCACTATGACGGGAATATGTTTAATTTTGCCAACGATGATGGCGGCGGGTAAGAAATATTTGCCTTGGACGTGGAGGATGTCAAAATTTTCCCCAGCGATAAGTTTAAAGAGAAACCAGGTGCTTTTCGCCCACCAAGAAATATTGGTATGCCAATACGGGCTGATGGCGGCATCGGCAGGGGATAATTTTTTGTTAAACGGAAAGCGATTGATGACCAGGCGATTTTTCGTTGCGCGAGGCAGGCTGCCGTAGTTGGGGGTGAACACTTGGACGTGGTGGCCTTTTTTAATCAACTGTCTCGCTAGGTAGAGGCTACTCCATTCTGAGCCACCCCGATCAAAAGGGGAGAAATACTCGCAGAGCATGAGGATACGGAGCTTAGATTGATCTTTCATGAGACGTGAAAGATGAGTTTTTTGATGCTTTGAGGCACAAGGAAGCTCAGAGAGGGTTTGACGAGGAAGAGGCTTTGCCAGAGCGGATATTGGTGGTGACGAAGAGCATTAACCCGAGCGCGGAGAGCTTGCCGCTCAACCTGCTTGAGACTCCCCCAAGAAACTGATTGGGGATGCACCCGATACATGAGGAGGACCTGGGGGAGGTTGACCAGATCAAAAATTGGCAGTGTTCTTAGCCACAAATCGTAATCCTCGGCTCCGTTAAACGTGGCGTTGTAGCCTCCCATGGCATCGAAGACTTTTTTCCGGAGCATCATAGTGGGGTGAATAAAAGGTGAATAGCGCATAATAACACTCTTTAGTTTTGTGGTTGGAGCAGGGAATTTTTTGATGCCCAGTTTTTTTCCTTGGCGATCAATAATGGCTGCGGCACTGCCACAGCCGGCGATGTGGGGGTGTTTGGTTAAGTAGTCTACTTGAACTTTAAGACGGTGAGGGAGAGCAATGTCGTCTGCGTCCATGCGGGCGATGTAAATGCCGCGGCAGAATTTTAAGCCTCGGTTCAGGGAGCGGGCGAGACCCAAACGCTTTGGGTTATGAATTATTTTTATCCGGTTGTCTGGATATTGTTTTAAACATTTAAGCGTCTTGGGATTAGAGGCGTCGTTGACAATAATGAATTCGAACGAAGTAAATGTTTGGGTGAGGATGCTATGGAGCGAAGAGGCTAGATACTCCGCTTGGTTGAGGACGCTCATGAGGACGGAAACAGTTGGTTTCATTGAGGTTTTTTGAGATTAAAGAAGACTCCGCCACCAGCGCTAAACGAGGCAAAGTGAGAATATAAGTATTCTTTGTCTTCTGAGGTGACGTAATCGTGGGTTTGGGGAATGACCGCGTAATCAAAATCATCGATATTTACAGAGCTTAAGGAAGCGGCTGGAGTGATCATTCGGTCCGCGTAGAAAATGAGGAAGACGTCATAAAATGCCATAAACTGAGGACTGAGGATGAGGATTTTTTCTTCCGGAGATAGGATGTTATTAATGGCAAGACCAAGGGGATAGGCGGGATTATTTTTGGTGGTATTAAAGAAGGCAACGGTATAGGGGACGCGTTCGGTGAGAAATAAGATGAGGAAAAGAATGACCATCAATCGGGCGAGGATTTTTTGGCGAGAGAGGTAAGTGAAAAGAAATTCAAGCGCGACAGCAGAACCGACGGCAAAAAATGGTAGAGCATAGATGAGCATGTAGTCGTGAATGAAGGCCAAATTTCGAAAAATGACGTTGTGGGTAAAACCAAAAATGAACCAAAGCAGAATGAAGCTTTGGGGTAGCGATACCGGTCTTTTTCGAAGTCTGTCGACAAGAAAACGGACTCCCCAGAAGGAAATGAGCAGGAGCATAATTCGGGTAAAATAAATGGCCAGCCAGCGGAGTTGAAGAGTGAAAAACTGAGAATAAGAAAATCCTACCTGAGCGGCTGCCTCCCCGCGGTTGAAACGGAAGAGAAAGACATTGAAGAAGGAGGCGAAGGAGCCGGGAGGGCCTTTGACTAGCATGTGAGTCAGGTGGAGGGCAAAAACGACGAAGGCGAGGAGCAAGATTAAAGCGAGATTTGACCGCCGCTTCTGGGCTGTGGATCTTTGAAAAATAATGGCGTGCAAGGGAAGATAGAGAGAAAGATAGAATCCAGCCCAGCTCGTGAGTTGAGCTAAGAGTAGACTTACCAGAAGAGAATAAAAGGAGCTAGTTTTCTCCTCTTTGAGCCAGCGAAGGTAAAACCAAACTGAGGCGGCAATAAAACCTAAGCTTAAGGTTTCGTGGACAGGGATTTTTGAGTAATACAGCAACATGGGAGAAAAAACCAAAAACACTGAAGTTAATAGGGCGGTGTTTTTGTGCCAAAGCTCCCGTGACAATTTATAGAGAAAGAAGACGAGTAGCGCCGATGAAAGAACGGCGACTAATCTCGTTGACCAGGCAGAAATGCCGAATAACTTAAAGTTTAAGGTTAAAGCCAGGGGCAGTAATGGCGGATAGTGGAAAAAATACGCCCCAAGTTTTTGGTAATCAAGGCCGTGGCGCGTGATGATGCGGGCAATGTTAGCATAGACGACGCTATTCCAATCGTGTTGACCAGTGAGGGGGCGGTTGATGCCGATAATCAAAACTGCCATGGCCGCTAGGGCAATGAGCCACGGGGTCAATTGGGTGAAGGATTTTTTCATCAGGCGGAGACAAGAGGGATGATGCTAGCAATGAGGCGATTCATGAGGGTTGGTGACGAATGTGGAATAAACTGCCTCCGGGTATGGTTTCGACTGGAAAGTTGGCGTAGAGAAAAGTTTTATCTTCAACCGAAACATAGTCGTGACTTGAGGGAATAACGATATAGTCAAACTCAGAAATAATTTCGGGAGTTAAGACGTTGGCGGCGGAGACGCTGCGGTCGGCGTAAAAGCGTAAGAACACTTCGTAAAATTGCATTAGTTCGGTATTCAAGATCAGAATTTTATCTTCCAGGCCGGTGCGCTGATTGAGGGCTTGGCCGATGAGGTATCCGGGGTTGCCCTGGATGGTTTTATGCAATGCCTGAAGATAGGACTGACGTTCTATGGTTATGGCTACAATAATGACTAAAGGGATGAGGAGAGAAAAAGGGGGGCGGGGAAACAAGCGGCGAGTAATTCGGTAAATCATGATCCCGGCGGTTAAAGTCAGAAAAGGGGTGGCGTAGATAAGATCGTAATCGTGAATGAAGGCGTGGTTAGGTAAAAAAACTGGTTGGGTGAAACCAAACGCCAGCCACAGGAGTAGAAAACTATCGGGAAAAGAAACTGAGCGGTGGCGCCACCAAAGATAGACAACTCTTAGAGTATAAAGGGCGCTGAAGATTATAGTTATGCGGGTAAAATAGATTACCAGCCATCTGGCTTGAAGCTCGATAAATTTGCTTAGAGTAAAGCCGTATATTTGGGAGGCGGGGCTTAGATTCATCCGAAATAGAAGAACTTGTCCCAGAGATTGAATGCCTTGAGGGCCTGACAAAGCCAGGTTGTGGAAGAAAAAAATTAAAAAATTAACCAGCCCAATCAGACCATAGCTTAGAGCCTGAGTAGTTTTTCCCGATAATTTTGCCCGACCAAAAAACCAAGCGTGTAAGGGTAAGAGGGCGGAGAGATAATAACCTCCCCAACTGGTATGTTGGGCTAAGGTTAAGGTGACCAGTGACCATAAATAAGCTTTGCTATTGTTGGTGGTTAACCAGATGTAGTAAAACCAGACTGTGGCAGCGACAAAACCCAAAACTACGGTTTCGTTGACCGGAATTTTTGAGTAATAGCGCAACATGGGTGTGGCGATGGCAATTAAACTGGCGATTATGGCAGTGGGTTGATGCCACAAGCGGGCGGCTAATTTATAGATAAAGTAGACCATGGCTACCACTGATAATAAGGGTACGATTCTGCCGGCGGCTTCGGTAATACCAAATAGGAAAAAGCTGAAAGCCATAATTATGGGAAGAAGCACCGGGTGATGAGAGAAGTAATCTAAACGAGCGTGGGGTTTAAAACCCTCTGCATTAGTGACTAATCCCAATTTGGTGGTAAGTAAACCGTAACGCATGTGGTTGCGGGCTATGGTGCCGTAGAAGGCGCTGTTCCAATCGTGGTGGCCGGCAAAGGGGCGGTTCAGGCCAATGGCAAACACAATCAAGGCAATCAGGGCGATGATGAAGGGAGTAGATTTATTCGGTAATTTTTTCATTTTCCTCAACATTTACGGCAGTATCTCGAGCTTGCCCGGTGATGACAATTTTATTGAGGCTAGGGCGGTAGACAATCACCAAATTTTCTCCGGGGTAGATGAGGAGATAATCCCCTGGTTGTGCTTTTGATAAGAAGGGGTGGGTGGCAAAGTTTTCAGTATTTTTGATAATCGCTTGGGTGGGAAATTCATTTGAAGGAAGGATGATCAGCTGGGATATTTTTTCCAGGGTCACCTGTTGATCTCGGCTGTAACCCCGGATATCCGCTACCAGGGCTATTTCTTCAGCTCGGTAATCACCCCAAATGTAAGGAGTAGCAATGGCGGCAGCAATTACTAAGGCAACCAAGGTGAGGAGGGAAAGATTTTTGGAGGATGGTTTTTTCTTTGCTTTAGACATAGCGGCGATAGAGGGCAATGGTTTTGGCGGTTATTTTGTCCCAAGTGAATTGAGCTTTTACTTTTTGGTAGCCACGTTCACCCATCAGCAAACGTCTGGTTTCGGGAAGATGCCTAATTTTTATAAGAGCATTTTCTAGTTGGCTTTGGTCACCTGGCTTGATGATAAGGCTATCATAGTTGGGCGTCGCTAATTCTTTTACTCCGGCCGTGGCGGTGGCAACCACGGGAAGCTTGGCCGCCCACGCCTCTAATACAGTCAGGGGTTGACCCTCAGCGAGTGAGGGGAGGACAAAAGCATGGGCTTTTTTGTACTCTTTAACAAGGTTTCTGCCCCTCATTTTTCCGTTAGTGATGAGCCGTAGTTTGGCTGGAGTAATTTTGGAATAGATGATAGCGAAGGCTTGTTTCAGGCCTTTTAGGCCTTTATCTGGATGGTCTCTGCCAACAAATAAAAGGGTAAATATTTTATTCTTTTTTATTTTTACATTATCAAATTCCTTTATATCAACTCCATTAGAAATTATTGATATATTTTTGTTCTCGTTAGGATATTTTGTGAACGATTTAGTGACTGTGATTTGATGTGTATACCTAATTTGAGTGAGGATTAATTTTTCTACGAACGCTTTAACCCCTGTTTTTCCTTGATCCATTAAGTGGCTACCGTGGACGGTAAAAATAACTGGCAGTCCTAGAGTCACCGACAGTATCTTTCCAGGAATGCCAGGTAAAAAGGCATGGGCATGAATGAGATGGTACGAGCTTTTAGCGTGGCGATATATAACTTGAGGGATTACCCAGAGTGACCATAGAGTTCTGATAAAAAGATGGTGGTGAGGACTATGAAATAAATCGACCTGGACATGACGCTTTTTAAGGTGTTTGATTAAACTATCTACATGAACTTGGCCACCACCCATAAATGGATACCAGGCATCAATTAGCATACAGACTCGTAAAGACTTAAAGATACGGCCATGAGACATAGATACTTGAAGATTGTAACAGAGACATGACAACCATTCGCTTCAAAACAATACTTTTCTGGGGTGGGCTCTTAGGTGGCGTCGTCGTCGCTTACTACCCAGCTCTATTTACTTATTTTTCTCAAGATGATTTTACTCATTTGGTGATGAGCCAGGCAAAGACGTTTGGCGACATAGTCAACTTTTTTAGGCCCCCGACCAGCGCCATATTTTATCGCCCCTTATCGATTCAGCTTTATACCTTCGTAGGTCAGCTTTTATTTGGAACCAACCCTTTTGGATACCATGTGGTAGCGCTAGTTACCCATCTGGCTAATGTTTATTTAGTTTTCAGGCTTCTGGGGCATTTTGTCAAAGATAAAACGCCACGATATGTGGCAGCATTTATATATGGGATTCATCCGGTGCATTTTATGAGTTTATTTTGGATAGCCGAATTTTCGATGGTCCTGGCACCTTTCTTCGCATTTTTAGCTATGGATGCATTTCTGGATCAACGATTCTATCGTTTTCTACTCTTTCTCCTGCTGGGACTTTTGTCTAACGAGTTAGTGGTGGCAGTACCTTTAATCCTGCTACTTTGGGTACTAGTGAAAAGGACATACAAACAAATGCCGTGGTTAATTCCAGCGTTCTTTTTGGTCGGGGGACTAGTATGGGTGCGTTTCTTTCTGGTACCAACTTCACTGGACACGCAATATGTCTTATCAATTACCCCCTTGGTGTTCCTATCTAACTTAAAGTGGCAACTTATCCGAGCGATCGGATTGCCCGAAGGATTTATGGCGTATACAGGCAGCTGGGGGATGCAGATGGCTTTGGCAGCGATTTTAGGGTTTTGGTTGGTGTGGATTCGGAGTGTGAACTTAAAGACTCTGAGAAAATATTTTAGCTTATTACTTTTTGCTGGAGGTTGGTTTGGCTTGGCGCTTCTACCCGTAGGATTTTTAATCCAGCACCAATCACCTATTTACCAAATTATTGGTTTACCTGGATTCCTGCTGGGTATCATTTTGGGATTAAAACCTAGACTTTCTGTTTTACGAGTCTACCTTTTGGCGGGACTCTTCTTTATCTCAGCTTTTTGGGGGATACGGTCACAAATTGATTACCATTGGGTGACCCAGCGCGCCCGAAGCGCAAAATACCATTTACAAAAGGTTTTTGA
The DNA here is from genome assembly GCA_016176555.1 of Candidatus Chisholmbacteria bacterium. Classification (GTDB taxonomy): domain Bacteria; phylum Patescibacteriota; class Microgenomatia; order UBA1400; family JACOWY01; genus JACOWY01. The sequence goes on along the minus strand of JACOWY010000058.1, from coordinate 17,194 downwards.
ACAGCAGCCTCGCCCCGGAGAGACGGTAGTGTTTATTAATACCCTGCCGGAATCCTCGCGGCAGGTGTATTTTGCTTTAGGGGCGGGGAAAGCTATCGAAGCATTTTTTGGCAAAGAGGTGGCGGTGCAGTTTGAGGATTTTACTGGCGTGATACCGCCAGACCACTCGGTCTATATTTTAAGCCGGCGGTTAGAGTGATGTTCTCTACTAGGGGGCGGCCTCGAGATTAGCGCTCACCTGATCCCAGTTGACTACATGCCACCAGGCTTCAATATAATCGGGACGGCGGTTTTGGTATTTTAGATAGTAAGCGTGTTCCCAGACGTCGAGCCCGAGTAAAGGTGTTTTGCCTTCGGACAAAGGAGAATCTTGGTTGGCTGTAGACATGACGGCTAATTTGCCATTATCCATGACTAGCCAAGCCCAACCGCTGCCAAAGCGACCGACAGCCGCGGCTGTAAACTCCGTTTTGAAGCTCGCGAAGTCTTTCAGGTCTTTTTTGATGGCCTCGGCCAGTTTTCCTTGGGGTTCTCCTCCACCAGGCTTCATAAGGGACCAAAAAAACGAATGATTGGCGTGACCACCGCCGTGATTGCGCACGGCCATTTGAATGGCCTCGGGAATCTGATTGAGATCTGAAAGAAGATCTTCGACAGATTTGAGACTCAAGTCGGGATAATCCTTGAGGGCGTCGTTTAATTTATCAATGTAGGTTTGGTGGTGTTTGCCGTGGTGAATTTCCATAGTTTTGGCGTCGATGTATGGCTCCAAGGCGTCGAAGTCGTACGGAAGTTGCGGAAGTTGATACATTGTTGCTCACCCCCTCTAAAACTACTACTTATCTACTAGGAGTTTACTAATTCCACTAGGATTATTCAATGGTCAAATTCTTTTTGAGTCTATTGATCCAGTACCGAACAACGAGGCCCACCACCCGGTATCCGCTAGAAACTATTTCTCTGCCCAGGCGTAATTTTGAAATACCGAAACGGCGATCGATGAAGCTAACTGGGAGCTCCCGGATTCTGGCACCACCAATAGCAGAGGCGACAATCATTTCGATGAGCCAAATGTTGGTTTTTTCATGAAGGACAAGTTTTCGCCAAAGTGACTTTTTCATGGCGCGGCAATTGGCGGAAAAATCGGAGACACCAATGGGAATGAGCGTTCTTAGGATGAGGTTGGATAAGTAACTTATAAGGCGTTTTCTTTTTATGTCCCATGTCTTGGCTTCGTAGTAGCCACCCACCGTGTGCCGAGAAGCAAGCACTAGATCATAACCTTGCTTAACTTCGGAGACGAGTTTGGGGATGATCTTCGAATCAAATGAGAGGTCGGCGTCGATTGAGACGATGCAATCTCCTTTGGCTTGAGAATAGCCACGTTTTAGGGCTTTGCCGATGCCGAGAAGTTTGTTGCCGAAGATGGGTATGACAACGCCATTATTTTTGCTTTGTTTTAGTAGCCATGGCTTTGATCCGTCAGTGCTGGCATCGTCGACAACTATCACTTCAATTGATTTATTTTTTAGTCGGGAAACAATTTGAGGGATGAGGAGTTTGAGATTTCTCAGTTCATTATGAGTGGGCAAGACAATCGACACACTGGGTTGAGCTAGTGCAGATCTCATATCGACAGTGTATCACTTGAATAGTGAGTGAACGTTACAGCAAAGGAAGCTGTCTGACTGAAGCTGTGGGGTGATTGAGAGCAAGAGAAGATATTGCCTGGACATCTTTATGCTTCATGGCTGGGTTAACGGGGACGTAGAGACCGAAGCGGTGGATTACTTCAGCGTGAGGCAAGCTATTTAAGCCATACTTGTCGATATACCATGGCTGCCTACCGACCGAGCCACCGATGAGGGGGCGGGTTTCCACGCCTGCTTTTTCAAAGGTCTCGGCGAGGATGAGGCGATTTGGGGATAAGAGAGGAAATGAAAACCCAGAGACTTGGCTGCCGTTGGGAGGATGGGGTTTCCAGGTGGCTTCACTCAGTTCTTTCAAATACTGTAACCAGGTCTTGACTCTTTTATTTATGACGCTGTCGAGCCGGCGAAGCTGACGAAGACCCAAAAAAGCGCCGACATCGTTAGCGCGAAAATTGTAACCAGGATAATAAAACGTGTATTTAGCGGTAAAGGGATCTATGTGGTACTTTTTTCTTAAGTGACGTTGGGCGCTTGCGTCTAGATCTCTATCCCAACCGTGGCTGCGAAGTGAGCGAATAATATTGGACAGTTTTTTTGAATTGGTGCAAATCATGCCACCTTCTATGGTAGAAAGATGGTGGCCATAATAAAATGAGAAAGTAGAGAGATGGCCAAAAGTGCCCACTTTACGGCCGTGGTAAAGACTGCCTAACGCCTCACAACAATCTTCAATGAGGACCAAGTTATGTTTTTGACAAAGGGCTTTAATTTCTTTTAAGTGGCCGGGGATGCCCAATACGTGACAGACTACTACGGCTTTGGGGTGGGTGGTTTTTATCAGCTTTTTGAGGTGGTTGATATCTAAACCAAGGTTTTCTTTATCACAATCGCACAAAATCGGACGACAATTTAGCTGACTAATGGGGGCGACTGTAGTGGTCCAACTCACTGCCGGAGCAACGACGCGATCACCGGGACTGAGGAGACCAGCAATCAACAAGGAGTGAATGGCGAGCAAATTCCCCGAAGAGCCGCTGTTGACATAATGGGCGTATTTGGGGCCGAGCCAGTGAGAAAACATTTTCTCGAATTGGTCAGAAAGTGGCCCTTTGGTTAATTGAGGTTCTTTAACGAGCCAGCGAGCGAGAGCGTTAAGATCTTGTTTGGAGATGGTATTTTTAACTAGGGGGAGACGATATCGGTTCATCGAGATAGCTGGAGGATATTAGGCATGGCGCATTCTATATGAATCTGTCAGTTAAGTACAACGGATTGGGAAAGTTTATCTTTTGACGTCCTCCCCGGCCGTAGAAGGCCGGGGATTCCGTCCTCCGAGACTGCCCTACTCCCGCCGATTCGGCGGGAGCGGCGCCTCATCCCCACCCATGGAAGGGCGGGGAATTCGGCTGGCAGCCGGTGGATTAGACGATGAGGGGAGCATGACTGGGATACCGTTTTGGATTTTAAGTATTCTGTGGCATTTAGCGCAGCGAAGTCTTTCTGGTTTTGGGGAGTAAATAATTTTACCTCCACAATCTGGACACTGGAGTAATTCGATTAATTTCGGATCGAGCATAGCTTCATCCTACCACTGAGTGCAAAGCTTTCAATGTTTTTGCGGCTGTTTTTTGCCACGAATATTTTTTAACGAGAGTTTTTCCTTCTCTTTGTTTCAAGAGGTACAGATTTTTATCTGACAAAAGGGTAATAATTTTTTGGGCTAAATCTTTTGGGTTCTTTGGCTCAAACAATAACCCTCCGAGACCCCCTGCGGTCACTTCCCGATTGATCGGGGTAGCGGCATTGACAAATGGTACTCCTGAGGCGGTGGCTTCGATGGTGACTAAACCAAAACCTTCGATGATTGAAGGTGAGCAAAGAATATGGCTGGCTTTAAGCAGCGCAATGAGCTTGGGTCGAGGTACGTGGCTGTGAAAGCGGACTGCACGGTCTACGCCCAACGTTTTTACCTGGCTCCTTAATTGTTTTTCTTGGGGACCCCAGCCAATAAGATGCAGTTTAGCCTCCGGGAATTTTTTTAAAACCGTGACGAAAGCTACCACTAGATCGGTGGTGCGTTTATAGGAAACGAACCTGCCAATAAAGCTGATGGTGGGAAATTTACTTTTTGGGACCCTCACTGATTTAATCTCGCGGGTCTCGACTCCCGGATACACGACGGTAATTTTGGCCGGATTAACGCCGAGCTTTACGAGTCTTCTTTTGGTTTGGTGGCTTAAAGCGATAATTTTGCTCCAGGGAAGGCGGACGACTATTTTCTCGGCGATTTCACCTAAGAAGCCAAGGCTGCCAAACATGGCTCGCCAGTGGCCGATGAGCACATCTGGATACCAGGCGACTGAGGGTTTTTTCGCGAGCGAGGCAGCAAGAAATGCGGGGAGGTAAGTGACGAAATTGGTACCAACGATGACGTCGGTGTCGGCGGAGAGAGCTTTAATAAACGCGGTAACTATAAAGCCAATACGGCTCGGTAACGATGAGTAGGAAGCGGCGATATTGGTTGGGGTGCGGCAGATAACCTGGACTTTTTGGCGTTGTCTTTTCAGCTCTTCTACTAGATAGAACGTGTGTGCTTCTACGCCACCTGAAAAGGTGTGGCTTTCGTTTTCAGGGAAAAATTCAGTGATAAAACAGAGCTTCACGATTTTCTTCTTTTGAGATTGGCATGGCGTATTTTTTCTTTCAAGGCTATTTCTCTAGTGAGTTTGGTGATCTCATGCCTGAGGTTTTCCAGGCTGACGGTGAGGCGAAAGTTGAGATAAAAGACAATGATGAGTGAAGCATAAATGACCGCATCAGCGCCCCGACCAATGCCCATTCTTTGGGCAATGAAGCTGGTGAAATTGGGCTGGATGATGCTGAAAGAAGCGAGAATCCAGATAGCGACCCAGAATAAAAACATACCCAAAGGAATAGTGCCATCACGGAAGCGGAGAATGACTCGACTGAAGGCAAAAAGCAGAAAAACCAAGAGAAAGATTTGAATCGGTAAGAAAATATTCATGATTAGCGAACTAAACGCAAAAGCAGTTTATGCGTCGTCCCGCTGAGCGGGACTTCCGATAATCTTCTCTGATTTTACTCGATTATGCGTCGTTTTTGCTGGCGCAAAAACTTCCGATAATCTCATCTGTCGTTATTTGAAACTAGTATTATCTGACCAACCGCAGAAGTAGTTTAGACGTTGTCCGGCTAAAGCCGGACTGCCGATAAACTTCTATCTGGCTAATCGTAGCAGTAGTTTATAGAAGATGTTTATGGCATTCAAGTTGCCTTGACCTTTGGAGCGCGAATAGTCGGTGTAGATAACTGTGATAGGAACTTCCGTAACTTTGAGTTTATGTTTTTTGGCTTCGGCAAAGATTTCGCTGGCTACTTCCATACGGTCGGTTTTGAGTTCTACGTGTTGAATTGCTTTTTTGCTAAAGGCTCTAAAACCTGATTGGGAATCGGAAGTCCAAACCCCAAATAAAAGCCAGGTAATAACGTTACTGCCCCGGATTATGAGGCGGCGATCGACCGGCATGTTGCCGTGAGATGATTTAGTGCGAGTACCGATGACGATGTCTGCCTCTCCCCTTTCGATGGGCTCAGTAGCCTTGACGATGTCGTTGGGGTGGTGTTGACCGTCGGCGTCGAAGGTAACGGCTACATCGTAATTTTGGCGTTTAGCAAATTCCAAACCAGTACCCAGAGCACCACCGAGGCCACGATTGAGTTTGTGTCTGAGAACTAAGACTCCAGCGTTGCGAGCGATGGTGCCAGTCTTATCGCCCGAGCCGTCATCTACTACCAGGATGTCGCAGGGCATCAGCTTTTGGGTCACTTCTTTAAGGTTCTTAAGGGTGCGACGGATCATCGGCGCTTCATTAAAGGCAGGAATGATGACGAGTCGTTTCATTTTTGAAGCCCGCCTAAGCTTAGCATTCGCCTTTTCAATTCTATTCGAATACGGCTCATGCTGCGCTTGGTCGGCGGGTGAAGGATTTGAAGAAAGCGGTGGTTTGAGCGATGCCTTCTTCGAGGGGAACGGTGGGTTCCCAACCGAGTTCTAGTTTGGCTTTTGAGCTATCGAGGCTGCTGGTTTTTTGTTCTCCGGAGCGAGGGGGGCCGTGTTTCGCGACGACAGAAAGATTGAGGTTTTTGGCTACCAAGGCATAAATTTCGTTGACATTGGTTTCCTTGCCGGTGCCGATATTAAATTCTCCGCCGACGTCTTTTTCGGTGGCGAACGTGTTGGCACGGACTACGTCGGCGACAAAAACATAGTCTCTAGTTTGCAGGCCGTCGCCGTTGATGATGGGGGTTTTGCCGGTAAGCAATTTGGCGCAAAAAATGGAAATGACTCCGGCTTCACCATAGGGATTTTGGCGGGGACCGTAGACGTTGGCGTAACGCAGCGCGGTATAAGGGAGATGGTGTGCCTCTTTATAAAAGTAAAGATAGAGTTCGGAAGCGCGCTTGGAGATGCCGTAGGGAGACAGGGGTTGAGGAATCATTGACTCGGTGAAGGGGGTGGGTTTGTGGCCATACATGGCACCGCCAGTTGAAGCAAATATTACTTTTTTTAAGAATTTTTCATTCTTGGCAGATTCAAGCAGTTTTAAAAGCCCAATGGTGTTGATCTCTAAGTCGGTAATTGGGTCTTTCGCGGCGACGTCGATTCTGATTTGGGCGGCGTGATGATTAAGGATATCGGGTTTTTCAGAGAGGAAAATCTCGCTGGCTTGATCGGAGCGAATGTCGACTGCGAAAAACTTCGCTTGGGGATTAAGATTTTTCTTAACTCCGGTGCTGAGGTTATCAAAAATGATCACATGGTGACCAGCTTCTATATAAGCATCGACAAGGTGAGAACCGATGAAACCTGCGCCACCCGTGACGAGAATTTTCATAGTAGTTATTGTAGCTCACTCACGAAACCCAATATCCCCTGGTGAAGAGGGAAAGATTTATAGCTAAGAGTAGAGAGCTAAGAGCGTAGAGTAAAAACCTGATTTTTTTATTCTTAATTTGACCTAGGATGATAAAAGCTGGGAAGACTATCAGAAGATAGCGGGGCTGGCTCGAAAGCGTACCGGTAAGCGTGGGCAGAATATAAGCTAAAGCGCCAAAGACGATGTATGAAAGGCGGATTTTTCTGGCGGCGATGATGAGTAGGACAAGAAAGGTGAGGGAGAGGAAAAATTCTTGAGTGACGGTGTAATAAAGGAGGCTTAAGGGTTCAACGGTGACCATCATTTTGGTATAGCGCCAAAAAACTTGGTAGAGCAAAATGATTTTATCGGCAGTTCGTTGGGCGCCAAATACTGGTTGGGCGTGGAGAAAATATAAGGGGTCGGAAAAGTTGGTGGCGAGGTACCGCATATACGCCAGCAATCCGGAAGCCGAGAGGGTGATACCGATTAATTCGCGCCATTTACTTCGAATAGTGGCGAGGATGTTTTTCGATTGGTGTTGCTGCCAAAACTCAATGATGAGCGCGGGGAGAAGCAAGACGCCAAAAAGCCTCGTGGCTGAGGCGAAGCCACCGAGAATGCCGGCGAGGAGCCACCGTTTTTTGCGGGCAGCCAAAAATGTGCCCACAACTAAGGCCATAAACATACTTTCTGTATACAGCGCGGCGAAGAAAAATGACGTCGGAAACACTAGATAGAAAAGGAGGGTACTTTCGGCGACGACTTTTTGGTGATCGAGGAGAACGAGCCGATATAACACTATAGCAAAGATGATTAAGGAAACATGAGAAATCAGCAGCCCCGAGAGAATTAAGTTGTGGAATAGTTTATCCACTAGATTCATGACGATTGGATATAAGGGGAAAAAGGCTTGGGTGAATTGGGCAAAATATCCTTTATCCGCAATCCCTAAATAATGCACCCCGTCGAAATTGGCTAAACCCCAGAAAAGCGGATGGCCGGTGGGTTCGAGCAATTCCGCGGCATAGGGAAATGTGGGTTTGAAGGCGATGAGTTGTATAGCGATCAGGGAAACGAGGGCTATATAGAGGCGCCAACCAATGATTAATTTAAGCATTGTTTTGATCATTGGCGGTTTAAAACTTGGTTGTAGACGGTGAGAGTGTCTTGGGCCGTTTTTTCCCAGGTAAATTTTTTGGCTTGAGCTATACCAGCTTTAACATACTGCCGCCGCTCATTAGAGGTGAAATTCAGGACGCGGTTGATGCCAGAAGCAAGAGCGGTGGCGGTGGGTGGGACCATAATCGCCGCTGAGCTGGCGATTTCAGGGAGTGAGGCAACGTGAGTGCAGACTACTGGAGTGCCGCAAGCCATGGCTTCAAGCACTGGCAGACCAAAACCCTCGTAGAGCGAGGGTTGGATGTAGAGTATGACTCGATTATAGAGGCGAACGAGTTCGGTTGGGGTCAGCTTAGATATGGTGCGAACCTGATCATCTAAACCTAAGGAGGTGATGAGTTGCCGGAGCTTGATTACTTCTGGAATGGGTCGTTGCCAAGCATGACTCACTAAGACTAAGTTTAGATGTGAACTTTTGAGCGAGGCAAATGCCTCTAAGAGTGTGGGTAAATTCTTGTTGTAATTGACGTCGCCGACATAGAGTAACCAGGGTTTTCTGGTGATGTTTAAGGGTCGAAACGCCTTGGCTACACCCAAGTAAACGACGTGAGTTTTTGACTGGGGAATCCCAAGATAATGCTGGATATCTTTTTTTGAGTTTTGGGAATCGGTGATGATGGCGTCTGCTTGACTCAAATGGTAACGCTGAATAAGAAACTTGATGCGGCCGCGTATCCCTGGAGGAAAATTATCAGGAAAAACTAACGGGATAACGTCGTGAATCGTGACTACCCATGTGGCAGTTTTGCGCCAAGGGAGGTTAAAAAAGAATAATTCGAAATGGGGAAAATGAATTAAATCAGCTTTATCCAAGTAGTGTCTATTGGTTACTAGCTGGTAGTCATTTTGACTGTCTATTTTCTCGAGGGCTTGAAAGAGTTTTCGGGTGTAAACGCCAATGCCGCGAGTTTGGTTTAGCGGTGAAAGTCTAGAATCGTCTAAGACAATATGCATAACCTATTAGTGTTTGAGAGGGACAATTTCTAAAAATCCATTGTTGTCTAGTTGGAGAGTGGGAATGATGGAGTATTGGTTTCGCTTAAGCAGAGTGTCGATACCACTCTTAAGATGTGGGGTGATCTGGTGTCCGGGAAGATGGCTGTAATGGGTTGTCTCTTGGTCAATTATTAGTTGTTTAATTTTGGGCTGCAAATTTTTCCAATTATATTTTTCGTGTCTAATTTCTTTAATCAACACTTCTCTACCGAATTCGTCTTCTTGAGCGCGGAAGTTTGGATCTCCGGCGGTAATGATAATTACGGGTTGATTTTGCCGGCGAAGAAATTTAGCTACCGCAGAGATATTGTTAAAAGCACAGCCGATGATGGAATGATGACGTTTGAGTTGCTCAAAGGCTTTGGTGCCGGAAGTGGTGGAAAAGGCAATGATTTTATCTTTAAAGTTGGCCGCCTCTACCTCATTAGGTAAATTGGAAACAGTAAACTTAATGTTTCCCCGTAGACTTTCTCCAACAATAATCGCTTTGGGATATTGACGCAGGAGCCGAGGTAGCTGTTCTTTATTCGTAATCAACAATTTCTTAGGTTTTTGGCTGAGCATAATGGCAAGGTTAGTGGTGGCTCCCCAAACATCAATGACCACGTAAATTCCTTTTCCTAATCGTTTGGGTAGCTTTTGTAACCAGTAGCTCCGAATGATCATTTTCTAATTACTGGTTTAACGTTGACCAATTCCCAATACTTCATAAAGGCAACCGGCCAATGGAGGCCGGAGAAGAGGGCAAAGACAAAGCCGGGGAAACCATCGAGCCAGCCTTGGTGGCGCAGATACAGTTTGAGGAAGGTAGCGGTGGGTTTGATAACAACGTAGTTAATCCAGTTGAGAAAAGAGAGAGAAACTCTGTCGGCTTTGAGTTTTTGGGCAGTGAGTGAGGTGTAGCGATTGCTGTCGTGGACGCTTTTTTGAGGGAAGTAAGCTTTGCCACGGCGGACTAAACGGATGACGGGATCAGGATATTGACCGCCTTTTTTAAGCAGGCGGCCAAGAAAAAAGTTCTTTCTCTTGAGGTAAAACCCGTTTTCTGGTGGATTTGACTTCAATACGCCCCGGATTGACTGCCGTAAAGTGGCGTCTAACATTTCGTCGGCGTCGAGTTGCAGAATCCACGTGCTTCCGGCTTTTTGCAGGGCAATTTGTTTGTTGATGTGGAACATAGGTTGGTTTTTTACTTCATAGACTTTGGCGCCGATCTTTCGGGCTAGGGCAACGGTGTTGTCCGTAGACTCACCATCGACGACAATAACTTCGTCGGCAATGGATTTGACGCTTTTAAGACAGTTGGTGATATTTGCTGCTTCGTTGTGAGTGGCGAGGACGACTGACAATTTCATAGGTTTACCTTATTCGAACATGGAAAACTTGGCAATCTTGAAATGATGTAAGACGTAGGCCACTAGGGTGAGGCCTGTTTGGAATAAGAATTTGCTACCTTGGAGAAATTGAATTGAAGAGGAATCGTGGTAATAGCGAACAGGGACGGGGATTTCGCCGACCCTAAAACCGTGGGCGATGGCCGAAGCCATAAATTGCTGATCGAAGACAAAATCATCTGATAAACGTTGAAAAGGCACAGACCCTAAGACCTTTCGGCTATAGGCTCTGAAGCCGCTTAAGTGTTCGGAGAAGTTTACTCCTAAAATGACGTTTTCAATGGGGGTGAGGAGACGATTAATGAGGTATTTGGTGAGCGGCATGCCGCCGGCGAGCGCTTCATCGCGCGTGCGGATGCGGGAGCCGAACATGACGTCGAAGCGATCCTCGACGATGGGGCGGACAAGTTCGCCGGTGAGCGAGGCGTCATATTGATAGTCAGGGTGGAGCATGACAACGACCTCGGGATTGGCTTTGAGGGCTTCCCAGTAGCAAGTTTTTTGGTTGCCGCCGTAGCCCAAGTTACGCGGGTGAGTAAACACAGTCAGGCCCATTTTTTTGGCTAGAGAAACTGTGGAGTCTTGGGAACCGTCATCAACTACAATGATCTGACTAACGAGTCCTTTAGGGATGGCGGCGACGGTTTTTTTAAGCGTTCTTTCAGCATTGTAGGCGGGCATGACTACGATGATCTTAGCTTTTGGGTTGGCCATAGTGAATTTTTAGTCTTAAGACGACACTCCCTACTATAGCAGCCTCCGGCTGCTGTAACGCTTGATGAGATATTTAATTGGATGTCTTGTTATAGCAGCTACGGCCACGAGGCTGAGAATGTTGGCGAATTTCATTACAAGGGTTGGCTCATACCAAAGATTCAAAGTATGATTGCCCGAGGAAAGCTTAATTTGAGGGACGTTGTCGCTCAAAACTCTTTTGATGTCTTGAGGCAGGTTATCGACCAGCAATTGCCATCCAGGGAAATAGCCAGTGTTGAGGCGGACGATAACGTCAGCCTGATTTTCTATTTTCACGGACAGTTTTTGAGGTAAGTTTTCGACAAGCGTGAGCTCCCCTTCACCTTCAGTTATTTGGACAGGGGGCAGATTTTCAATTTTACGTAAGGCTTCGCTGGTGCCCACTGGTTGGTATTCATCATAGCTATTGGAAGTACCTTTGTAGTGCGTAAAAAATTGAGGGTCGATGTCTATATATTTGTTGACTCTCAGGTGGTTGCGGTTGGTGTAGATGGCAATGCCCATGAGAAAAAGAGTGAGGCTGATTTTCAAAAGCTTCGAGTTGAGATGTTTAAGGGTGAAGGCAGCCAGCACGGCAGCAGAAAAGGTAGTCACGGTGAGGAAGCGCCAGGGAATGTCGACGATGAGAAAGCTACTGACTCCTTTTTCCCAGACCCGACTACTGGCTGCGGTCATTAAGAATATGGCGATGGTAAAACTACAGAATAAAGATATGGGAATGAGGAGGAGATTCTTCGGCTTACGCCTCAGAATGACAGCGATCAATATGATAATGATGGCAAGCGTCACCGCCAGCCACTGGGCGATGCCAATTTGAAATGACATGCCATCGTTTTCAGTGCCGAAAACTGAAAAGGTGTATCCCCAAGGTGAGTAGATGAGTTGTCTTAGAGTGACAAAGTGCTCGGCGTAGAACGTGCGGTTGAGGCCCACGATGTTTCCCCGATAAACGGTAGCCGGAATGAGATAAAAGACACTTAAGGCGACGCCCAAAAAAGCGGTGATGAGAGCATGTTTGAGAAGGACTAATTTCTTTTTCTCTTCCAGGAGGCGGAAAACAAAAAATAAGCCGATGGGAAGGGCGGCCATTTGAGTGACCATGCTGTGAGACAAAATTAAGCCGGCAATGCTTAAGCAGCCGATGATCGCCCGGGTGTGATTTATTTTATTGAGCGACCAAAAGATGAGGGGAATAAACATGAGGGCGACGTGCTCGCCGAGCTGAGCCCGTACGAGCATGGTGAGAAAACGGTAGGGAGCCCATACGTATAAAAAGCCAGCGACAAAGCTTGCGAGCTTGCCAAATCTCTCCTCGGCAAATAGGTACATGGTGATACCCGATGCCAGGTAAGTAAGCACAAATACACCTTTGATACTATCGGGAATGGAAAAACCAAACTTTACGAGTACCTCTCCGATCCAAAAAGGAAATTGGTAGGTAAAGGTAAACAGCGGATAACCCAATCCATTCATGAGTTGCCGGTCGACCCTCGGCGGGAAGTGGCCATTGTTTACGGCGCGATCAAAAATATACTGACGGACGAGTTGGTGTTCGCCGTCGTGACTGGTATAGAAACCTTGATGCAATAAAGCTTTACTGCCAATGAGACCGAAGATGATGAGGCTGAGGAGGGGCAACCAATGTTTTTGAAAAAACTGTTTCATGTTTGATAATTTCTCTTCATTAGTATTTTAGGAGTAACTAAAAGAATTACCACCACGATGAGGCTTGCTAATGTCACCGCGTTGGTAATTTTTCTGAGCCTAGTATCTTCAAAGACAACTTTGACGTAGCTTTTGCCCTCTGGAACCGGATAAGTAATCACTCCCCGCCAGTTGGCGTCGGTCCAGATAATGCCCTTCTTCTCGCCGTTAACGTAGACGCTCCAGCCGGGAAAATAAAGCGTGTTTTCGGCTATTTGGGTGGGGACGGTGGCAGTAATAGTCTGCTCGTGGACTTCGGATTCTCGCCTGATGATATCGTACGTAATTGGGGCTCCGTGGACAACGCCCAGGATATTATCCGCCTGTTTTTCTTGAAAGCGGACAGCCCAAATGGGAGTGCTTTCGCCGGTGTCGGTAGTGCCGAGATAGTCTTTGATGATCTCAGCTTCTGGGGGAAGATAATCTCCTCTTGGCTTCCAGTAGTTAAAGTTCTGGACTAATAGGGTAACTAAAATGGCAATGATCACTTTACGACTGTGCCGGATTAAAGTAGTAGCTAGGGCGGCTAGGATACTCGAGGCAAAAACTGGGATGATGAGGAGGCGCCAGGGGAACTGGAATTTTTTTAATATAGTAAAGGCACGCCAAACTGGAGTGGAGACGTCGAGAAGCAAAAAGACGCTGCTAAGGAAGACGGTAACGGCTAAAAGACCCAGGAGTCTGTTTGTATTAGCTACTTTTTTTGACTGGATTAGGGCCACGACGCCAGCTATAAACATAAACCATTGACCAAGACCTATTTGGAAGGAGAGGTCATCGTCCTGTCCTTCGTAGGAAACTCCATATCCCCATGAAGGGACTATTAATTGCGATACTGTGGGAAAGTGACGGGCGAACTCATCTTTGTCGGTGACAATGTCACGCAGCGTATATTTGCCTTCAAAAAAGGCGGGGAGCCAAAAGAAAGCCGAGAGGGAAAAACCGAGAACGACAGCGAGGAAAAGCTGCCAGCTCAGCATGAGTGTGGAAGACGATTTTTTCCACAGTAAAATAAGTGTGTACAAGGCGGCAAAGGGAAGAAACATGAGACTGACGGCGTTGTGAGCCAAAATCAGGCCAGCCAGCGAAACAGAAACGGCGACGCCAGAGCGGAGGGAGGGTTTGGTAACGAAACTATGAAGGCTTAAAAGCAAGAGGGGGATGAATGAAAAGGCAGTATGTTCTCCTAAAGCATTGCGGACATAGAGATTGACAAATCGGTAGGGAGCCAGTTGCCAGACTGCGCTACCCACGAGGGCGGCTTCTTTGGAAAAGTGTCGCCTAAGCCAGAGATACATGAAGATTCCAGAACTTAAGTAACTTAAGCCAAGCAAGAGCTTGATGCTGCCGGCGAAGCTAAACCCGAGAAAATGAATTAGAGAAGCAAAGTAGCTGGGTAAAGGATAGAGAAACATTAATACGGGATGGCCGTAACCGGCGTTGAGATCCCCTGCCCAGCGAGGAATTATATTTCCTTCTTTAAGTGATTGATAAAACGCGGCGACACGGACGAGGTGTGATTCGCTGTCGTGAGCCCAATATATGCCGGGCTTGATGAGCGCGGTTAGAGGCAGAAGACTGATCAAGACGACGGTAAGTAATGGCCAGTGTCTTTTAAGGAATTTCATAAGGAGTTGGTGGCGACGGCTATAAAAGCGGGTGAACCGTCGGGAAATAAGACTTGCCACTCATTTTTTCCGGTCTCGGGGATCTCACCCCGAGTGCCAATGAGTAAAGTGCGGGGGAGCTTTTGATCTTCAGTCCAATTTATGGTTCTAAAGGTGTATTTGTCAAAACCTTTGGCAAATTCGCCTGAATTGGTGATGGTTTTAGGATCGAAGTTGCCATACCAAAGGACATAGATGTACGGTTGATCATAAGCAGTAGTAAAGACGATGCGGTCCCAGTTAGATTTTTGACTTTCAACATATTCCACCATTTGTTTGTAGCCATACTGCCAGTCTGGAGCCGACTCTATGGGAGTGTGTTTATAGTAGTACCAAAAGTAGCGGCCGATATTGGCGATAGTGAGTAGCAGATAAAGCCCTATTCCCAGCCAAAGCAAGTGTTTGGGGTGAGGACTGGTTTTCAGCCAACGGACGACCTTGACTATGCCTAAGGCGATGAAGATGTCAAATGTAGGCAGGAAGAACAAAGCGCGGACTGAATTGGGAGTGCCTGAGGTGAGGGCGGAAGCCGCAGGGGCAACGATAAACCAACTCAGGAGGACCCAACGTGAGGTTCTGTTCTGTTGGAAAAGATCGATGAGGCCGACGAGCAGAAATGGGGCTGTCCACCAGAGTAACAGGCCGTGGTCCACGGCGTGATGGCGGCCATTGCCGTCGCCCTCGATAAACCAGAAGTTGGGACTATAGTGATCGAGGTAGCCACCCAAATATTCTCTGGTGTAAGTGATGTAGCGATGGTTAAATAGACGACTGAAGACAGAAAGGTTGTCGCTTTCGAGGCGCTGGATTGATTGATCCAGGAGCTCGTCTTTGGTAAGAAGGCTGACCATAGCGAGCCGAGACTGCCCAATGCCTTGGACCACAGTCAGGAGGATGATAATAACGAAGGGGAGGGTAATTAGAGCGGCGGCGAGTAATGACTTTTTGTGAGCAAGGAATCGTTTCCAGTGGGGAGCGGCTAGCAATACTACGAGGAGAGGAATGATGAGCTTGGTGCTGTGGTAGGCCATCAGGCTCAATCCAAAACTGGCTGCCGAAATCACCAGCCACCATGGACCCCTCAGACTTTTGACTAAAGCAAAGATCCCCAAGACAAAAAACAGCAAGGCGAGATTGGCTTCAAAGGCGATGCGGGAAAATTGCAAGTGCCAAGGAGAAATTGCCAGTAAGACGGCGGCTAGTAGACTAATGGTTTCACCCCCGAGGAGTCCTTCTGGCCACCTCGGGGGTGTGGCTTGACGACTCCCCCGAGGTGAAAAATTAGGAAAAAGTTCTTTGGCCAAAAAGTAGGTGATAACAACCGTGAGAATGCCGGCTATGGCAGAGGGGAAGCGGACGGCAAAATCAGACCTGCCAAAGATAAAGAGTGAAGGGATAAGAGCGTAGGTATAGAGAGGGGGTTTATAGTCGTTAAAAGAACGGATGGTGGCGGGGAGTCTGTTGCCATATTCATCGCGGCCGGTTTCCAGCAAACTTTGCGCATTGTAGGCTAAAGAAACTTCATCCCAGTCTAAGCTCGGTGGATTGACTCCAAGCTTGTAGAGACGCAGGAAGCTGGCGAGCAGCACGATAATGATAAGTGATAGATATCTTCTGGTCATGATTTTTGTAAGACGGTAAAAATGGGTTTACCGGTGATATCTTCGATGTCGGTTAGCTTTTGAAAGCCAGAGTAAGAATCTTGCGCTTTGACGACGTAGACATCGCCACTTTTTATCTCTTCTGCGGGGACTCTTTCAAATCGATATTTTGAAAAACCGTGAACAGTGAAGAGTCCCAGAGCGTCGCCAGTGCGATCGACAGAAGAGACAAAATCAGCAGGTGGGTAAGCATTATAGAAAAGAAAATAAATGTAGGGGCGATTTAAATCGGGAACGACGGTAATGGTTTGAGCTGTTTGTGCCTGTGGATTATGTCTAAGGTATTCAACTAACTTGGGGTAAGCCGTGAGCCATTCGCCGGCGTACTCTTTGGGGTAGTAGCGATAGTAGTCGATTTGAAAGTAGGCAAGGCTTAAAAGATACAGAGCAACTAGAACTCCACCCCGGGGGAGTCTATCCAGCCACCCCCGGGGTGATCTTAGACCCAGTAAATAAACTAGGCCAAGGGCACTGATGATTGGGGGGGTGGGAATTTGTGAAATTGAACGGAGGGCATGAGGCGTTTCTCTGGCGGTAGCAGCTGGGATGGGGGCAAGTAAAAACCAACCGAGGAGAACCAGGGCAGTTGTTTTTTGTTTGCCTTTTACTAGCGCGTAGATTCCGACGAGAAGGAAAGGCAGTTCAATGAGATACAACAAGCCCACGTTTTGAGTCGAAAGCCTGGGATTACCGTCACCAGCGAGAAAGAGGAAGCGCCCCTGGAAATGATCGAAGTAATGCTTGAGAAACTCTTTGGTAAAGCTCAAATAGCGGTGGTGGATTATTCTCGTTACCACTCCCCCACCGTCCCGTTCGATTCGTTCGTTGCTGGTGATGATGATGTCCAGATTTGAGAAGATATTGACCTCGTGCCAGCGGAGTTTACCTTCGGGTGAGCGGAGGTGAGGAACAAGAGGCAGGATGAGCAAAACTCCGACTAGGGCTGTTACCAGCGATTGTTTTTTATGGTGCCACAGATGTTTAAAGAACAATACAGCGAGAAAGATAAGGAGGAGCGGGGCTAGAAGCCGATTGGCATTAAAGGTATAGACAGTGGCGACAAAGGAGACTAAAGAGACGATAAGTAACCAGGGATGGCGACGAGAGGCAAGGAAAAAATAGACGCCTGCGAGATTGAGGGTGGCAGCCAGATTGGCTTCAAACGCAACACGAGACAACTGGATATGCCAAGGCGAAAGGGCTAGGACTCCGCTAGCGATGAGGGCAAGCTGGTGCTTCTTGGGG